>JAYUOT010000107.1:0-6879 GCA_043760705.1 Betaproteobacteria bacterium
CCTTTAAAAATCTTTTGCGTCGGTACTTCAGGTAAGAGGGAATTCAGCACAAAAAGATTCATGCCTACCGGCGGGCTGATCAAACCAATTTCCACCACCACCACGATCAGGATGCCGAACCAAACCGGGTCAAAGCCGAGCGCCGTCACGAGCGGAAAGAAAATCGGCACGGTGAGCAAAATCATGGAGAGCTCTTCCATGGCGGTGCCCAACAATACATAAATGGCGCAGATCGCAGCAATCACCCAAATCGGCGACAGACCCAGGCCTAGCACCCAGGTTTTCAAATCATTGGGCATGGACGTGTAGTTGATGAACTCGGCGAACATCAGGGCGCCGATCAAGATGGTGAACAACATTGCCGTGGTGCGCGCCGACTCGGTGAGCGACTCGAACAAGTTCGACCAGGTCAAGGTACGTCGGGCGAAGGCGAAGATCAGCGCACCGAAAGCGCCAATGCCCGCGCCTTCCATCGCAGTAAACACACCACCGTAAATACCCCCCATAACCACCGCGAACAAGGCCGCCACCGCCCAAACCCCCTTAAAAGCCACCCAGCGCTCCGGCCAACTGGTTTTCTCGCCCCGAGGGCCCGCGGAAGGATCGCGCCAACAAATCCACTGTACGGCGCCGCATAACAAGAGTACGGCAAGAACTCCAGGAAGGACACCCGCAGCAAACAGTTTACCGATATTGGTCTCGGTCATGATGCCGTAAATCACCATGATCGTGGAGGGCGGAATCAAGATCCCCAAGGTGCCACCCGCCGCGATCGCGCCCGTCGACAGTGAATCGTTGTAACCAATTTTTTTCATGGCCGGGTAGGCTACCTTCGCCATGGTGGCGGCGGTCGCCACTGACGAACCGCAAATTGCCCCAAAGCCAGCACAGGCGCCCACAGTGGCCATCGCCAGGCCACCGCGCAGATGTCCCACGAAGGCATTGGCCGCTCGGAACAACTCATGAGACATCCCCGCTCGGGTGACCAAATTGCCCATGAGAATGAACAGCGGGATCACCGACAGGGTGTAGTTTCGACCCGTCTCGTACACCTTGGTCTGGATCATCGCGAAAGCCTGCGCGAAATTCCAATCTCGTAGGTAAGCAACGCCCAGAAAACCCACCAAGCCCATCGAAAAAGCGATGGGCAAGCGCACCAGCGCAAGCAGGAGCATCAAGAGAAGGGCGACGAGAGCGATGGTCATGGGAGGTCGACTAAGAGGTTGATCTCAGCGCTTGAACATGAGAACCCGAAAAGCGCCGGAAGAAGAAAAGGCCACAAGTGACACCTGACATGCCAACCTGCAGAAAGCCAGCAGAGCTAAGTGGTTGCGCTTTTCTCCGGATCAAAGGCATCGCCCGACAAGGTGATGGTGCCAAAGGCTTTGAAAACATGGATGAGCCCGGTGATGAAGACCATCAGCGTCATAAAGTAAACAAACGGGGCGACCGGGACTTTCAGTACATCAGTCGTATCCGCGTAGGCTGCAATTTTTTCAGCCTTGAGATAGATCTGATAGCTCAAGCCGAGGATCAAGGCAGCGCTCAACAAATGCATAAAGCGCTGCAAGCGCTCCTGCGCTTTTTCGGAAAGAATTTTGTCGATGAAGTCCATGGTGACATGTTCATCACCTTTGGAAGCGAGCGGCAGCCCTGCGAAAATCAGGACCAAAAGCGACAGCTCAGTCAATTCAAACGCGCCCTTGACCGGAGCGCTGAACACATAGCGCCCGAGGACATCAGCGAACGTGAGAAACACCATGAGCAGCAGCAAAATACTTGCTGCGGCTCCCAGTGCAAGATCAAGCCAGGAGTGGCGCGCGCTTAAGCTCATAGCGACTTAAGGAATCTGCGCCTACTGTCCCGCACTGACTTTCTTCAACTCTTCACGAAATTCAGCCAATACTTTGGCACCGTCAACACCCTTGGCATTGGCAGCCTTGATCCAATCGGTTTCAAGAATCTTGGCTTTCTCGGAAGTAGCCTTGAGTAGCTGAGGCGTAGCCGGAGTAATCGTGACACCCGCGGCTTTCAAAGCCTCCATGCCCACGCGATCACCTTCGTCCCAATACTTACCCATAAAGCGGGCCAGCTTCTCGCCACCGAGACCACTGACAATGTCCTGATCTTGCTTGGACAACTTCGCCCATGCCGCTTCGTTAACGAAGAAACCGAAAGCCGAGCTGTAGAAGCCACCTTGGAAAATGGTGGCGTGCTTGACAATCTTGTCCAGCTTGAAGGAGACCACCGACTCCAATGGGAAGAACACTCCGTCGGCAACGCCCGAGCTCAGCAGCTCGTAAGACTCTGGCGCAGGTTTCACAAAGGCGGCAGCCCCTAAAGCACGTGCCATTTGATCCGCCACACCCCCACCGGTACGAAGCTTCAAGCCCTGGAAATCTTCCGGGCCGTCGATGACTTTCTTGGTGTTGAACATCTGGCCTGGGCCGTGGGTGAATACGCCCAAGAGTTTCACCCCCTTGTACTCACCGGCCTTATCCAAATACTTCCAGTGAATACGGTTATAGGCCACTGAATTGATTTCGGAGGTGGTGCCTGCGCCAGGAAGTTCTGCCATCAGGGGCAAGACATGCCGGGCCGGAGTGTAGCTGGCTGTGACGTAACTGACGTCGACCAGACCGTCACGCACTGCATCAAATGTGCCGGTAGCAGCCGAGGGATGCTTGGGCAGCATTTGCAGCTTGACGCGGCCATTGGTTGCTTTCTCGACTTCCAGACCCCAGGCAGCCAGGCCACGAGTGAGCAAATGGGAAGGAGGCACCCAGCTAGACATGGTCAGCACGGTTTGTGCCTGACTGAGCTGAGGCAGGACCGCAAACGCCACGCCCAACAGGCTGGCGGCGAGGGTCGCTGAATTCTCAAAAAGCTTACGACGCAACATACTTATCTCCTGATGATCAATTTTTATCAATTAATGCACGATGGCGCATTCTAGCCTTGAACGCTAGAAAAACCCAAAGGGTTTACCAAGCATTCGCGTTTCCGACTGGGTTTTTTTTGGGGGGGGTGGAAACCCGTAGCTTGGATTTTTTACGATCGACCAGAATGAGTCACCGCTCCGAGATGCGCAGGACCCACCACCCGAGCGTACTTTTCCAGCACGCCATTGAGCTTTTCTCCGTCGGCCCGTTGGCGCTGCATCACCACCCCACTTTGACCCACAAAACGCTGGCCCGACGGACCGAGGCTTGCACTATTCTGCGTGTCGGTCCATTTTGCACGGCGCAAGTCCCACTCGGCTTGCGTCAGTCGAACGTCGAGCTTTGCCGTCGCCGCATCGATGTCCACCCAGTCGCCATCTTCAAGCAAGGCAATCGGTCCACCGACGGCGGCCTCCGGGCCGACATATCCGATCATCATGCCGCGGGTCGCACCCGAGAATCGTCCATCGGTGAGCAGTGCCACTTTCTCACCCATCCCCTGCCCGTAAATGAGCGCCGTGACGCCCAGCATCTCACGCATGCCCGGACCACCTGCCGGGCCTTCATTACGAATCACCAAAACTTCACCGGCCTGATATTGCCGGGCTTTGACGACTTCATAGCAATGCTCCTCCGACTCGAAAACACGCGTCGGCCCGCTAAATTGCAAGGTTTTCATACCCGCGATCTTGATCAGGGCTCCATCGGGTGCCAAATTGCCACGGAGCACGACGACACCACCGCTGGCCAGCAAAGGTTGGGTGGTCGCCATCACAATCTCACCATCCGGTCCCGGCGAACTCTTCAAACGCTCGCCCAGAGTTTGCCCGTTGAGGCAAAGGGCCTCACCATGTAAGTAGCCCCCATCGAGCAAGGACTTGAGTACCAAATCAACTCCCCCCACGCGAAATAGATCGACCGCCAAATACTTTCCGCCAGGCTGTAGGCTGGCGATTAAAGGTGTCCGCGCAAAGACCTCGGCGACATCGTCAAGCGTGAACCGAATCCCGGCCTCATGGGCAATTGCGGGCAAATGCAAACCGGCATTGGTGGAGCCGCCGGTTGCCGCCACGGCCGCGGTAGCGTTCTCCAGGGACTTGCGAGTGATGAGATCCAGGGGCAAGGGCCCGCCCTTGGCAAGAATTTCCGTGACCCTTCGGCCCGCCGCGCGTGCCAGCGCCAGACGTTGGGTATAAACAGCAGGCATCATGGCCGATCCTGGAATCGCAAGGCCCAGTGTCTCCGAGACCATGGCCATGGTGTTGGCCGTAAACTGCCCCGGGCAAGAACCCACGGTCGGGGCGCAGACCTTTTCAAGCTCGTAAAGTTCTGCTTCCGTCATTTGCCCGGCCAGCACCGAACCGACACCTTCATAGGCTGTCAAAATGGTCGCATCCTGGCCGCGCCAATGACCAGGCAACATTGCACCACCGTACACAAACACACTCGGACAGTTCAAACGCGCCATGGCCATCATCATGCCCGGCAAGGTCTTGTCACATCCCGCGAAAGCCACCAGGCCATCATAGAGGTGGCCGCGCATGACAGCCTCCACGGAGTCGGCGATGAGCTCGCGTGACACCAGGCTCATGCGCATGCCCTTATGGTTCATGGAGACACCGTCGGACACCGATACGGTCGTAAAGGGTACGGGCACGCCACCGCCCTGAGCCACCCCGAGCCGAGCCGCGTCAGCTTGCGGACCCAGTGACATCGAGCACGGCGTGTTTTCGCCATGGGTGCTTACGATTCCGATTAAGGGTTTTTTCAAATCGTCGTCATCCAAGCCCATGGCGCGCATGAAGGCCCGATGCGCCGTTCTATCCATTCCCTCCGTGACTTGACTCATTGCCTTGCTCCTCACTGCCTGAAAGATGTTGTCCGGGCGAAACCATCCCGGCTCGACGCTCGCTCCTGAATGCTATCTCACACCCGCCAAGATCAAGATCCGTCTGGTTTCACTTTTCCTTCACAATAGAGTTCATGAGCCATATTCTTATCGTTGAAGATGAACTAGCCATCGCTGAAGCTGTGCAGCTTGCTTTAACCAAAGCGGGGCACCGCTCCGAGATTGTGGCCTTTGGCGAGACAGCCCTGGAGCGATTGAGCGCGCCTCGTAAGGCCGGGCCCTTGCCCTTCGAACTCCTCATTTTGGATATTGGTCTACCCGATTTAAGCGGCTTCGAGGTTTGTCGACGCCTACGCGAGCTTTATTCCCCGGAGCAACTACCCGTCCTGTTCCTGACCGCTCACAACGAAGAGATTGATCGCGTACTGGGGTTGGAGCTAAGCGCTGGCGACTACCTCACGAAGCCTTTTAGTCTGCGCGAGTTGGTGACTAGAGTGCGTCTCCTTTTAGGGCGGCGCACGCCCGGTGCATTGGCACCCGTCGAGACTAGCGCGATGATTCAGGTTCAGGTTCAAACTCAAACTCAGGCGCATGCACTACACTCCAACTCGAACCGAAAATACCTTGATTTCGAATGGAACGAGCATGAAGCCTGGGCGGCTTTTCGGAGTCAAAAGTTGCCCCTGACGATCACCGAATACAAATTGCTCATGGCATTCCTGGAGCGACCGAGGCAAGTATTCTCGCGCCAACAATTACTCGACTTTTCTCGCGGTGAGACCCATCCTAGCGGAGAGCGCACGATTGACACCCACATCAAAAGTCTGCGCTCCAAGCTCCGCGAGCAAAGCCCTGTGGCCGATATCATCATCACCCATCGCGGCCTTGGCTATTCCATTCAGTAAAGAACCCTCTCGAGCCTTGGGCGTGTCATGCGAATTTCGTTAAAACTGCTGGCCGGTTACTTTCTCATTGTTGGCCTGGCCGCCTATTTCGTCATGCGTATTTTCGTAGCGGAAATCAAGCCCAGTGTGCGGATCACGATTGAAGAAAACATGGTGGATATGGCCAACATGCTCGCGGAGATTGCCGCTGTCGAAATGATCAAGCCTACAGTTCCCTCCCCGGGCACATCAAGTGCACTGGGTTTTTCGGAAAGTCGATTCGCTAAAGCCATGACACAGTTCACCCAACGCGAAGTGAACGCTAAAATTTGGAATCACCAGAAAGACAAGCTGGATCTTCGTGTGTATGTCACTGATGACCAAGGGATTGTTCTTTACGATTCTTCGGGCAAGGATCTTGGCAAGGACTATTCGGCCTGGCGAGATGTGTACCTCACTCTCAAGGGGCAATACGGCGCGCGCAGCACTCGCGAAGTCTACGGCGACGACACGTCGGCCATCTATCATGTGGCCGCCCCCATCAAACGCGGCCAAGACATCATTGGCGTACTAACGGTCGCCAAGCCAATCAGCTCGGTGTCGCCCATTATTGATCAAGCAGAACGCAACATTCTCGGCAAGGGAGCTTGGTTAGTGCTCGGCTCGCTCTTGATTGGGTTTTGGGTGAGCTATCGGCTGCAGCGCTCGGTGGGCCGCTTAGTAGGTTTTGCAGAGTCACTCGCCAAAGGCGAACAAGCACAGCGACCCAGCTCAAGCACCCTGGAGCTGGAGCAACTCGCCGGCTCCATCGAAAAACTGCGGGGTCAAGTGGACGGTAAACTTTACGTCGAACGCTACGTGCAAGCGCTGACCCATGAATTGAAATCACCACTCACGGCGCTACAAGCGCACGCAGAATTACTGGTCGACGGAAGTAGCGTTGGCGCTGAAGCCGGATCGCACTCCGCGACCCGAGTGCTAGAACAGACCCAGCGAATCCGCGCACTGGTGGATCAGATGTTAGTCCTTGCCAGACTGGAGGGTGGGCAGGTGCCACAGCTTCAAACTTTGGATTGGTGCGACTTATTGGAAAGCGTGATCGCACAACACCAAGAACATGCATCGCTGCGCAACATCAAGCTGCAATGGTTTCGACCAGAATTTCCCGTCCTGGTATTGGGCGATGAAACTCTACTCAGGCTGG
>JAYUOT010000108.1:0-17854 GCA_043760705.1 Betaproteobacteria bacterium
CGAAGTAACTTCCGTTACGTGACTCTTCAGTAAGTTGCTCTACAGCAAGTACCCCTTAACCCCGCCCGGTGCGGGGTTCTTGTTTTGAATCAGCGATAATCTGGGCCTCCAATTTGCAAAGACGAATCGCGTACCTATGAGCTTCTCCGTCACCCTCAAGCCCAGCGAAAAAAATTTCAGCCTTGAGCCCGATCAATTCATCTTACAAGCGGCGCTCGCCCAAAACATTGTCTTGCCCTATGGTTGCAAAGACGGCGCCTGTGGCTCATGCAAGGCGCGCATTGTGTCAGGCACGATTGAACAAGGGCCACATTCGGCAGGCGCGCTTCGCCCGGATGAGATGGACAAGGGCTATGCGCTGTTGTGTTGCGCCCATGCTCGCTCTGATCTTGTGGTTGAGGCCAGAGTTCTGGCCGCGGTTGGCGATATTCCGATCAAGAAAATGCCCTGCCGGGTGTCGGGCATGGAGCGGCTTGCACCCGATGTCATCAAGCTCAAGCTACAGTTGCCCGCCACTGAAAAGTTGCGCTATCTCGCAGGCCAGTACATCGAGATCATCATGCGAGATGGCACGCGTCGTCCGTACTCCATGGGCTGTGCGCCGCATCTTGCGGAGCAAATTGAGCTGCACGTGCGCCATATGCCAGGCGGAAAATTCACGGATAGTTTGTTTGGCGTGAGCACACCGGCCATCAAAGAGCGCGACATTCTGCGCTTTGAAGGTCCCTTGGGAACTTTTTTTCTGCGCGAAGATAGCGCCAAGCCTATTGTTTTGCTAGCCAGTGGCACCGGCTTTGCCCCTATCAAGGCGGTGATCGAACAGGCTTTCATGAAAGCATTGAATCGCCCCATGAGCTTGTACTGGGGTGGGCGTCGTCCTCAGGACCTCTACATGCATCCGTTGTGCCTCCAGTGGGCCGCCGAGCACCCCGGCTTCACCTATGTGCCGGTGATATCCGATGCTTTGCCAGAGGACGCCTGGGGCGGCAGAAGCGGCTTTGTTCATCAGGCTGTCATGGCCGATTTTCCTGATTTGAGCGCTTATCAGGTCTACGCCTGCGGCGCCCCCATCGTGGTCGAATCAGCGCAAAAAGATTTTGTGAATATTTGTGCCCTGCCGAGTGATGAGTATTACGCGGACTCATTTGTGACGACCGCGGACACGGCAAAGTTACATACTTGATCGGTGCGTCCCCATGCCTGAGGGCTCAGGCCGCGGACACCTCTTCACCCAGGTAAGCGGCCCGTACCCGAGGGTCGCTCAGCATGTCCCTGGCATTGCCGGTCATGGTGATCAGGCCTGAATCCATGACGTAAGCTCGATGGGCCGCTTGCAAGGCCAGACGCGCGTTTTGCTCCACCAACAAAATAGTGGTGCATTGCGCCGAGACATTGCGGATCACCTCAAAGATTTTGTCCACCATAATCGGTGAAAGCCCCATGGAAGGTTCGTCCAACAGCAATAGTTTTGGTTGCGACATCAAGGCCCGGGCCATCGCCAACATTTGCTGCTCCCCGCCCGACATGGTTCCTGCCAATTGCGCGGCGCGTTCTTTGAGGCGCGGGAAAATGGCAAACATTTTTTCGATGTCACTGGCAATGCCTGCCTTGTCGTTGCGCAAATAGGCGCCCATTTGCAAGTTCTCAACGATGGTCATGCGAGCGAACACGCCTCGTCCTTCTGGCACCATCGCCAGGCCCTTGCCTACCAAATGAAAGGAACTCAGCCCTCTAATACTGCTGCCCATGTAGCTCACGTCGCCTGCCGCCCAGCCCAGCGAGCCCGTGATAGCCTTGAGCGTTGTGGTCTTTCCGGCACCATTGGCGCCGATCAAGGCCACTAGTTCGCCTTCGTTCACTTCGAGATCGACCCCTTTGACGGCTTGAATGCCGCCATAGGACACTTTAAGCCCCTCGACTTTCAGTACGCTTTTTTCGCTCATCATGCTCAGGATCCGGAAGGGTTAGTGAGAGGTCGTGCAATGAGGCGAACTAATGTCCACCCGCACCCAGATAGGCCTCAATCACGGCCTTGTCCTTTTGTACGTCAGAGGGGATGCCCTGAGCAATGACTTTACCGTAATCGAGCACGGTCATTTGATCGCATAAGCCCATCACCAGTTTTACATCATGTTCAATCAGCAGGATGGTTTTACCGTCCTTGCGAATGCTCTCGAGGAGTCCGCGCAGGGCCAACTTCTCGGTGGCATTCATGCCGGCGGCCGGCTCATCAAGCGCGAGCAATTTGGGATCGGTCGCCAAGGCTCGCGCGATTTCGAGTCGGCGCTGATCACCGTAGGAGAGCGTTCGCGCCTGATAGTTGGCAAACTTGGCCACGCCCACATATTCGAGGAGTTCGCGGGCACGCTGGCGAATTGCCAACTCTTCACGCTTCTCGCTGGGCGTTTTGAAAATGGCTCCAAAAATACCCGCCTTCGTGCGAACGTGGCGCCCGACCATCACGTTCTCGAGGGCCGTCATTTCCCCAAATAAACGAATGTTCTGAAACGTACGGGCAATGCCTGCTCGGGCCACTTCATGCACAGCCGTGGGTTTGTAAGCTTGGCCAGCCAGCACAAAGCTACCGGAGTCCGGGGTATAGAGCCCGGTAATCACGTTGAAGAAGGTCGTCTTGCCCGCGCCGTTCGGTCCGATCAAGCCGTAAATGTGACCTTCAAGAATATCCAGGCCAACATCAGCGAGCGCTTGAAGGCCACCGAAGCGTTTGTTCACGCCGGTCACTTTGAGGAGAGTTTGTTGACTCATGGCTGTAGGGTCCAGATCTTATTTTGTCGAGGGCGACGAAGCCGATGCGACGTCTGGCAGGCTCGGGTGCGAGCTTGCTTTGTCGCCGTGTTTTGGGGCTGGCCAAAGCCCTTCGGGTTTGCGCAGCATGATCACGACCATCGCCAAACCAAACAGGAGCATTCGTAACGCTTCGGGAGCCACAAGTTCTACGCCGAAAATTGATTCCTGCGCCGCTTTATCAAAATAGCGCAGCCCTTCGGGAATCAGATACAAAATGACAGCCCCCAGGATCACACCCGGGATGTGGCCCATGCCTCCCAACACAACCATGGCGATGATCACTATGGACTCCATTAGCACGAAACTCTCAGGAGAAATGAAGCCCTGGAAAGCGGCGAACATGGCGCCTGAGACTCCACCGAAAGAGGCACCCATGGCGAAGGCCAGTAGCTTTGTATTCCGGGTATTGATGCCCATCGCTTTGGCGGCGATTTCATCCTCGCGAATAGCCATCCAGGCGCGACCGACCCGCGAGTCTTGCAAGCGGATGTTCACGATGATAATAAAGACCGCAAGCAGCAGGAAGAGATAATAATAAAGTTGGGTCTGACTAAAAGTCATTCCTAAAATTTCGTAGGGTTTCGCAAAATCGATCGGACCGATCGAGATCGAATCGATCTTGGAGATGCCCTGGGGGCCATTGGTAATATTGATGGGCGAATTGAGATTGTTCATGAAGATGCGAACAATTTCGCCAAAACCCAAGGTCACAATCGCCAGGTAATCTCCCCGCAATCGCAAGGTCGGCGCACCGAGTAAAACGCCAAAAAAAGCCGCTAAACCTGCGCTGATCGGAATGATGAACCAGATACTGGTGTGCATCCCGTTCGGAAAGGTTTGCGCGATCCACTCGAAATTTTCGGCGAGATGTGGCGAGGAGAGCAGGGCGTACACATAGGCCCCCACTGCATAAAAAGCCACATAGCCAAGATCGAGAAGACCGGCATAACCCACGACGATATTGAGTCCCAGGGCTAACATGACGTAGAGCAAGGCCATCGCCAACAGCCTCACCGGGCCATTGCCATATTGAGCCGCGAAGATTGGTAAGAGAAGTAGGGCGAGGGCTAAGGCGGCGAGCGCAAAATACGCCGCCTTGGGCTTGCTTGAAAAATTAGGGAGAAGTGATTTCATGTCGGACCTTTCTCTTTAAGCGCGGTCGGCGACACGTTCGCCCATGATGCCCGAAGGCTTGAACACCAGCACAATAATCAACACCACGAAAGCGAAAATATCCTGGTAGTTACTGCCTAAAAGTCCCCCCGTGATATCACCGATATACCCGGCTGCAAGGCTCTCGATCACCCCCAGGAGCAAGCCGCCAACCATGGCCCCGGCCAAGTTGCCGATCCCGCCTAGAACGGCCGCAGTAAACGCTTTCAAGCCCGGCATGAAGCCCATGGTGAATTGAACAATGTTGTAGTTCATCGCCACCAGCACACCGGCGATGGCCGCGAGCGCGGCACCAATCGCAAAGGTAGCGGCAATCACTTGATTGGCATTCACGCCCATCAGTCCCGCGATTCGGGGGTTTTCAGCCGTAGCCCGCATGGCTCGTCCGAGGCGAGTTTTATTGACCAAAATAATCAGGCCGATCATCATCACAGCAGATACAAACAGAATCAGCAGTTGTTTGGGAGCCATCACCACTTCGCCCAGCATGATGGGCGTGGTCGGCAACAAGTCCGGGAACACGATGGGGTTCGGCTTCCAGATCATCATCGCCAAGGTTTGAATAATGATGGATACACCAATGGCGGTAATCAGGGGAGCAAGCCGCGGTGCATTGCGCAAGGGGCGATAAGCCACGCGCTCTATAAAGAGCGAGAGCAAAATGCATACGGGTATGGCCGCCAGGATTGCCAGGATCAACACGATGGGCAAAGGCAGGCCGCTCTTAAGCAACAGCCCCACCACGGTGACGGCGACCATGGCGCCCACCATGAGTACATCGCCGTGGGCGAAGTTAATCAGTTGCAAAATGCCGTAAACCATGGTGTAGCCCAAGGCCACCAAAGCGTAAACACTGCCGAGCACCAATCCGTTGAAGATCTGCTGAAGCAAAATGTCAAAATTGAAATCCATGCGTCCCCCTGGCCCTTGTGAGCCTTGTTTTATATTTTGATGGGCGAAATGGCGTCGCCCACGGGTGATTCTAGCGTTAACTGAGAGGTTTATTGAAATTCTGGGCCATCGTGGCCGGTGGCGTGCGCTTCGCTGCGAAGCGCACGTCCTTCTGCCGCCCAGAGGCCTGGGCATGAGCTATAGGGGGTCTCTTTTTGAGCTAAATCTCGGGGCTCACGAAATTTTGGCGAAAAAAAACCCCGGACGAACCGGGGCAAACCAGCCAGGGAGGAAAAAATCTAACCACGTGGCTGGGGAGAGGAGGCCTATAAACACCCTGCAAACATTTCTGCGTGCAACGGTGTGAGGTGAATGTAAGCGGGCGGAGTTGCTCGAGCGAGCCGCTTTAGATTGGCGGACGCTGAGGCCGGACAGGCGGGAAGTTCAGGCGAAGATCACCCGGGTTTGCTGAAATTCGCAAATGTTCAAACGAAAAAAAACCTCGCATCGCGAGGTTTTTCAGGGACTAAAAGCGCACGACACGCTGGAGATCTCCGACCTACTTGGCGCCACCCATGATCCACTTCACCAGTGTTTCCGCTTCGCCTGCGGTGACTTGAGGGTTGGCGGGCATGGGGATTTGGCCCCATACCCCGGTACTGCCTTCGCGTACTTTCTTGGTGAGCTTAGCGACGGCCTCTTTGTCGCTGGCGTATTTGGTGCTGACGTCCTTGTAAGCAGGGCCGATTAACTTCTTATCGACCGCGTGACAGGCCGTGCAGTTTTTAGCCTTGGCTAAATCCAGATTAGCGTGGGCCGAGACTGCCACGGAGCCGAGGGCTAGCGCTGCAGCGAAACTGATAATGGACTTCATGTTTTCCTTCCGATGTTCAATAAGTCTGGTTTAGAGAATCTTTTGCGAATGCTTCAAACAGTGATTCTATCTAAACCTGTGGGTGTAACGCCTTGGAGTACTTCGCCGTTGACGGCCTCGATTCGACCGATAGAAGCAAATGCCTCGTTTTTGAGGGGACTAGAGTGCAAACTTGTCCACCAACCGTCAATAGGAATTGTCATGCCTTTAGTTTGGATTGGACTTGTGCTCGTCACTGCAAAATGGCTGGAGTTCGGCCCAATGGCCAACGTTAGTTGGTGGTGGATATTTTCTCCCTTGGTCGCCGCGATTCTTTGGTTCGAAGCCCTTCAGCCCATGCTGGGGATGGATCGAAAAAAGGATGACGGTAAAGTAGCGGCCGAGAAAAAGGCGCGCATCGCGCGAGCTTTCGTCACCAAGAAAAGCCCACAAGCAAAATAGTGCGAGCAAGCCAGTCCCTGCAACAAGCGCGGCCGCACCGCGAGCAAGGCCCTACCGCAAGCAAGGGCGCACAAAATAGTGGCGCGCAAAATAGTGGCGCGCAAAATAGTGGCGCGCAAAATAGTGGCGCATCGCCCACGACGAGCGTATGCGCTGTCGCTGGTCAATCAGCGTCGGTGACCGCTCCGCGACTCGCGGTCGTTGTTAACTTCGCGAACTCTGCCATGACGCCGCGCGTGTAGCGTGCCTTGGGCGCCTGCCAGAGTGCTTTGCGGGCCGCGATTTCTGACTCTGGAACATTGAGCTGTAACAGGAGTTTACGCGCGTCGATGGTCACGCTATCGCCTTCCTTCACCAGGCCAATCATGCCACCAGCAGCGGCTTCAGGTGCGACATGACCTACCACCATACCCCAGGTCCCACCGGAAAATCGGCCGTCAGTAATCAAGCCCACGGATTCGCCCAGGCCTGCACCAATGAGTGCTCCGGTAGGCGCCAACATTTCGGGCATGCCTGGGGCTCCTTTCGGACCCAGATAACGCAACACCATAACATCGCCCGCGACGATCTTGCCCGCTAAAATTGCGGCCAGTGCGGACTGTTCATCGTCAAAGACTCGCGCCGGACCCGTCATGACGGGGTTTTTCAAGCCAGTAATCTTGGCCACTGCACCTTCTGGAGAAAGATTACCTTTCAAAATCGCAAGATGGCCTTCCTTGTAGAGCGCCTGACTGATCGGGAAAATCACCTTTTGATCGGCACTTGGTTGGCTCGGAACGTGGGCAAGCTCTTCAGCAATCGTTTTACCGGTGATTGTCACGCAATCACCATGAAGTAGGCCCGCATCGAGCAAAATCTTAAGGACTTGAGGGATACCGCCGGCCCGATGCAGGTCGGTGGCCAAGTATTGACCCGAGGGCTTGAGATCGCAGAGGACCGGAACCCGCTTGCGCACGGTCTCAAAATCGTCAATGGACCATGCAACCCCGGCCGAATGGGCAATGGCCAAATAATGAAGGACGGCATTGGTCGAGCCACCGGTTGCCATGATCAGACTGACTGCATTCTCGATCGATTGGCGGGTCACGATGTCGGAGGGGCGAAGATTGTTTTGCACGGCGCGCATTAACACTTCTGCCGAGGCGCTCGCCGAATCTTTTTTTACGCCGTCGGGATTGGCCATGGTGGAGGAGTTCATCAAGCTCATCCCAAGCGCCTCGAACGAGGAGCTCATGGTGTTTGCGGTATACATGCCTCCGCACGAGCCCGTGCCAGGAACGGCATTGCGTTCGATACCTTCTAAATCTTCCGCACTCATTTTGCCTGCAGAAAATTGACCGACCGCTTCGAAGACCGAGACGATATTGAGGTCTTTGCCCTTCCACTTGCCCGGCATGATCGTGCCGCCATAGACGTAGATTGCGGGGACATTGCAACGAAGAATCCCCATCATGCCGCCGGGCATGTTTTTATCGCAGCCACCGACCACCAAGACCCCGTCCATCCACTGTCCTTGCACTGCGGTTTCGATACAATCTGCGATGACTTTGCGCGAGATCAGCGAGTACTTCATACCCTCGGTGCCCATGGCCATACCGTCTGAAATGGTCGGCGTGCCAAAAACCTGCGCATTGCCCCCATGGGCTTCGATCGCTGCGATGGCAGCATCGGCCAGAGGTTGCAAGCCAGAGTTGCAGGGCGTGATGGTTGAGTAACCATTGGCAACGCCGATCATGGGTTTGTCAAAATCGCTCTTTTCGTAACCCATCGCGTAATACATTGAGCGATTGGGTGCGCGCGATACTCCCTTGGTGATGTTGTCACTGCGACGTGCGGGCGGGGTAGGGGCTTTAGGATCTTGACTCATAGGGGTCCAGGAGTTTCTAGGTAAGGTTGAGCCCGGAAAGGAACTTTCGAGGGCGGGTTCTTTTGGAGGCCGATCTGAAGTTCGCGGAGATCGACCGAATGTTGCATGCTCAAGCGCAAGATTTTAACTGTTCGCGTCAACCCGCATGCGCTGGTGTCTCAAGGCCGATTCACACCTGTGCTTTCGCAGTGAGGTTTCAGGGCGACATTTGGGTGAAAGTTGCCTTCCTCGCTGGCATCAATCCGGCTCAGGCCGGGTTCGAAAGGTAAACTTCGGGCGATGTCGCTGGGTGGAATCTCCGCCTCTTCCTTGTCAAATCGCCCAAACGGTGTTGTAACCCATGATTGTCCATCCCCAATTTGATCCCATCGCCGTCAGTCTTGGCCCGGTCGCTGTACGTTGGTACGGGCTGATGTACCTGACCGCATTCTTGTTGTTTTGGTTTTTAGGCCGTTACCGGCTTGGGCTCAAGAATGCTCATGGCCAGCCCGCGCATTTCGCAACATCTACGGGTCTGAGCCCTAAAGACCATGAGGACCTTCTATTCTGGGGGGCACTAGGAGTGGTACTGGGTGGGCGCCTGGGCTACGTCTTCTTTTATAAGCCCGCGTACTACCTCAGCCATCCAGGAGAAATTTTGGCGGTCTGGCAGGGCGGAATGTCTTTTCACGGCGGCTTGCTGGGCGTGATGTTTGCAATCTGGCTGTTTTGCAAAGTGAAACAAAAAGCCTATGTTCCTGTCATGGATTTTGTGTCACCCCTAGTGCCCACTGGTTTGGCCGCGGGTCGAATGGGTAACTTCATTAATGGCGAGCTGTGGGGACGCCCGACTGAAGGGGCGTGGGCGATGGTGTTCCCCCAAGCCGGTGACGCCCTTGGTCGCCATCCTTCCCAGCTTTATCAGTTTGCCTTAGAGGGGTTATTGCTCTTCATGCTTCTATGGATCTATTCCAGTAAACCAAGAAAAGTTGGCCAGGTGTCTGGCTTCTTTCTGGTCGGTTATGCAGTGTTTCGTTTCGTCGTAGAGTTTGCGCGTGAACCGGACGCGTTTTTGGGTACTTTGGCGCTAGGTCTCACCATGGGCCAGTTGCTCTGTTTACCCATGTTTTTGTTTGGCCTTTTCCTGTTGCTTCGAAAAGCGGAGGTCATCCAATAAGCTGCGCTTAGGTTCGTCTCATGTTTGAAAAAATAAAGCAAGTTCGTCGCAATAATCGCGAGCGCATTGATCTCACTAGACTGATCGAAAACTGCCATCAATTGCTGGGCGAGCGGGGCGAATCCAATAGCGTATCGGTTGCAGCCACGGCGCTGACGGCTTACAGAAATTTGTCGCCTGAAGCGATCGAGCGGTTCTTTCAATTGCTGGCCCTAGAGTTCGACCCCGATCCGGGTGAACTGCTGATGCTGGCTGAAAAATATGCTGTGAATCGTTCGCCTGAACATCTAGTCGCTCTGGCACGAGCGGCAGAGCCACCCCGTCAAGAGTTACTGCGACGCTTGAATCGGGCACCTGGAGGAACGGCTGAAATTGTTAAGATGCGGGCGAAATTGCTCCACTACTTGCGAAAAGACCGTAAGTTAAGCGCAGTTGATGCCGATTTCGAGCATTTATTGGGTTCTTGGTTCAACCCCGGGTTTCTGAATCTGATCCAAGTGGATTGGCAGTCACCTGCGATGCTCCTTGAAAAGTTGATCCAGCACGAAGCCGTGCACGCCATCGATGGCTGGAACGATCTGCGCCGTCGATTACAACCGGATCGTCGATGTTTCGCGTTTTTTCACCCAATTTTACCCGATGAACCGCTCATTTTCGTGGAAGTTGCACTTCTTCCTGACATGCCCGCAGCGATTGCACCTTTGCTGGATCGCGAGATCCCCCCTGACGCCGATCCGCGGCGCTTCAGGGTGGCCGCTTTTTATTCCATCTCGAATTGCCAACCCGGTCTGAAAGGGGTCAATCTCGGTAATTTCTTGATCAAACGGGTTGCGGAACGCCTTAAGATGGAGTTTCCGGGACTAAAGACTTTTTGCACGTTGTCGCCGGTACCAGGTTTTGCCACATGGCTTGAGAAAGTCAAAGAGATTGGCGATTCCAGGCTGAAGCCATTACAGGTCCAAGCTTTGAATACCGCTTTAGTCGAGTTAAGACGTCGCCATGGCGCAGACTTTGGAGGGCTTTTGCACCTAGTCTCCGAGCCGTCGGGGCACAAGGCACCTGACGGGACCTGGCAGCGCATCGCTCAACCTTTTGGCAAGAAAGTGGAACGCGATTTGACCTTGCTGCAAAGCCTTTGTGCCTTTTACCTGTGGCAAACATCCTCCGAAGACACCCGTCCCTCCGATCCCGTGGCCCGCTTTCATCTGAACAATGGGGCGAGCCTGGCGCGCATCAATTTACGTGCCGATACCTCCAAGAAAGGCCTGAAGCAGTCCTTGGCGATGATGGTCAATTATCTTTATGATTTGGAAGAAGTTGAGTCAAATCATGAACGATTTGTTCGTGATGACGTACATTGCAGCCCCTCGGTCTTGAAATTGCTTTGAGCCTAGGGCTTTCACTGAACGCAATTTAAACCCAGCCGGTTCTTTCTGGACCTTTCGTCGAACTTCCCCGAAGAGTTCGCTCGCCCATCATTTGAGATAGGAGACTTCCACTTGACTACCTCCACGACGCCGTTTAAAAAGCCCTTAAAACCTGTTCAATCACCGACCCGACGTCGGCTCGGGGCTGCCACGGGCGCGACCCTGGCGCTTTCTGCGGGCGGCTTCACCGCGGGTATCGTGCAAGCACAAGGCGCATGGCCGAACAAACCGATTCGCCTGATCGTTCCCTTCCCACCCGGGGGCGGCACCGATGCTTTCGCGCGTCCCCTGTCCAAGCTTCTGTCGGCTGCACTCGGTCAATCGGTCGTGATCGACAATCGCGGCGGCGCCGGTGGTACCTTGGGCGCTGAGATCGTCGCGAAATCAGCGGGCGATGGCTACACCTTTTTGATGGGCGCCGTGCATCACACCATTGCGGTCAGCATGTATCCACGGCTGGCCTATGACATCGTCAAGGACCTCACGCCGGTGTCCACTGTATCCTTCGTGCCGAACGTCGTCGTCGTGAACCCACAGCGCATGAATGTCAAAACCATTGCCGAATTCGGTCAAGTGGTCAAGGCTAGTCCTGGTAAATATAACTATGGCTCGGCCGGGAACGGTACAACCCATCACTTAACGGTTGAGTTGTACAAAACCATGACCAAGACCTTCATGACACATATTCCGTATCGAGGTGCCGGGCCGGCGCTCCAGGACTTGCTGGCGGGTCAGGTCGATTTCATGTTCGATGGATTAGGAAGTTCGATCCAGCATATTCGAGGCGGCAAGCTCACTGCTTTAGCGGTGACCAGCGCCAAGCGCTCACCTGCTTTGCCCAATATTCCAACCCTCGCCGAGGCTGGCATTAAGGGGTACGATGCCCTGACTTGGTATGCGATCTGGGCGCCAGCGAGTACGCCCGCCGACATTGTCAATCGAATGAACGCCGAGATTAGCAAGGCACTTAATTCGAAAGAGTTGAAGGATGCCTGGGCTAATATGGGTGCCGACCCTGGAGTCGGTACGCCGGAGGTCATGGCCAAGTTGGTTGATAGTGAAATCAAGAAATGGGCCAAAGTCGTCAAGGACTCGGGCGCCAAGCTTGATTAGCAAGCACCTCCTCGGTATGTTCACCGAGCAAAGGCGCCGATTGCTTGTACTCGATGGGCGTCGCTGAAAACTTCATCGGTGAGGCGATGATCGGCGCTGTACCCGCCAGGGGATGAGGCAGGTGTTGCAGGGTGCCCCGGGCCTTTGATTGCTCCTCTTCAAAGGCTTCGGCAATCGTATTGATCGGACCGCTGGCCACCCCGGCGGCCTCGAGCAATGCAGACCAAACCTTCGTGCTTTGCTGGCTAAAAATTGCAGCCAGTAAAGGTTCTAGCTCGCTGCGGTTCTTGACGCGGTCCGAGTTCTTCACAAACCGAGGATCGTCGGCGAGCGCCGCGCAATGAGCGGCACCACAAAACTTTCTGAACAAATTGTCATTACCACAAGCCAAAATAATGTGCCCGTCCAAGGTCTTGAAAACTTGATAAGGAACGATGGTCGGGTGAGTATTACCGATGCGCTCTGGCACGTCACCGGTCGTTAGGTAGCTCATGCCTTGAATTGAACTGAGTGCCATCGCGGTATCGAGCAGGGCGACATCGATCTGCTGGCCGATGCCTGTTTTTGCGCGATGGGCGATGGCGGCACAGATGGCGACGCTGGCATACATCCCCGTCAAAATATCGATGATCGGCACGCCAAAACGCATCGGCCCACCGCCAGCCTCCTGGTCAGGCTTGCCGGTGATGCTCATGAGGCCGCTCATGCCTTGCACCATGAAGTCGTAACCCGGGCGCTCTTTGGCGGGTCCGGTTTGTCCAAAGCCCGTGACCGAGCAATAAATGATGCTTGGGTTCACCGACTTAATATGTTCATAGCCTAAACCATAGCGCTCAAGGTCTCCGACTTTGTAGTTTTCGATGAGCACATCGCAACTCGCGGCCAAGGCTCGCACGATCTCCTGCCCCTTGGGGTCAGCGAGATCGACTGTGACCGATTTTTTACCACGATTGGCGGCGAGAAAGTAAGCGGCCTCTGAGGTTTCAAGGCCGTGTTTGTCCTTGAGATAAGGCGGGCCAAAAGCGCGTGAGTCGTCGCCCTTGCCGGGTCGCTCGACCTTGATGACCACGGCACCAAGATCGGCCATGTTCTGACCCGCCCAAGGACCCGCAAGCACGCGGCTCAAATCGAGAACTTTGATATGTGAAAGGGGGCCCGCCATAAGTGTCCGTCAAGTAAGTTGCTAATGAATATCGTCGTGGGTCTGCTCAACCGGCGCGCTCAGCTGGGGTGCTTCAAGTGACTTTGAAGATGAAGAAGAACTCAGGTTGAACTTGGCTGAATCATTTTCTGAATGATTTGCCAGTGCTTCTTCTCCACCGGAGTAATCGATAAACGGCTTCCGCGCTGGAGCAGAATCATATCGCTTAGTTCGGGTAATGAGCGCATGGAGGTCAATGAAATGGGCTGGCAAGCCCGGATCGCCTTGACATCCACCAACTGCCAACGAGGGGCTTCACGACTTGACTTCGCGTCAAAATATTTTGACTTCCTGTCGAACTGAGTGTCGTCTGGGTAAGGGGAGGAGGCGATCTCGGCCAGGCCGTAAATGCCCGGTACATCGCAGCTTGAATGATAGAACAAGACGCCATCACCCGGGCGCATTTGGTCGCGCATAAAATTGCGGGCTTGGTAGTTACGAACGCCAACCCAGGGCACGGTGCTTTTCGGGGCGTGAAGAGCATCCCTAATCGAACACTCTTCAGGCTCGGATTTCATCAACCAATACATGAGGTTCGCTTAAGAGCGTGAACGATGAACACCGGTATAAATGTAGTACCCCGCAGATGCCGTAGGGCTAGCATCCTGAACCTGAGTTCAGAGCGGTCACAGCTAGTCTCGCATCAGGTTCGTCCGCGAAGGGACGATCACAACAGCAAAACAAAAACCACGACCTAGGATGCAAAAGCATTGGTTCAAGGAATATATAGCCCACTCGAACACCGCAGGGATGAAGCTATTGTAATCCAATGAATACTAAGCACAAGGACAACCGACTAACGGTGGGAAAATAAATAGGCGAACGACAGTCAATGCAGGACCAACAGTTAGAACAAACTATCTTGCTTGCGAATGGCTTGATCAACGTCTTCCGTGATCTTACGCAATTTGTCGGCACTCTTGGCCGAACGCAAGCTTGTACTAGCGTTGGAAGGGTCCGAGAGTTCGTGGGCAAGCTGTAAGGCCACCATCACGGCGATGCGATCTTGACCGGATACTTTTCCAGAGTCACGAATCGTTCGCATGCGGCTATCGACCAACTGGGCAGCCCCTGCAAGGCGAGCCTTGTCTTCCGCCGAAACGGCTAGCTTGTAATCCCGATCCAGGATTTTGACGGTGATTTGTTCCATCAGCGCGGGGCTCCTTAATCGATTATTTAAGCGGGTGCTGAGCGCTGTCAACAGCAGATTTATTCACACTCCGATTGTCGCTCGGATCACCTTCGGGCAATCGCGACAAGGCTGCGGCGACACGGGCACGAGCTTCCTTCATGTTACCTTTGAGCGCGAGTAGTTCCGCTTGCAAATTTTTGATTTGACTACTCAAGTGCAAGTTTTGCTCGGCCAAGCGCGACGAACCTTTGATTAAGGTGTCCACTTTAGTTGCTAACTGATCGATTTCTTCATCCATGGCTATCCAGGGCAAAAAGAGCCTAAAATCAAGGGGTTGAGGCGCATTTATACACCACTTTGTTAAAATTGACTAACGCTTAACTTGTGGTTTTCACCGTTCGAATGGTTAGATCCCCAATCACCTCACACCAAATCATGAAAGTTAACCGGATTTTGTCCCCTTTGCTCGCGAGTTGCACCAGCCTCTGGATCTGTTTCCTGGCGTTTTCTCTTGCCCTGCTGGCGCCTCAAAGTACGCTTGCTGCGGCTCCCGCTTTGTCCACGTCTGCAGACCACGTGCAGGTGGACATGATCAGTCCCAGCGAATCCGCCCAGCCCGGCAAGAAAGTGTGGATTGGTCTTCGGATGCGTCATGACCGTCATTGGCACACCTATTGGAAAAATCCGGGTGATTCGGGCATGCCGACCCAGTTCGAACTCACCTTGCCCGTCTCGGTTCAGAGCGGCCCGATTCACTGGCCGAAGCCACAAAGAGTCTTTATCCCACCCCTGGCGAACTATGCTTACGAAGACGAAGTGGTCTTATCCCGAGAGGTGGAGATTCCGAACAATTTTTCGGGCGACAAACTTGACATACAGGCCAAGGTTTCCTGGCTAGTTTGCAAACTGGTCTGCATTCCTGGCGAAGCCACACTGAAGTTAGACTTACCGGTGCGAACGGGGCTGCCTTTACCCTCAGTGCATCAAGCCTTGTTCGAGAAAAACTGGGCACTTGAGCCAAAGATCGAGTTGCCGGTACAAGCTTTTGCGGCAGGCGATCAGTTGTCGTTAGTCCTTCCCCTCACGATTAGGAATGCCAAGCGTGTTGAGTTTTTCGCGGCCCATGAAGAAACCATCGTTCACCCGGCGCCGCAACCGCTTTATAAATTAAAGGATGGCCGCTACCGACTTGAGCTAGGCTTGGTGACCGACAAGAAGACTGACTTCCTTCAATCGCCCGAACGCGCCGCGGGCGTACTGGACGTCGATGGCCAATTCTTTGTCGTCCATCCGTCCGCCGGTGGTTCTGCGAACGGTGTGGCCACCGAGGTGGGTACACTCGTCGCGACTTTAGCCGGTGCGCCCGCCAGGGCTGCCCCTGACAAACTCAGCCCCGCCGAGGCTCTGCGACTTGCCACAGAAAGTCGGGCCACAGCAAGCGGAGACGCTTCGAAGGACGCCAAACTTGATCCCGCCAAGCAAAGCCACGGCGCGTCGGGTGGGCCTGGCTTGGAGGGCTCTCCCGGTGTTTGGCTGAGTCTGGGGGCTGCGCTTCTGGGCGGTTTGCTTCTTAACCTCATGCCTTGCGTCTTCCCGGTGATCGGGCTGAAGCTTATGAGTTTTGCCGGTCATGGGGGTCGCGGTTCTGCGCTTGCTCCAGCCAATCGTCACCGGCTACGGCTTGAGACGCTCGCGTTCGCCAGCGGTGTCGTCCTGTCGTTTTTGGCTCTGGGCGGAGGGATGCTTTTTTTGCGTTCGGCCGGTGAAGCGGTGGGCTGGGGTTTTCAATTGCAATCACCGCTGTTTGTGGGTGCCATGGTGTTGTTGTTCGTGGCCCTGGCCTTGAACTTTGCGGGCCTGTTCGAAGTGGGGCTTGGCTTGACTCAATTAGGGAATCTTGACGCTGCGAAACCTTCTCAAGCCAACTCTAGTCGAGACCTGCCTCGTCCGGGTCAGGCGTTCCTGTCAGGCATGCTGGCAGTGCTCGTGGCCACGCCGTGTACCGCACCTTTTATGGGTTCGGCCCTAGGCCTTTCACTGACCCAGCCCGCGAGCGAAGCGCTGCTGGTGTTTGGCTTTTTAGGCGTAGGCATGGCCTTGCCTTACCTGCTGCTTGCGGCTTTCCCCGTCTGGCTGAAGCACTTACCCAAGCCCGGTCGTTGGATGGAAAGTTTCAAGCAGTTTCTCGCGTTCCCCATGTTTGCCGCGGCTGTTTGGTTGCTTTGGGTGTTTGGTTTGCAGACCTCGCCCGAAGCCCTGATGCAATTGGCCCTGGGCGCGGTCGGCCTCGCGTTTTCACTGTGGCTTTACGGTCGCTTTTTCCAAGGCCCCGTGCGCTTGCGTCTGAACTCGGGTGCCGGCCTGATGGCTTTGGCACTGGCGCTGACCGGCGTAATGGGGGCGGTCGCAGGCTTAATTCAAGGCAGTCAGGCAGAGCCAGCCAGTGCGAAACTGGATGCGCGCGCCACATGGCAACCCTGGTCCGCGCAGGCGGTCAAGGATGGTTTGGCGCAAGGTCGCCCAGTCTTTGTCGACTTTACAGCCGCCTGGTGTGTGAGTTGTCAGGCCAACAAGAAACTGGTCCTGGAGACCGAGGCCGTCCAGCAAGCTTTTGCACGCCAAAAGACTTTACAATTGAAAGCGGACTGGACCAAGCAAGACCCCCTGATCAGCGCTGAGCTGAATCGTCACGGTCGCAGTGGGGTGCCACTCTACTTGGTATTCATGCCCGGCCAAGCCCGACCCACTATCCTGCCCGAGTTGCTCACCCAGGGGCAAGTGTTGTCAGCTTTGGGCCTGCGCATGCGATAGTAGGGCAGGTGTTAGTGGGATGAGCAACATTGTTGTTGATAGGACAGATTGGAGAGACCCAATGAAAAGACTTTTCAAATACTTGGCAGCACTAGTTTTGGGCGCAACCACGGGTGCTTTGTTCAGTATTCCAGCGCTGGCGGCAACGACCCCTGGAGAGCTTGCTCCTCCATTGCAGTTACGTGACACCCACGGCAAGAGCGTCAATCTCACCGATTTTCGCGGCAAGACTGTCGTGATTGAATGGTTCAACCCCAATTGCCCCTTTGTGCAAAAGCATTACGGGTCCAAAAATATGCAAAGCCTGCAAGAAAAATTTTCCCGTCAAGGCGTGGCTTGGTTGATCGTCAATTCAACCAATCCATCCCATCAGGACTATCTCGAGCCGAACCAGTTGAATGAGCGCTTTGCTCAACTCAAAGGTCATGTCAGTGCATTGCTCATGGATGCTGATGGCAAAGCTGGCCTCGCCTGGGGCGCCAAGACGACCCCTCATATGTTCATCGTCGACCCGCAAGGCAAGCTTGTTTACGCTGGCGGGATTGACGACAAGCGCTCCAGCAATCCGGGCGACATCAAGAGCGCGAAGAACTACGTTGCGCTGGCCCTCGATCAAATGAAAGCCGGTAAACCAGTGACTGAAAACAACACTCGTCCCTATGGTTGTAGCGTTAAGTACTAGGTTGAAAATCGGTCCGTTTTTTTAGCAGTGATTTTCACTGCGTCTCCTATTGGCGACATCAAGCAGGCGCCGATTTGATAGTATTGCTCCCTAACTTACAGGGAGCATTTATGCCAATCATCGCGGTTGTGAATCCGAAGGGGGGGGTCGGTAAAACCACCTTGGCCACCAATCTTGCTGGTTATTTTGCAACCCGTGGCCTGAGTACAATGCTCGGCGATGCGGACGTGCAACAGTCCGCCCGCCAGTGGCTTAAATTGCGCGCACCCGCCCTGGCC
>JAYUOT010000109.1:0-37178 GCA_043760705.1 Betaproteobacteria bacterium
CCCGGGTAGGCCATCGCCTCGCGGCACACATCCATTAATTTTAGTGGATCGTCGACCGTCCAGCTTTTTACCCCAAACGCTTCAGCCACTTTGGCATGATCAGTGCGCGAGAAGTCCACCGAGAAATAGCGCTCCCCAAAACTACTTTTCTGCCCCGCCTTGATCCAGCCAAAGACGGCGTTGGAGACCACCACCATCGTCATCGGTACCTTATAACGAACGATAGTTTCAAGCTCACCGCAGGTAAATCCAAAACTACCGTCACCCATCACGGCGACGACCTTGGATTGCGGGCTGGCAAACCACGCACCCACGGCCGCCGACATGGCGTACCCCAAGGCACCATGAGCTCGATTCGTGATAAAACGACGCCGCGGGACCTTCGACTGATTGGCATCTTGGTGGCTTGCTTGAAAGGCTTGAAGAGTCTTGGAGTCTGAGGCAAGTGGAGCCTCTAAATCCAGATAGGCCGACAAGTAGGGGCAAGGCGTGCCAGGGTCGGCGACCACGATGCAATCCTTTGGTAGCGTTTGCTTCAGGGCGTACACCAGCCGCTCTGGTTTGATAGGGGTCGATTCCTCTTGCGCCAAGGCCATGAAGCGAGCGTGTTTTTGCAGCTTCAACTCGGCCCACTCGGCCATACGCAGGCGTAACTGTTGTTGTCGAACTGATTTAAAACTCGCGCCATCGAGGTCCGCCGCAGTCGAGCTGGCCTGATCGAGCAAGACAAGCAAGGCCTCCAGAGACAGACGAGCATCGCCCACGGCGGCAGCTTCCGTTTCATAGTTGGCGGCGATCACTGCCGGGTCAACATCGAGGTGAAGAATGCGCTGACTGGGAAGCGGCGCGCGGCGCCTTTCCGTGGTGACCGAGCCGGCTCTACAGCCCACAAAAAATATCAAGTCGGCGTCCTGAATGACTTTCCGGGTTTCAGCACTTCCGCCATTCGTGCCGACGACGCCTACCGCCAGAGGGTCGCTCGGATCAATCGTGCCCTGACCACTAATCGAGTTCGCGATCAAAGCCCCGCACGCTTGTGCCACGGCCTTGAGCGCACTTTGACCACCGGAGATGATGACGCCACCACCACACACGATCACCGTGCTGCGCGCACTCATCAATGCATCCGCCAACTTTTGCAAAGAGACAAGGCTGGCCTGGGTGGCATGAGCCGGATAGGTATTGAGGCTGGCATCGGCCCAGACTTCATGGGCAGGCAAGGTCGCTTTTTGCACATCAAAAGGCAGACACAGGTGTACCGCGCCAGGCCGGCCCGTCGTCATCTCAGTGAAGGCCTTACGTAGCAGGCGAGGCACATCGGCAGCCTGCGAAATAGTGCTATTCCACTTCGTTAAAGGACGGTACAAACTTTCTTGATCCAACTCGGTGAGCGTGTAACGGCCCCGCGACGTGGTCGAGATATCGGAGGTCATGGCGAGTACCGGCACGCTGGATTCGTTGGCTTCCACCACACCTGGCAACAAATAAGTTGCGCCTCCGCCTGAGGGGCCTTCGCACACCCCCACCGTACCACTCACCCGAGCATAGGCGTCGGCCATGTAAGCGGCGGAACGCTCGTCACGGGTGAGCACATGGGTGATTTTCGGCATGAGCCTGGCAAAGGCGTCGTACAGGGGCAAACTGGTGTCACCACACAGGCCGAATACATGGCGCACCTGAAAGGCTTCGAGCATCTTGACGAAAGCCTCGGCACCCGTCATTGCGAGGCTTGCCTCGGAGTTTGTCAGGGGCTGCGCCGCAATGACGGGCTTAGTTTTGGAGTAAGAATCGACCATAGGGGTTCTCAAAAAATTGGGAGGGCCGAGGGTTGAGCGCAACCCCCGGAGTTGCACTCGCAGTGCCAACAACGTCCGAACCACCCGCTCGGCCAGTGAATGAGCAAGCAGCGATCCGATCCGCCGAAGACTGCACAAAGTGAATGTCGAAGGCTTGCGTTTTAAGCGTCGCTTGCAAACTATTTCCCGACCACGCCGAGCCGAACATCAGGCTCATCGTTCGCCCTAGTTTTAGGAGGTTTTTAGCCTCAATCCTCAAAGCTGAAAACATTTTGCAGCCATTCTCGTGTCGTACGTATCCTGGATCGAAGATCACCTCGGCGTTGAGATGTTCGCAAAAGTAGACGCGGCCGAACGGAAAGGCCTCGGCCGCCCATGGGGGCTCAAAGCGAACCACCCGAAAACTCACTTCGTGCTCCACGCCCAAGCTATTCTTGGCCACGCGAGAAAACGGCTGAACCGGTAAGGCAGGAAATCCTCGTTCAATAAGATCGGCATAGCAGGCATCCGCATTCTCAGCTCGAAACACAAGAGCATTCAGTCCCAGGGGCTGCTGCATCAATTCCTGACGCGGCGGCACCGCTCGTGGGTTGATCGCGATGGTCTCCAAATAGGCCCCGTCCAGCACAATGCAACGATTCACCGCGCCGATGCTTGAATAGCTGGGCGGTGTAAGCACAAACCCCATGGCTTCGAGAGCCACGCAGCAGGGATCTAACTCGTCGCGCGCATTTAAGGTCACGTGGTCGAACACTAGGGGCGCTTGAGGCATGTTGGGCTTTGATCAGAAAATTTAGCAACCGAATTCTCGCCTGTCGTAGCGCACGGCCTTCCGCAGCTCACGCTCCTAGGGAGCAAGTAAAACCCAGGCAAGAAGAAGGCAGACACAAGCCACGACGCTCAGGATGGAACGCAGGGAGGAAAACCAATGAGGGATGGGGTAATGCTTATTCAGCCGCAAGTCCACGACAAGGATCAACAGCAAAGCCACGGCCGCCCACGGCAAGGCTTGAGACAGAGGGATCAGACTCAGCGGCCAAGCCATCAACGCTGGCAAAACACTCCACACTAACGAGGTCGCGACATACACCACCGGCAACTCGTGAAACACCAAGGCAATTCCCCAATGGATGCCACCCAAGAAGCTGATAATGCACACCGCGTAAAGCAGCATCGCTTGAGCCAACATCGGCCGAGCACTCGGCTCCATAAAAGCGAAGGCCATGGCTAAACCCACAAACGGCACTAAACCGGCAAAACCAAGGAGCCAAGTCGTGCGCCGCAACACATTGGCACGCAGGTGATTGATCTCGATCTGGGTTTGGCTGAGAAACGGTGGGTGCGGAGAGTCCATAAGTTTATTCTGCTCAAACTTAGCGAAGACGCAATCGATATATCGCTTGGGTTGCACGCATTCCCGCAAGGCCATGAATTTCTCTTCCCTCTTTGAGCAGGGCTTTTTGAACAATGACCAAGCCCAAGCGGTGAGCGAGTATCTCAAAATCCCTTGGAGTGGACAGGTGGAGGTTTGGGGTGTCATACCACTGGTAAGGCATTTCGCGAGAGACAGGCATGCGGCCACGCAGGATCGACCAGGCATGGCTCCAATGCCCAAAATTGGGGAAAGAAACAATCGCTTCGCGCCCCACCTCACAGATCTCCCGTAACACATTTTCCGTGCGCTTCGTGGCTTGAATCGCCATCGACAAGACAACCACATCAAACTGCTTCTGACCGAACAACTCCAGCCCGTCTTCGATGTTGCGCTGGATGACGGATACTCCACGCTTCATACAGGCCAACAATTGCACGTCGTCAATTTCCACGCCATAACCCTCGCAGGCCTTTTGCGCTTTCAAGTAAGCCAGGAGGTCGCCATCACCACATCCGAGATCGAGCACGCGAGAGCCCTGCGCTATCCAACTTGCAATCAGGGCGAGGTCATTACGCAAGTCTGGGGTCGACGATACTTTGGGCGCCATGCTCAAACTCATTTGGGCCCCCCTTTGACAAGGGTGCCTGGCAAGTGATCAAAGATGCGATCAAAATAGCTAGCCACCACTTTCAAATATTGTGGGTTCTCCAAGAGAAAAGCATCATGGCCATGGGGCGCGTCTATTTCGGCGTAAGTGACTTGTCTTCGGTTGGCCAATAGCGCTTGCACAATTTCACGCGAGCGCTCAGGCGCAAAGCGCCAATCGGTGGTGAACGATACGAGCAGAAAGTCCGCCTTGGCTTTTTCGAGTGCACGGGCCAAATGATGGCCGTGTGAACGAGCCGGGTCGTAATAGTCCAGGGCGCGGGTAATCAACAAATAGGTATTGGCGTCGAAGTAGCCGGCAAATTTCTCGCCTTGATAGCGCAGGTAGGACTCAATCTCGAAATCGACCCCCGTGAGTGAGAAACTATATTCGGCGTTTTTCAAGGAGCGGCCAAAACGCTCGGCCATCACATCGTCGGAGAGATAAGTAATATGACCAATCATGCGGGCCACTTCCAAGCCGCGCGAGGGTACGACCCCATGATCATAAAAACGACCCCCGTGAAATTGCGGGTCGGTGGTGATCGCCCGACGCGCGACCTCATTGAAAGCAATATTCTGTGCCGACAGCTTCGGTGCGGAGGCGATCACCACGCTATGGGCGATACGCTCGGGATAAAGATAACTCCAAGCCAGAGCTTGCATGCCGCCCAGACTGCCGCCCATCACGGCGGCAAAACAGTCGATGCCCAAGCCATCCGCAAGGCGAGCTTGCGCGTTGACCCAATCTTCTACGGTGACCACCGGGAAATCCGGTCCATACGGCTTACCGGTTTGCGGTGACATGGAGTGCGGCCCGGTTGAACCAAAACAACTGCCGAGATTATTGACGCCAATCACGAAAAACCGGTCGGTATCCACCGGCTTGCCAGGGCCGACCATGTTGTCCCACCAACCCAAATTCTTTGGGTCGTCCTGATAAACGCCAGCCACATGATGGGAGGCGTTGAGCGCATGGCAGATCAGGACGGCATTGCTCTTGGCTTCGTTGAGCGTGCCGTAGGTCTCGAACGCTAATTCATA
This sequence comes from Betaproteobacteria bacterium, assembly GCA_043760705.1. Taxonomy (GTDB): domain Bacteria; phylum Pseudomonadota; class Gammaproteobacteria; order Burkholderiales; family Burkholderiaceae_E; genus JAPOKJ01. The sequence continues at coordinate 4,861 of JAYUOT010000109.1, forward strand.
GGGGCCAAAATGCTGGCCGTTACTCATCGCCATCGGCGCCTCAAAACGCATGCTCTGCGCTTGAACCATGCCAATCGATCCTGGAGCCTGCTTACTCATAGCAGGTTGCCGTCGACGCGTGCGATACGCTCGAACTGAATTCGGACTCGTTCTGGATCGTCAGCCAACAACAGTTTTTTCACGGGCAGCACAAGCTTTCCGGCATCAGCCAACAACACCTCTTGCTTGACGCGTAACAGGCTCGCCGGATGCATCGAAAATTCGGTGAGACCCATACCAATCAAGAGGCGCGTTAGGTCTGGGTCGCCGGCCATTTCCCCGCATACAGCGACAGGCTTGCCCGCGCGCTTGCCGGCTTGAATGGTCATGGCGATCAAGCGAAGAACGGCCGGGTGAATCGGATCATACAAAGAGGCCACTTCTTGATCGGTACGATCAATGGCCAAGGTGTATTGAATCAAATCATTGGTGCCAATCGAAACAAAATCCAGTCGCTTCATGAAGACGTCGATCACCAGAGCGGCCGCCGGAATTTCGATCATCCCGCCCACTTTGATCTTGTCATCGAAAGCGAGGCCCCGCTCTCGGAGCTGAGATTTGGCCAGATCCAAATAACGATACGTTTCCGTCAGTTCATGAACGTGAGAGAGCATGGGGATCAGAATTTGCATGGATCCGAAAGCCGAGGCTCGGAGCATGGCGCGCAGTTGTACCAGGAAAATTTCGGGCTCGGCCAAGCTATAGCGAATGGCCCTCAGTCCGAGGGCGGGATTGGGTGCAACCACTGGGGCGAGGGAGTCCAAGGTTTTGTCGGAACCAATGTCGAGCGTACGAATCGTGACATGATGGCCTTTCATGGCCACCACGGCTTTTCGATAGGCCTCGAATTGCTCTTCTTCGCTGGGCAGCTCACTGCGATTCATAAACAAGAACTCGGAGCGAAATAGCCCAATGCCTTGGGCGCCAGCGGCTCGCGCAGGCTCGGCTTCCTCAGGAAGCTCAATATTGGCGAGCAACGTGATCGGCTGGCCATCCAGGGTGACGGCCGGCACGTGAGTCAGGCGTTTGAGTTTTTCTCGCTCCAAGTCACTGGCGGCCTGGCGATGCCGATATTGCTGAAGGATGGTTTCATCCGGAGCCACAATCACGACACCCGCATCGCCGTCCAAGATCAGCCAATCTTCATCTTGAAGTAACTCGCTGGCGTGATGCAGACCCACGACCGTTGGCACATTCATCGAGCGCGCAAGAATGGCCGAATGGGAGGTGGTACCGCCTAGATCTAGTGCAAAGCCAATGGCGTTCTTCAGCGAGAGCATGTCCGCGGGCGCAATGTCTTCGGCAACAAAGATGAGCGGCTCGGCGCCCTCACGAACCGAGCGATTCGATCCAGCATTATCTGCGGCAAGAGCTTTGAGCACTTTCTCGGCGAGTTGGCGTACATCCCGGCTACGTTCCCGTAGATACTCATCTTCGAAATGGTCAAATTGCTCCGCAAGTATTTGTGCATTGGAGGCTAACGCCCATTCTGCATTCCAATATTGCGCTTCGATGGCGCGTTTGGCCGAATCGATCAACATTGGATCTTCGAGAAGCATCTGCTCGATTTCGATGAGGGGGCGGGCTTCGGTCGGCGCATCGGCCGGCAGGCTCGCAAGCAACTTCACCAAGGATTGTTTGATCGCCGCAATCGCCGCAAGGAAACGATTGACCTCCGCCTGAACTTGCTCGGGTTCAATACGATAGCGTTGCACATCACGTAAGCGCGAGGCCAGCTTGCGCGCGCGGCCAATGACGATTCCGCCACCAAGAGGAGTGCCATGCACGCTAAACACTAGCCAAGATCCTCTCCGAAGCCTGAACTAATCAGGTCTCGAATCGCGGCCAAGGCGTCCGCTTCGTCCGCTCCGTTGGTTTCTACAAGAATAGGCGTGCCCCTCCCGGCGGCCAGCATCATGACGCCCATGATGCTCTTGCCATTAATGCGTCGTCCTTTCTTGGTCAACCACACTTCACTCTTGAACTGAGTGGCCACTTGAGTAAGCTTGGCAGACGGTCGGGCATGAAGGCCCAATTTATTGACGATGGTAATTTCTTCTTGGAGCATTTCAAGTGGACTCAGTAATGGGCATGATGGCCTCTTTGGCCGCAGGCATGATTAGATCAGCAAGCTCTTCGAGGTCTCGGCCTTTGCGGTAATTAATGGCCTTCAAAAGCATGGGTAGATTGGCGCCCGCAATCACCACACAGCGGTAGGGATCGGCGAATTTCGCGGCGATGCGCGACGGCGTGGCGCCATAAATATCGGTCAGTACCAAGGCACCCGAGCCGTCGCAAATGCGCGCATAGAGCTGTTGTGCGGCGGCGACAGCCTCCGTGGTGTCTTCGTCCGGAATTACGTCGAGCGCCGCGAGCTGTGGCGGTAGGCGCCCATAAATATGGCGCGTACAGCTAATCAAAGCAGTTCCAAGCGGCTCATGCGAAATAACGAGAATGCCGATCATTGGCTGGCCTTCTCCACGGCATCAAGGAACATGCCGGCCACGTTAAAGCCCATTTGTTGGGTAATTTCTTGGAAGCAGGTGGGCGAGGTGACATTGATTTCGGTCAGACAATCGCCGATCACATCGAGTCCGACCAAGAGCAGGCCACGCTTCCATAAAACTGGTGCAAGGTACTCCGCGATTTCGCGATCTCGCGCTGAAAGCACTTGAGCATGACCGGTACCCCCTGCGGCGAGGTTGCCTCGTGACTCTCCGAGCTTGGGGATGCGCGCCAAACTAAACGGCACCACTTGACCGCCGATCAGCAGTATGCGTTTATCGCCCTGGGCGATCTCCGGCAGGTAACGCTGCGCCATCACCGACCGGGTGCCGAATTGGTTCATGGTTTCAATGATCACAGACAGATTGGCATCATCATGTCGGGCCTGAAAAATGGAGGCACCGCCCATCCCGTCCAACAACTTAAAAATAGCCAACTTGTGTTCTTGAACAAAGGCGCGCAACACTTTTGGATCACGACTGACCAGTGTCGGTGCGGTGAATTGCGAAAATTCGGTAATGGCAAGTTTTTCGTTGTGATCACGTAGCGCCCGCGGATCATTGTAGATCTTGGCCCCGGCATCTTTGGCACGCTGTAAAAGATGGGTGGCATACAAAAACTCGATGTCCACAGGGGGGTCTTTGCGCATGATCACCGCATCCAATTGAGTTAATGCAATTTCTTGCGCCGCACTCGCTTGGTACCAATCGTAACCTTGAAGATCTGGGTTCGCCTTCAATCTCAGCTCGCAGGCCTGAGCATAGACTTTGCCATGGTCGAGTTTGAGGTCGACCACCTCGCAGGCGCAAATTTGATGGCCACGGCGATTCGCCTCCGCCATCATGGCGTAGGTGGAGTCTTTATAGATCTTGAAGCTTGATAACGGGTCAACAATGAAGAGGATTCTCATACAAATCGCGTTTCTGACTCAAGAACTACGCTCGGTAGCGTCGTAAAGTGGATGAAAGGCAAAGGAGCCTAGTGTGGTGAAGATCTACGGATACTAACCCTGCCGGATCGCCCCCCGATCCTCGCCGTTTGATTCGGATCTTAATGCAACGACTTTGTGTCTAGTCTATTCGATGAAGCCATTGTAGCGAAGGACCACTCTATTCTACAAAATGGCCGTCGATGAAGGATGCCCTCAAGACATGGGGTAGCGAGCACCCATAAAAAACCCGGGTGGTGACACCCGGGCCTAAGAGCTCACCTGAATCAAGTGAATTGGGAGAGGCGACTAAGAAAAAGGAGTACTAGGGAAGCACTGATTAAGTATCGGCCTGCGCGTTTGAGTCAAAAACGGGATGGATTGACTGCCAAGATCACGCCGGGGATAGCCGTAGCTATCCCCAATGTGGCTTGGTGGGCAATACGCCCGTTTTTGGCCGAACCCGTACGGGGCAAGGGAGTGCGGGATGAGACTTAATCAGTGCTTCCCTAGAGGTTGCTTTGACTTCTTGTTAGTTTGCCGACCCGTTTTTAGCTGTGATAAGCACTTTCGCCATGCGACGAGATATCCAGGCCTTCGCGTTCTTCATCTTCCGCCACACGCAGACCAATGATCATGTCGACGAGCTTAAAGGCAGTAAATGACACGACTGCGGACCAAACAATGGTCGTACCGACCGCTTGCGCTTGGACCCATACCTGATGGGTGATCGAATAGGCATCGGCACTCACCTTGTTGGTGACGAAGTCGAAAATGCCCGTGCCACCCAGTGAAGGCGAGGCGAAGACACCGGTCAAGAGCGCGCCCAAGATGCCGCCAACCCCGTGTACACCAAAGACATCAAGGGAATCGTCCGCACCGATCATGCGCTTCAATCCATTGACACCCCATAGGCAAACGACGCCCGCCAGGAGGCCAATCATCAAGGCGCCCATCGGGCCCACGAAACCGCAAGCCGGCGTGATGGCGACCAACCCAGCCACGGCACCCGAGGCAGCGCCAAGCATGGAGGGTTTGCCCTTGCTCATCCACTCCGCAAAGGTCCACGAGACGACCGCTGCGGCGGTGGCCACCAAGGTATTGATGAAGGCCATCGCGGTCACACCGTTGGCTTCCAGGTTAGAGCCTGCGTTAAAGCCGAACCAGCCCACCCACAACAAGGATGCGCCAATCATGGTCATCACCAAGGAGTGAGGCGCCATGGCTTCACGACCGTAGCCGATACGCTTGCCGACCAGAATCGCGCCGATCAAACCGGCAACACCCGCATTAATATGTACCACAGTACCGCCCGCAAAGTCGAGGGCGCCTTTGGCCCACAACCAGCCTGCATTGCCGGTCACAGCCTCGAGAGTTTTAGCATCGGTAATGGCATCCGGGCCTGCCCAATACCAAACCATGTGAGCGATAGGAATGTAGGAGAAGGTAAACCAAATTACCGAGAACAACAGCACCGCCGAGAACTTAATGCGTTCAGCAAACGCGCCGATAATCAGTGCACAGGTAATGGCCGCAAAGGTGGCCTGAAAGGCCACAAAGGTTAGCTCGGGGATATAGACTCCTTTACTAAAAGTGGCGGCAACAGAGTCGGGCGTAATACCTTTCAGGAACAATTTGTCGAAAGAACCGAAGAACTTTCCATCACCCCCAAAACTCAAGGTGTAGCCGTAGATCATCCATAGCACCATGATCAGGCAGGACACCGTCATCACCTGCATGAGTACGGAGAGCATATTTTTGGCACGAACCAAACCACCGTAGAACAATGCCAGACCGGGAACGATCATCATCAACACCAGCAAGGTCGCCACGGTCATCCAGGCGGTATCGCCTTTATTGGGTACGGGTGCTGGAGCCGCTGGCGCTGCGGCTGTGGGAGTCGTTGCTGCCGCAGCGGGAGCCGGAGCAGCAGGAACTGTAGTCGCTGCCACGGCGGCGGCAGCGGGTGCAGCCGCGGGAGTGGCGGCAGGCGCGCCCTCGGCCTTGGCGAGGATCAGCTCGACTCGGCGAGCTTCTTCTGGCGAGCCTACACTCATGACCAGCTCGGGTTTCACAAGAACAATTTTGTCCTCCGCAACTCCAGCCGCTTTAAGTGCATCGCGAACCGCGAAAGCGCGCGCCTTGGCGAGCTCCTTATTTTTGTCAGGATCGCCGGTCTTGTCGGTGAAGCCAGAGATTTGCACTTTGGCGTCCGCAGTACCCTTCAAATACTCCGCCACTTTCTTGAGGGTATCGGCTGAGGCTGTAGGGATTTCCGTCTTGTTGATATCAAACTTAACATCGGCAGGGAAAGCCGCAAGCGCAAGACTTGGCGCCAGAAAACAAGACACAAGCAAGGCCAATAGCCAGCCCGTGATTTTGGGAAAACGTTTCATGAAGAGAACTCCGTACTGAAATTAAAGGGCTGAGTCGCCGGTTTCGCCGGTGCGAATCCGTACCACTTGCTCAAGGTTGTAGACAAAGACCTTGCCGTCGCCAATCTTGCCCGTGCGCGCAGCGCCTTCGATGGCTTCGACCGCACGCTCGACCAGCTCATTGGGCACGGCGGCCTCCAGTTTGACCTTGGGTAAGAAGTCAACGACGTATTCGGCGCCACGATACAGCTCGGTATGGCCCTTTTGACGTCCAAACCCTTTTACTTCGGTGACGGTCACGCCTTGGACCCCGATACCAGACAAGGCCTCGCGGACCTCGTCAAGCTTGAAAGGTTTAATAATTGCAGTAATGAGTTTCATGGAAGGACTCCGAGAATGATCTTTAGATGCGGTCCGGGTTACCCCCAGCCCGATTTTTGGATGGCAGATAGGGGCGAAAGGCTGCTTAGAAGTTCTTTTTCACACCCAGAACGATGGCAGTTTTGCCGAGGTATTTACCATTCGGATTGGTGTAGAGCGCCTTCGTCGTGTCAGTGCCTACCAGCATTCCCGAAAACACTAAGCCGAGGGCTTCTTTCGTGACCGTGAGTGAGGCATCGGTATAGCTGAACGTGCCGTTGTTTGAGATACGCTGATGGCCAAGATGGGGAACCACGCCCCAACCATTGCCCAGGTCGAAAGTCGCCGAAAGGTCGAGGTAGCCCGAGCCAGAGGATTTTGTATACCCGAATAGATTGGTGAGACTATGAGAGTACTTGGCGGTGTAAACGCCATAGGTAGCCGCGGCGTAGAGCTCGAGAGTGTTGGCGTTGGGGCTTAAATTGTTGTTGACAAACCAATATTGAAGCAGGCCAACGTCGTAGCTGATCGGGCCCGCGCTGCCTTTGTATCCGCCGTACAGATCGACTTCAAGACGGCCTTTGGCAGTCGGGCCGGAATCCGTGATCCAGGTAATCGTTGAAGCCCAGGCACCAAGATACAAGCCACTTGAATGGGCGTAGTCGACACCGCCTTGAAGGGCCGGGTTCAGTCCACTCTGGGAAATACCGCGATAGCGGTAATCGGTCACAAACCCGGCGTTATAGGTAAAACTGGGGGTAGGTGCCGCTGCAGGTGCCGCTGCAGGTGCCGCTGCGGGAGCGGACTGAGCGAGGACTAGTTGCGGTAAGAGGAGCGCACTTGTGAGCGCGATGGCGCTTGCCAAAATTTTTGATTTCATTGGTTTCTCCGAATAATCGAAAGGTTAAAATGGCGACCTCTGGTTGATAGCACTTCCTATGCCAGGGCGACTTCGCTTATTGAACGACCCACGATGAAGCGCAATTTCAAGTGCAGAAGATCTTTCGCACCAAAATAGGGATGGGCGCATGGGCGCATGGGCGCACTGCATTGGTGCTTAGCCCTCATTCCTCTCATAAAGACTAATCTCCCGGGCTTCTGTTTCACGCTAGACTGATCACCGCTAAAGGTCGGCTGTGGGGCTAAGCCATCAGGGCTAGGCGATCAGTTCGATATCGGACATTCACTTTTTCTTTTAAGCTGGACACCTCATGAACACTGAAACAAACACCCCCCATACAAACAACCCACATCCCGGCCAGGCCGAGGCTACGCACGACCGGTTTTCACCAGACTGGTTGAAAGGCAAGTTTTCTGAACTCATGAAAAACAGCCCTGCCGCAGACCTTGAACGCAATATGCGGGCCTTTATGAATCAGAGTGCCCAGCAAATGGGTTTGGTGACCCGCGAGGAATTTGATGTCCGGGTAGAACTGATAGACCGGCTGGCCGCTCGATTGGCGATCCTGGAAGCAGATTTGGAAAAACTAAAGAAGTGAGTATTCGCTGTGATTATTAATGTCTATTTCTCTGGTTAAGAGTCGAGCATTACTCGGAATTTCCTCGCCGCTAGTGGATGTTGAAGTCCACATCGGCAACGGCCTTCCGGCCTTCAACATTGTCGGCTTGCCGGAAGCTGAGGTACGCGAGAGTCGAGAGCGGGTAAGAGCGGCTATTGTTCACAGTGGCTTCGAGTTCCCGAACCGGCGACTTACTGTTAATTTAGCACCGGCTGATTTACCCAAAAACTCCGGGCGTTTTGATCTTCCCATCGCGATCGGTATTTTGGCGGCCAGCGGTCAGCTCGCTAATAGTGCTTTAGACGAAACCATTCTCGGCCTGGAGTTTGTAGGTGAGCTATCGCTCACTGGCGCCATTCGACCCGTGGCAGGCCTACTAGCGATGGCGGTAGCAAGCCAGCGCCAAAGTCGACGACTGCTGATCGTTCCCAAGGATAACGCCTCAGAACTCGCAGCGCTACTGGAACCAAGAGCGCTGGCCGCTCAAAATCTTTTAGAAGTGGCTGCCCACCTTCTTGGTCAGAGCTCCCTGGAAAGGCTCACGCACCATCGCGTTGCCTGCGATCAGTCGTCGGGTAACGACTTTGCCCAAATCAAGGGACTCAGCCTCGCCAAGCGCGCCCTGGAAATTGCCGCCGCCGGTAGCCATGGCCTCATCATGGTGGGCCACCCTGGAGTGGGCAAGTCCTTACTAGCCAATGCCATGTCCTCCATCCTCCCGCCGCTCGACGAAGACCAAGCCACCGAAGTGATGGTGCTACACGACGTGAAGCGCGGCCAAACCGAACGACATGAACAGCTTAGTGCCCGAAGCCCTGGGTCTCTTGTTGAGGCTTGGGGTCGAAGGCCCTTCAGAACCCCGCACCATTCGGCTTCATCGGTGGCCTTGGTGGGTGGAGGTTCTCCACCCAAACCGGGCGAAGTGTCTTTGGCCCACCAAGGCATTCTCTTCTTAGATGAGTTTCCTGAGTTCAATCGCCACGCCCTTGAAGGCCTGAGGGAACCTTTGGAATGCGGGCAAATTTCGATTTCCCGCGCGGCACGACAGGTCGTCTTTCCCGCTCGCTTTCAACTGATCGCAGCCATGAATCCTTGCCCTTGTGGTTTTTTTGGAGACCCGCGCTGTCTTTGTAGTCGCGAACGTGTAATCAAGTATCAAGGCCGGGTCTCAGGGCCTCTGCTGGATCGCATCGATGTACAAGTGCAAGTCGAAGCAGTTCACGAAGAGGTCCTGCTCAATAGCACCCTAGAGGAGTGCAGTCAGGTGATCGCGGAACGGGTCGCGAAGGCCTACGAACTTCAAACCCTTCGCCAAGGCAAACCTAACGCGCAACTAGAACCCAACGAGGTTGAAAAATTCTGCACACTGCCTATCGACGCAAAAACTCTTCTGGTGCGCGCCGCGCAACGCCTACAGTGGTCAAGCCGCGCCAGTCATCGTGTCATCAAGTTAGCCCGCACGATTGCAGATCTTGAAGGCTGCATAATGATCTCGGCTTGTCATATCGCTGAGGCCGTCTCTTTTCGTCGCGCACTCATCAATGCGTCGCTTTAGAAAGCCGCGAATGATCACTTCTAGCACTAGTTCGATAACCCCGTGTTTTAGTCCTGTCTGCGTCTTGCACCACCTATAATAACAAGGAGCGACCGGCAAGGTCCCTCTCTATACGCTCAGTGCGTTGGGCTTGCTGCGATGTCGTTGACTCATCCCTTCTAAAGCAAGTTCATGATCAAAACAACCACCAGCGGCTTTCAAGATATTCGAGACGCGGTGCGCGCACTATGCGCAGAGTTCCCCGACGAATACCATCGCAAGGTCGATGAAAAACGGGCCTACCCCGAAGCCTTTGTCGATGCCCTGACCCAGGCTGGATGGATGGCAGCCCTCATTCCGCAAGAATATGGCGGCTCGGGCTTGGGTCTGACCGAGGCATCGGTCATCATGGAAGAGATCAACCGCTCCGGCGGAAATTCAGGTGCTTGCCATGGCCAGATGTACAACATGGGCACTTTGTTGCGCCACGGCTCCAAGGCACAGAAGGATTTATACCTGCCCAGAATCGCGAGTGGCGAGTGGCGCTTACAGTCCATGGGGGTCACCGAACCCACCACCGGCACCGACACCACCAAGATCAAGACCATGGCCGTGCGCAAAGGTGATCGTTATGTCATCAACGGGCAAAAAGTGTGGATCTCGCGGGTACAACACTCGGACTGGATGATTCTTTTGGCGCGCACCACTCCTTTAGCCGAAGTTAAGAAAAAATCCGAAGGGATGTCGATCTTCATGGTTGACTTACGCCAGGCTGAGAAGTCTGGGCTCACCGTACGACCGATTTTGAACATGGTCAATCACGAAACCAATGAGCTTTTTTTCGAAAACCTCGAGATTCCTGTCGAGAACCTGATTGGTGAAGAGGGCCAAGGCTTTAAATACATCTTGGATGGTTTGAACGCAGAACGCACCCTCATTGCAGCAGAATGCATTGGCGACGGCTACTGGTTTATTGATCGCGTGACCCAATACGCTAAAGAGCGGGTGGTGTTTGGTCGGCCCATTGGTCAAAACCAAGGCGTTCAGTTTCCCATTGCGGAATCGTTTATGGAAGTCGAAGCCGCCAACCTCATGCGTTATGAGGCCTGTCGCTTGTTCGATGCCCATGAGCCTTGCGGCACACAAGCCAATATGGCCAAATACCTGGCGGCCAAGGCCAGTTGGGAAGCCGCCAATGTTTGCCTTCAATACCACGGGGGCTTCGGTTTTGCTTGCGAATACGATATTGAACGCAAGTTTCGCGAAACACGCTTGTATCAGGTCGCACCGATCTCGACCAATCTTATTTTCTCTTATGTGGCCGAGCATGTGCTTGGTTTGCCGAGATCTTTTTAAACCCAGCCATGCAGCACTCCCCTGAGCAACAACCAGCCGAGCACCTACCTCGCCCACAAAGGCCTCGCCCCCTCGATGGCATTACTGTCGTGTCGCTGGAGCACGCCATCGCCGCGCCTTTTTGTACTCGTCAACTCGCCGATCTGGGTGCGCGTGTGATCAAAATTGAGCGGCCCGGCAGTGGCGATTTCGCTCGGGCCTACGATACGCGGGTCAAAGGGCAGGCTTCACATTTCGTGTGGACGAATCGCTCCAAAGAGAGTTTAAGTCTTGACCTCAAACACCCCGGTGCCCTGGCTGCCCTCAAGTGCTTGCTGGCGCAGGCCGACGTCCTGGTGCAAAACCTGGCGCCGGGTGCTGCGGCGCGGATGGGCCTCTCTTACGAAGCCTTGCAAACGGCCCATCCAAAGCTGATCGTCTGCGACATCTCAGGTTATGGCGAAGACGGCCCCTATCGGGATAAAAAGGCCTACGATTTATTGATTCAAAGCGAGGCCGGATTTTTGTCCGTCACCGGTACCCAGGACACTCCCAGCAAGGCCGGAAACTCCATCGCCGATATTGCGGCGGGCATGTACGCCTACACCAACATCCTCTCGGCGCTACTGCTTCGGGGTAAAACAGGTCGGGGTGGTCACATTGATGTCTCGATGCTGGAGGCCATGGCCGAGTGGATGGGTTACCCGCTTTACTACGCCTTTGAGGGCGCCGCGCCGCCCCCGCGTAGTGCCGCCGCTCATGCCAGCATTTATCCTTACGGACCTTTTGCAGCCGGTGACGGTGGCGTCGTGATGTTGGGCTTGCAAAATGAGCGCGAATGGAAAGTTTTTTGTGGCGTGGTACTTGAAAACGAAGCCTTGGCCAGCGATATCCGCTTCGACAGCAATGCTCGGCGCAACGAACATCGCGAGGCACTTAAGGCCATCATCTTGGACATCTTCAGCCGCTTGAGCACGGACGGTGTGGTGGCAAAACTCGAACAGGCCCAAATCGCGAATGCCCGTATGAACGATATGGCCGGTCTCTGGGCTCACCCCCAGCTCCATGCCCGACAGCGTTGGGTTCCGGTAGACACACCGGCCGGACCCGTGCCTGCCCTGCTTCCCCCGGGACGCAACAGCACTTTTGACTACCGGATGGACGCGATCCCTCGCGTCGGCGAACACACCGACGACATCTTGAACGAGCTGGGGATGGATGCAAACAGTATTGCGGCATTGCGAGCGGAAAATGCGATATAGCTGACGCCCGATTGCATCTTTGCGCTGAAAATCAGGAAGTATTTTCTGCGCTCGACGGAAAATTTGTACAGACAGAAACTCATTTAAAGGCCTCTGAACATGACAACATCCTCTCGCCAAAACCTGGCCACCGCACATCCTCTGGACGGGCTTGAAGTGATCGAATTACAAGCGATTGGCCCGGTGCCGTTTGCGGGCATGATTTTGCGCTCTCTCGGCGCAACGGTGACGCGAATTATTTCTCCGGTGGATGCTGGCCTGGGCGTTCCGATCAAGTCCGAGTTCGACTTACTGAATGCCGACAAAACTTTAATCACGATTGATCTCAAGTCTACCGAAGGCCTAAGTAGGCTCAAGCAAAGCCTCACAAAAGCTGATGTGCTTCTCGAAGGGTTTCGCCCGGGCGTTTTGGAACGACTGGGCCTCGCGCCTGCAACCCTGATGGCGGAGTTTCCGCGCTTGGTGATCGGTCGCCTTTCAGGATGGGGTGCGCAAGGTGAGTTATCCGAGCGCGCTGGTCATGACATCAATTACCTGGCCATGGCGGGGGTCTTGCATGCGATTGGTCATCGCGCTCAGCCGGAGGTTCCGCTGAATGTCGTGGCTGACTTCGGCGGTGGGGCGATGCACCTGCTGCTCGGGGTCATGGCCAAGCTCATTGCACGCAGCATCAAAGGTAAAGGTGGCCTCGCGGAAACAAGCATTCTTGCCGGAACCGTTGGCCTCACACCGATGTTTTACGGCATGATGGCCGCAGGCCGCTGGAACACCCAACGAGAAAATAATATCCTCGACGGAGCCCTACCTTTCTATAGGGTCTACGCCACCCGTGATGGCAAGCATGTCGCGGTGGGCGCGCTTGAGAATAAATTTTTCCGTTCCCTGCTGAAGCTCGTCGGTCTAGAGGCCAGCATTGATCCGACCCAACAATTTTCGCCGGACACTTGGCCCGAGATGGCGAAACTGCTTGCGGAGAAGTTCTCGCAAAAAACGCGGGATCAATGGGCGCTCGAGGCAAACTTGGTCGATGCCTGTGTCTCGCCTGTGCTCGATTTCTTGGAGGCGGCCGCTCACCCTCATAATCTGGCCAATGACTATTACACCCAGCAACCTTTCGCGAAGCCCCTGCAAACCATTCGCTTCGCCTGACAGTTTCTACTTACAGTCTCTCAAGCCACTCAGAACGCACTCCGCTCTCCTGGGTGCTTTAGCACTGCGCGCCAGACCCAATGGACCCGCCCGGTGAGCTCCCAGGCCTTACGCCTCGGGCTGGGCTGCGCCCTAGTCGCTGGATTGCTTTGGGGGGTAGTCTTCATTGCGCCGGTGCTCTTGCCTGACTACCCTGCGGTCTATTTGTCTGCTGCCCGATACTTCGCCTTCGGCCTCATCGCACTGATCTTGGCGATGTTCGATTGGAAGCAGGTCAGAGCGCTTACCAAAGCCGACTGGTACGCGGCCCTTGAACTTTCATTGATCGGCAACCTGCTCTATTACAGTTGCCTTGCAGCGGCCATTCAGGTGGCTGGCGCGCCCCTTCCGACCATGATCATTGGTGCGCTTCCCGTGGTGATCAGTATCTGCAGTAATTTGCATCAAACCAGCATGCCCTGGAATAGGCTTCTGGCGCCATTGACCCTCATCTGCATCGGCATTGGCTTGGTGCATCGTGACGAATGGAATCATCTCTCTGGGCTGGACGCTCAGAGCGCCGTCGGGCCACAGTTTTTGATCGGAGGGATACTCTCTGTCGTCGCCGTCGCCTGTTGGACTTGGTACCCTATTCGAAACTCACGCTGGCTGAAGCTTCGTCCGAGTATCAACTCCACCACCTGGGCCAATGCTCAGGGACTCGCCACCTTGCCACTCGCCTTCATTGCTGTCTGTGGGATGGGCCTTGCGCAAGGCGGCGTCTTTACGCAAAGTAGCGGTCTCGGCTGGCGGCCTTTTCCTCAAATCGCTCCCGCGGATTCGGTGATCAACGCCCTGCTCGGGCCGACACCCATGCTCTTTCTTGGACTGATGTTGGCCCTGGGCCTGGGGGCTTCTTGGCTGGGTACGCTTTTATGGAACCGCGCTAGTCAGCTTCTGCCCGCGTCACTCATGGGTCAGTTGATTGTTTTCGAAACTCTGGCGGCCCTGCTCTATGCCTTCATTCACCGTCGCGCGTGGCCTGGCACCTTAACCTGGGTCGGGATTGTTTTATTAATAGCGGGTGTGGTGCTCGGTGTGCGGGCTTCTGTACCCAAGCCAGCGCCAATTCGGTGTCAGGGTCTGGGCTGACAAGACGAATCAGTTGCGCATCGCTCGGCTCGCCAAATGCTGCCAAAAAACGCAGGCGCTTGGTGTGCGGGGTGAGGCGCTGAATAAAACGTCGCTCCAGCTCAAGATCGGCCGGATTGATACGATGCAAATGGCTGTGATATACGAGGTCCATGGTGCTAATCTTGAGGCATGCACCCCTCAGCGCAAGTGAGACCACCCGTAAAGCGCGCTGCTCGGACTAGAGCCTCCACTCTTTTGTGGGGGCCATGACTGGTCTGGGCGGTAAAACCCGGCTATTCGGGCAATAACTGAAAAGACTCTGCGAATATCTTACTAGCCTGCGGATCGAGCTTGGGGGCCAAACTTACCACCTGCCAAGCTCTCGAGCCCCGATGCAGGAACAGGGCGGCCATTTGTTGTGGTCCTTTTGTAACCTCGAGTTGCCGGGCTGGCCAAGTGCCGTTGCCCCCACGAATCGAGACCTTGATCGGAACATCGGATGCATCGCTTTGGCTCAGATTACGCAACATTCCAAGACGCATGGCCGCAGCGGCTTTTTGCGCCTCCTCTGGCGAAGAGGTGTCGACCCAGGCCACTGTAAATGCGACCTTGTCGACCTTGCTCCCCAGCATGTACATCATCACTTTCAAGCCATTTAAATCGATCAGGCGGTTCAGTCGATCCGGTTTTGAGGGCATCAAGATGACGAACCCGGCCTTTTCGGGACTCACTTCACGCCAATTGAACTCTGGCATACAAGCGCTCAATGACACGAGGCTCATGACACAGAGCGAGGTGCGTTGGTGTAAACACCGTGCACTGAATTTTGCCGCAGTCGATGCCCATCCAGATAAACTATAGGTTAACGATGTTAGGGAGATGCGCATGATTTACGAATTCAAATGTCGAGCCACGGGCTCGGTGGTCATGACTCAGGCGGTGGCCGAGCGCCTACTGGAAATTATCAGCGGCAGCCCTGGCCCTAAGGGCATCATCACGGTCAGCCATATGCCGATGGCCATTCAAGCCCTTGAAAAGGCCGTGGCGCTTGACAAAGAACAGAGTAAGGCGCGTGGCAACCCGGACCCGCTCGAGGACAAAGAGCCGAACCCGCCGGAGGCCCCCCAAGGCGTGTCCCTTGCTCAAAGAGCTTTTCCCTTTGTAGAAATGATTCGGGCGGCTCTCGCCGCCCAGAAAGACATTACCTGGGGAGTTTGAAGCGCAGCTCGTCAAAGAACCTTACTTTTGTAGTCCCTAGATTTGATCGTTATTACTTCTTCTTGGCGGGCGCAGGGACAGGCACTTCTTTTTTGACTTCTTTGCCGGGACGGGTCTTACCGTAGCTGCCGTTATTGATCTTGCCGCGACGGGTACGTGTATCGCCTTTGCCCATGATTCCGACTCCAAATAGTGTTGATTAACCCGCGATTATAAGTCGTCGCCGAGAAGCGCAGCATAATATGCGCAAAAAATAGGCAAATGAACAGGTCGAACGCCTACTGTTGCCTAGTGCTAAGCTCTTTCTGTGACGACCAAAACCCTCTCTTCGGCAAAATTCATGCGCACACTTAAGCACTCCACACCGCTCCTCGCCTTAGCCACCGTTCTCCTTTTAAGCATGCAAGCGTGCGGCCTATTGCCCAAAGAACAAAGCCAGGCAAGAACACCTCCACCGATCGTAAGCTCAGGGCCGATCACCGGGCCGGGCGCTGGCCCTTCTGCACCGAGCGGCGCGAGTCGCACCGAAACCCGGCCAGAAGCAAGGCCGGCCCCTCGCCCAGTTGAACCCGCGCGCCCTAGCTCAAGTACAAAAGCCCCCCCAGCGCCTATCGCCGATCACAAAATTGACCTGGCCGGAAGCTGTACTCAAACGGAGGAAGATGGCTATCGTGAGCAGGCGACTTTGACGGTACGGGACAACCAAGTGCAGAACATGGCTTGGCAACTCTGGGTCGGCAAGAAAGGGACGTGCAAGTTCGACTTTGCAGATTTCGCACAAACCAAAACGCGACCCAGCATTGAGCTTAATGCACGCAATGGCAGTGGTTGCAAACTCGTCATCTATCAAGACCCTCGTCGCGTCACTTTAGGGTTCGCCGAATGCCAAAAGTATTGCACAGGCGGCATCTACGACGAAGCCTATCCGGTCATGTTTGATCCCAAGACCGGCGGCTGCGCCAACCTGAGTCATTAGTGGGGTCACTCACCCCGCTAAGCTAGCCCAGCCCCTACAACAAACTCGATAGCGCGCGCCTCAAATCGGCTTCGTCTCGCCCCGAGCGTTTGACCAGATCCTGCAACTGATCCTGCGCGATCGGTCCCACATTGAAATAGTCAGATTCGGGATGGGAAAAGTAGAAGCCCGAAACACTTGAGGCCGGACTCATGGCGTAACTCTCCGTCAAACTCATACCAATCTCTTCGCACTTAAGGGTATCGAACAGGGCACGCTTCACGGTGTGCTCAGGACAGGCGGGATAACCCGGTGCGGGTCGAATGCCACGATACGCTTCCTTAATCAAGTCCTCATTGCCCAGGGTCTCGGTGGGCACATAGCCCCAAAGGTCTTTGCGCACCCGACCATGCAGACATTCAGCAAAGGCTTCAGCGAGACGGTCTGCAATGGCCTTGAGCATGATGCTCGAATAATCGTCCAACAAACCTTCGAACTCTTTTTCTTTCTTGTCAATGCCAATACCACTGGTCACGGCGAACATCCCGATGTAGTCGGCAATGCCGGAGGGGCGACCGTCGATGGATTTTGGTGCAATAAAGTCGGCCAGACACTTGTTCGCCACACCCTCGCGCTTGGCGGTTTGTTGGCGCAAATTACGCCAGGTAAACGCCACCTGTTGGCGCGTATCGTCGGTGTAAATCTCGATGTCGTCATCGTTCACTGTATTGGCGGGCAGGAAACTGAGCGCCGCGTTGGCCGTGAGCCAGCGCCCATCGATGACTCGCTTGAGCATGGACTTACCATCGCTAAATACGCGACGCGCGGACTCGCCCACCACCTCATCATTGAGGATGGCCGGAAACGGCCCGTGCAAATCCCAAGTTTGGAAGAAGGGTTGCCAATCAATATAACTGGCGATTTCACCCAGATCGAAATTCTTGAATAAGCGTCGTCCCACAAACTTGGGCTTGGGCGGATGGTAATGTGAAGTAGCATGCACGCCAGGTGTCTGCGGATGATCATCGGCGACACTTACCCAAGTGATGGGCTGCTTATTGGCTCGCGCTTCGGCCAGGCTGACCATCTGCGGACCCTTCTTGGCCGCATGTTGAGCACGCACCTTCTCGTACTCGGTCACGATATCGGCAAGGTACTTCACCTTGGTTTCAGGCGTAATCAATTGCTGGGCCACGGGCACGGAGCGTGAAGCATCGGTGACGTAGACCACCGGACCGGAATAATGCGGCGCAATCTTCACAGCGGTGTGCACGCGCGATGTGGTGGCCCCGCCAATCAGCAGGGGAATTTTGCGGCTGCGGAAATACTCGTCACGCTCCATTTCCTTGGCCACATAACTCATTTCCTCCAGTGAAGGCGTGATCAGGCCGGACAGTCCAATGATGTCGGCACCCTCCGCCTTGGCGCGCGCCAAGATTTCTGCGCACGACACCATCACGCCCAGGTTCACGACATCAAAGTTATTGCACTGAAGCACCACCGACACGATGTTCTTTCCGATGTCGTGAACATCTCCCTTCACCGTGGCGATGACGATCTTGCCTTTGCTCGACACGTCTTGGCCGGCCGCCTCCATGCGCAGCTTTTCTTCCTCGATAAAGGGAATCAAGTGCGCCACAGCCTGCTTCATCACCCGTGCCGATTTCACGACCTGGGGGAGAAACATTTTGCCAGCACCAAACAAGTCGCCCACAATATTCATGCCGTCCATGAGCGGGCCTTCGATCACCTCAATGGGGCGACCAGAGCGCGCCGCAATGGCCGCACGGACCTCTTCCGTGTCTACGGTAATAAAGGTCGTAATGCCATGGATCAGGGCATGGGCCAGACGCTTGTCAACGGACTCGCTACGCCACTCGAGATTTTCCTCACGGCGCACGCCGCCCGCTTTTAGGGTCGGTGCGAATTCAATAAAGCGCTCGGTCGCCTCTGGGTTGCGGTTGAGCACAATGTCCTCGACCATCTCCCGTAACTTGGGGTCGAGTTGGTCGTAGACGCCCATCATGCCCGCATTCACGATGCCCATGGTCATACCGGCTTGAATGGCGTGATAAAGGAAGACTGTATGAATGGCCTCACGGGCAGGGTCGTTGCCTCGGAAGCTGAAACTCACATTACTGACACCGCCAGAAATCTTGGCGTGGGGCAGGTTCTGCTTGATCCAACGAGTGGCTTCAATGAAGTCCACCGCGTAGTTGTTGTGCTCTTCGATACCGGTGGCAATTGCAAAAATGTTCGGATCGAAAATAATATCTTCGGGCGGAAAATCGAGCTCATCAACCAGCAGTCGATAGGCGCGCGCGCAAATCTCGGTTTTACGCGCATAGGTGTCGGCCTGGCCCTTTTCATCAAAAGCCATGACGATCACCGCCGCGCCGTAGCGTTGGCACAGACGGGCCTGCCGAATGAATTCGGCCTCGCCTTCCTTCATCGAGATCGAATTCACGATGGACTTGCCTTGCACGCATTTCAGGCCCGCTTCGATCACGCTCCACTTGGAACTGTCGATCATGATCGGGACGCGCGAAATATCGGGTTCCGAGGCCATCAGGTTCAGAAAGCGCGCCATCGCCTTGACCGAATCCAACATGGCTTCATCCATGTTGACGTCAATCACCTGGGCACCGTTTTCAACTTGCTGACGAGCCACACTCAGTGCCTCGTCGTACTGTTCATTCAAAATCAAGCGCGCAAAGGCCTTGGACCCCGTCACATTGGTGCGCTCGCCCACATTGACAAAGAGCGTACTGTCGTCAATGTTGAACGCCTCAAGACCCGAAAGACGAAGGGCCGAGGGCCGCTCAGGAATCTGGCGCGGCTTAAGGCCTCGGATGGCCTCACGAATGGCGCGGATGTGCTCCGGAGTGGTGCCGCAACAGCCACCGGCGATATTCACGAAGCCTGACTCAGCAAAGTCTTTCAGTAGCGCCGAAGTATCTTCCGGGGTTTCGTCGAAGCCGGTCTCAGCCATCGGGTTCGGCAGACCGGCATTGGGATACACGCAAATATAGGTGTCCGCCTTGTTGGCAAGCTCTTCGATGTAGGGGCGCATTAAGGCCGCACCGAGAGCGCAGTTCAGTCCAACGGTGGTGGGACGCGCATGACGAACCGAATTCCAAAAAGCTTCAACCGTCTGGCCGGACAAGATCCGCCCGGAAGCATCGGTGACCGTGCCCGAAACCATCAGTGGCAAGCGGGGCAGGCCCTTGGACTCGAGCGTGTCCATGGCCTCGGCATAGGCGAAGAGCGCCGCCTTGGCGTTCAAGGTATCAAAGATGGTTTCGACCAAGACGAGATCAATACCGCCCTCGATCAAGCCTTCAAGCTGCTCAAGATAGGCCGCTCTCAATTCCTCAAAATGAGTATTGCGGGCACCGGGGTCATTCACATCGGGCGAAATGGAGGCGGTGCGAGGTTGTGGCCCGAGCGCTCCGGCGACCATGCGCGGGAACTCCGGGGTACTCAACTCGTCACGCGCCTGACAGGCCAGCCGCGCCGAGGCGACATTCATTTCACGGGCATAAGCCTCCAGTCCGTAATCGGCCTGGGCAATGCGAGTGGCTCCAAAGGTATTGGTCTCGATAATGTCGGCACCTGCCTTCAAGTATTCCTGGTGAATCTCAAGAATGACCTGCGGCTGGGTGATCGACAAAAGTTCGTTATTGCCGCGCAGGTCGGCGCCATGTTGAGCGAGCCGCTCACCGCGAAACTGTTCTTCGCTGAGTTTGTAGCGCTGAATCATGGTGCCCATGGCACCATCGAGAATCAGGATTCGCGAGCGCATGGCGTCCCGGAGGATATTTTTCTCTATCGAACGGCGGGCTGGAGTCGCGGGATCGGATGCAGAGGCAGTAGGATGGGGGGCCGTCGCCGAAGCAGTGGTTGAAGCCTCAGGCTGGGACGTAGCGGTCAATGGTTTCGTATTCATGCCCGCATTTTAGTCGGCCGCCGTCAAGCCTACAACTTGCAAGGACTTGAAACCGTGCGGTTTTGCCAGCCCTGGCAGGGCTTAGAATGGTGCAGAGCCTCTATTTAACCATCAAACCTCAGTAACAATCTTCAATATCAATCCTCCATTACAAACCATCGAGCGAAACCATGGCTGACTACTTTTTTGTGAAAACTCCCGCCCTGCATCAATGGGTGGTTCAACTCTTCGAAACCGCGGGTTCCTCAGCGCTCGAAGCCAAGCTCACCGCCGATCACCTGGTTGGGGCGAACCTTGCGGGCCATGACTCCCATGGGGTGGGCATGGCACCGCGTTATGTGAATTCGTATTTAAACCATGAATTGCAGCTCAACCAAAAAATCAGGGTGGTGGCTGATACGGGTTCGATGTTGGTCGTGGACGGGCAAAGAGGGATGGGCCCATCGGTGGCCTATCAAACCATGGACATGGCCATCGAACGGGCCCAGCAACATGGTGTCGTGGCGGTCGGGCTGCGCAACGCTCACCATATTGGTCGCATTGGCCATTGGGCCGAAAAAGCCGTGGCCGCCGGTTTGATTTCGATTCACTTCACCAATGCGCTCTCGCGACCGGCAATGGTGGCACCTTTCGGCGGTGCCGAAGGCCGGTTTGTAACCAATCCCTTTACGGTCGGCATTCCGCGCCTGAACGGCGATCCGATTGTTCTTGACTTCGCGACCAGCGCCCTCGCTCATGGCAAGGTGCGCGTGGCCCATAACAAAAAGGTCAAAGTACCCATGGGCTCCTTGATCGATTCGAAAGGCAATCCCACCGATGATCCGGGAGTCATGTTCCCTGCCCCAGGGGCGGAAGACTCTCTCGGTGCCTTGGTGACGTTCGCCGAGCACAAAGGCTATGCGCTCGCCATGGTGTGCGAGCTGCTAGGCGCTGCACTGACCGGCGGCGAAACCACTCAGCCCGACAATTACCCCAAACAATACGGCATCTGGAACAATATGTTCACGCTCGTATTGGACCCACAAAAGCTCGGCACCCAAAACCGTTTCGAGACCGAGGCCGCAAGCTTTGTGGAATGGGTGAAGTCGGCCCGCCTGAGTGCTGCGGGCGAGGCGCTTGGGGGCATCATGATGCCGGGCGACCCCGAGCGAAAAATGCGCGCGGCACGAGCCTCGCTGATTCCGATCGATGCGGGCACCATGGCGCAGATGGACGATGCGGCGGCAGCGGTCAATGCCCGTACGGGCGGCAAGCTCACGGCACTATCAAAGCTGGCTAGTTAAGAGTCTGCCGCAAGCTCACCCAGTCAACCCAAGGCGCAGGCCATGTCTCACAGCATTCAGTTCACCGTCGACTTTGGCGACTGCGATCCGGCCGGTATTGTTTTTTACCCGAATTTCTACCGCTGGTTTGATCGTGGCACCCACGCGCTGGCGCATCGTGTGGGCTTGAGCATGGCGCAGCTCAAGGCCGAGCGCGGCTGGATTTGTTGGCCGCTGGTGGATACCGGTGCAAAGTTCATTTCGCCAGCCGCGCCGGGTGACGAACTCAGTCTCGTGACCCATATCTCTGAATGGGGTCGCAAGACTTTTCGGGTCAGTCACGTGGTCAAACACGGCGAGCGCTTGGTGTGCGAGGGTTTTGAAGTACGCATCATTGCCGTACCACGTGACGACCATCCGGGTCGGCTGCGCACGCTTGAATTGCCAGATTGGATGGCGGATCAGTTTGGGGTGAAGGCTGAGGCGCGAAAATAGGCGCTCTCGACCCTTCGACTCTACGCCTTATTTCTTGAGCAGTTGCGCCAAGCCCGCAGCCTGCATCACTTGCACACCCTTTAACTCGGCAAAACGGCGCGCCTTTTCTCCCAAGGGCTCCAAGGCGATCAGGGTGCAATCCGCGGCACCGTGATCGGCTTTGGCGGCGTGCAAGAGTCGCACGCTCTCTTCGCTATGTTGCGCGGCTTTCCAGCGCTTGGCGCAGACCAGTCCGGTTCGGCCGGCACGGGTGATCGTAAAATCGGCCGGACCTTCGAGCTTTTTGACGGAGTAGCCGTTGCGACGGAAGGCATTTTCAAGCTCGGCGGAGAACGTGGCCCAAGAACTCTCCCGCACCCGTGCCGCAATCGCCTCCACTTTCTGGCGGCTGGGCAGGCGTAATTGGCGGGCCAGGGCCATGCCCCCGATCACCACAAAGACCATGCCGCCAAAGGCACCATAAAGCCAAAGCTCCGCGGGCAAAAAAGCCTTGGAGAGCATCACAAAACCGAGTGCGATTCCAAAGCTGATCCACCAGGACGAGCGCAGCAGAACCGCAAACAACGAGTTCTTTGGCAATTTAATCATTTTGTGAGGCATCCGGAAAGTAAGCTAGGGGGAGAATATAAACTGAAGGCTTCTTTTCGTTAAACCGCAACAAAGGGCCACTGACATGACAGCACCTGCACCTTCGGTCAAATCATCCTTGCTCATCCTCGATTCGATTGGCTACGTGGCCCAACCCGGATTCGAGATTGCGGGCCAAGTCATTGTTTCTGGCTCACATGGGGGCACGGCGGCGGCGGGCTATATCCTTGATCATTCACAAAAACCTAAACTGGTGTTCTTTAATGACGCCGGCGGCGGCAAAGATGATGCCGGCATCGCCGGGCTAGCGCTTCTCCAAAATGTAGGTGTCGCCGCCTGTACTTATTCACATCTGAGTGCTCGCATTGGTCAGGCCCAGGACGGGCTGGAGCATGGCGTGATCACTCAATGCAATGCCTTGGCCCAGAGCTTGGGCTTGAACGCAGGTGCTTCAGTGAACTCGGCACTTCAGCCTTTCATCCCGACTGATGTCATTTCGGCGGTCACTTCGACACTCATGTCTGATGTTTCGAACGACTGCGTTTCAGAGGGTCTCTCGGCGCAAGTCGCCGTGCAAGCCATCGCGAGTCAACCGCTTGAGCCCGATCCGTTGGGTCCACCAATACGTCGGTTCAAAGAGTCTAACTATCCAACAAAAGCGAGCAATCTCGCCCACTTAAGAACGCTAATTGACGATCTCGATGAAAGCATCGTGGCACTCATGGCCAAACGCGCCCTGTTGGTCAAAGACGCCGCTCGCTTTAAGGCCAATCACTTCCAGGTGAGCGCACCACAGCGCCAGGCGGAAGTTTTCGCCAAGGCCAGGCAGCGTGCCATGCGTCACAATCCCGGCTTCGAAGGTTTCGAAGACGTCGTCGAGCAAAGTTACCGAACCATGGTGGCCCAGTTTGTCGCTAAAGAGTCCCTTTATTTCGACCAACTGATTGCCATTGCTCCGCAGCCATGAAAACAAAATAAATCCCATGGAAAATACAAGATATGCACGCTCTTAGAAAGGCTCCAATCACGGCCCTGGCCCTCATGCGATCCCGTCGCCGCTTCAACGCTCGCTTGGTGCTTTGTATTGGCTTCGGCGGCGGGCTTTCGCAAACCTTGAGCTTCGCTCAAGGTAACGATTGGCCCATTCGGCCTGTCAAGCTGGTGGTGCCTTTTGGCCCCGGCTCGACACCCGATATTTTTGCAAGATTGGTGGGTGATCGGCTGAGCCAGAACCTCAAGCAAGCCTTCATCATTGAGAACCGTCCTGGAGCAGGTGGCAACATCGGCACCCACGCGGTGGCCAAAGCCGCTGGTGACGGTTACACGATTGGCATCTCCATCACTGGGCCTCTGGTCAATAACACCGTGTTGTACAAGAGCTTGCCCTACGACCCTTTTAAAGACTTGGCGCCGATCACGTTAGGTGCGATCCAACCCAATATCCTGACGGTACCCACCAGCCTCGGAGTGAACACCCCTCAAGAGTTCTTTGAGCTTTTGAAAAGGAACCCCGGCAAATATAACTATGCCTCGGTGGGAGCAGGCACGGTGGCGCATCTATCGATGGAACTAATCAAGGCCAAGACCGGCACCTATATCGTTCACATCCCCTACCCCTCCTCACCCGCAGCCGTCACCTCCATGTTGAGTGGTGACACGCAAATGGCCTCCTTGGCACCCTCGGCGGTGATTCCCCAAGTGAAAGCAGGCAAGCTCAAGGCTTTGGCGGTATCGACCGCAGAGCGCTACCCCGGCTTGGACCTTCCGACCTTCAAAGAAATCGGTGTTCCTGATGTTGAAGCGACGGCTTGGATCGGGGTGGTCGCCCCGAGCAGTACACCCGCCGCGTTAATTGAAAAGATCAATCGCGAGTTTGTCACCGCCATGAAGAGTCCCGAGGTTCTCGAAAAACTACGCGCCCAATACATGGAGCCGATTGGCAATTCGCCAAAAGCTTTTGCTGAGTTTATGCAGAGTGAGCTTAGGCGCTGGAAGCCGATTATTGAGCGGGGGAAGGTTAGTTTGGATTGAGTCTTGGGCAACGCAATGTAGAGAAGGAAAAGATTTCTGGCAGTAAAGGCGGTTTTTCATGAGCGCAACTATCGCGGCGTCTTGTTATTCATTTTCAAGCGCAAATCACCGTCTCAAACCCACTCCGCGCAAAGTAACTCCGCTTGCGCCAGCACCGTCTTGACGGCCTCATCTTGCAAGTCCGGCGGGTAGCCGTGGCGATTCAGGATGCGCTTCACAATGACTTTGATTTTGGCGCGAGCGCTTTCGCGTAGATTCCAGTCGATAGTCACACTCTTCTTGACTTGGGTGATGAGCTCCACCGCGATCAACTTGAGCTTGTCGTTACCCATGGCTTGCACCGCGCTGTCGTTAGCTGCTAAGGCATCGTAAAAGGCAATTTCGACTTCGCTGAGGCCAAGGTCTTCGCCACGCTTGGTGGCGGCGTCGAGATCTTTGGCAAGCTTGATGAGCTCTTCAATAACCTGCATGGTCGAGATGGCGCGGTTGTGATAGCCATTGAGCGTTTTTTTGAGCTTCTCACTAAAGACTTGGCTTTGCACAAGGTTTCGTTTCGAGCGAATTTTGAGTTCGTCTTTGAGAAGTCTTTCAAGCAACTCGGCGGCGACGTTTTTGTGTTTGAGTCCGCGCACCTCGGCAAGGAATTGATCGCTCAGGATGCTAATGTCCGGCTTGGACAAACCGGCCGCCGTGAAGACATCAATGACTTGGCCTTCGGTAGTGATGGCCTTGCTCACGAGTTGCCGAATGGCGGCGTCGATTTGCTCGGGTGTTTTACGGTTGCTACTGCTTTGCTTATTCAGCGCAGCTTGCAGGGCTTGGAAAAAGAAAACGTCATCGCGGATCTCGGTCGCTTCATCGCAAGCGGCGCACAGTGCAAAGGCGCGGGAGAGTTCTGTCACCACCTGTACCCAGCGCTTTTTGCCCTCTCGCTGCTGGAGGATGTGTTCCTGCCCGGCGGGGATGAGTGTGAGGCGCTCAGTCGGCTTGCCGGTTGTCCATTTGTCCCAGGTGAAGCCATGCATCATGTCGCAGGCGATGCCGTGCTTCTCCAGCATGACGGCGATAGCTTGCTCGGTGTCGAAGGTCGGGTCGCCCTAGCCGCCGTTTTCAGTGTAAGTAACCAGTGCCTTTTTGAGCTGATCGGCGAGGCCCAGATAATCCACGACCAGCCCACCGGGCTTATCTCGAAACACCCGGTTCACGCGGGCGATGGCCTGCATCAAACCGTGACCTTGCATCGGCTTGTCGGCATACATGGTGTGCAGGCAGGGCGCATCAAAGCCAGTCAACCACATGTCGCGCACGATGACGATCTTGAAGGGATTCTTGGCATCCTTGAACTGGTTCGCCAGATCGCGCCGCTGCTTCTTGCTGCCAATGTGCTTCTGCCAATCGGGGCCATCTTCGGCACTGCCAGTCATGACGACCTTGAGCGTGTCCGCTTCCCATGCAGGGCGCAGCTTGATCAAAGCGTTGAAGAGATCGACAGCGATACGGCGACTCATGCAAACAATCATCGCCTTGCCCTCCATTGCCTCAACACGCTTTTCGAAATGCGTCACCATATCGGCGGCCACGAGCGCGATGCGTTTGGGATCGCCCACCAACGCCTCCAGTGCGGCCCACTTCGTCTTAAGTTTCTCCTTCTTGGTCAGCTCCTCGCCTTCGGTGATCTCCTCGAACTCTGCGTCGAGCTTTGGTAACTCGGCCGCGTTCAGGCTTAGCTTGGAAATGCGGCTCTCACAATAAATCGGCACCGTGGCCTTGTCGGCAACGGCGCGCTGAATGTCATAAATCGAAATGTAGTGGCCAAACACGGCTCGTGTGTTTGCATCCGCTAGCTCAATGGGTGTACCGGTAAAACCGATGAACGACGCATTCGGTAAAGCGTCGCGAAGGTTGCTGGCAAAACCATAGGACATTTCGCCAGTTTTTTCATTCACCTTGCTGCTGAAACCGTACTGGCTGCGGTGTGCTTCATCTGCGATGACCACGATGTTTTCCCGCGCGCTTAACTGCGGCATCGCCTCGCCCTTTTCGGGCATAAATTTTTGGATGGTGGTGAACACCACCCCACCGCTCGCCCGGTTCAATAGCTCGCGTAACTGCTCGCGCCCACTAGCCTGCACCGGCGTCTGGCCGAGGATGTCCACACAGCGTTGGAACTGGCCGAAAAGTTGATCGTCGAGATCGTTGCGGTCGGTGAGCACCACGAGCGTCGGGTTCTGCATCAAGGGATGATGCACCACACGGGCCGCGTAAAAAAGCATGGAATAACTTTTGCCGCTGCCCTGCGTATGCCACACCACGCCCACGCGACGGTCGCCCGGTTGACTGTCAGTGATGCGCCCCGCCCAGTATGAGCCTGCCACGTCACGCACCTCATGGAGATCGGCATTACCAGCAGCGATACTGGTAGCAGTGCGGGTAGAAATGCGGGTCGCCATGCCGCTCGCACGCACTGTTTCCTCGACCGCTGCATTCACCGCATGGAACTGATGATAGCCCGCGATAATCTTATGCAGCGCGCCGGAGTCCGGGTCTTCCTCAAACACGATGAAATGGTGCAGCAGATCGAGGAATCGCTGCCGTTCGAACGCCCCCCGCACCAGCACCTCAAGCTCGGGAGCCGACTTTGGCGCTTCGTCTTCGCCATTGATCGTGGACCAGACTTTGAACCATTCTTGGCTCGCCGTCACCGAACCCATGCGCGCTTGCACGCCATCGCTCACCACCAGTGCCGCGTTGTAAGCAAGTAGCGAAGCAATCTCCGCCTTGTAGGTTTGAAGCTGAGCGTAGGCACTCCAGATGGTCGCGTCTTCATCGGTCGCGTTCTTGAGTTCGATCAAGCCCAGTGGTAGTCCATTGACGAAAACGATGATGTCCGGCCGGCGGTTGTGCTGGCCTTCGATCACCGTGAACTGGTTCACCGCCAGCCAATCGTTCGCATGCACATCACCAAAGCTTACCAGCCTCACATGATCTCCCGCGATGCTGCCATCAGGCCGGGGATACTCCACTGACACGCCATCGCGTAGCAGCCGATGAAAGGCACGGTTGGTCTGGTTGAGCGAAGGCGTGCCGATCCGCAGCACCTTGCGCAACGCCTCTTCTCGTGCCTCTTCGGGAATGGTTGGGTTAAGCCGATGGACGGCGTCGCGAAGGCGGCCCACCAGCACCACGTCAGAAAACGATGCCCGCTCTGCTGTCGGCTCACCGGGTGCGAGCAGAGGCCCATGCCCGACTGCATAGCCCAGCGCTTCGAACCATTCGAGGGTGGCTGCTTCGACGATGGATTGGTTGAGGCTCATGCTTTTCAAGTCTTGGGTTTCTTCGGCTTTAACGGCTTCTTCAAATCTTTCGTGGCCTGCTCGAAGTCTACATCTACGGAGCGGGGGACACTGGCCGTGAGCGCATTAAACTTGTAGTATTCCAAATCAGCCTTGGCCAGTGCCATCTCGTGCGAAATACGTCCAGCATGTGTGAGGATGTCGCGGTCGTTCAAGGTCAGAAATCCGTTCAACTTCTCGACCCAGTCCGCCATGTGCATTGGCCTTCGGCGCATGGCCTGCCCTTGAGCAAAAATAAGGTATTGCTCCACGAGATTGTTCAGTGCAGCCAGCTCTGGCTCGCTGAGGTAGTTCTTGGCGATAGCGATATCCTGTTTGCGGATCACCGCGCCCCGCCAGTTCGTCAGACCGAGATTGGGCTTCGCCGCATCCACTCGCCCGTGAACAATCTCGGCAGCCGTGTGCCCTGTGATCGCCCAGTGCACCTTGTTTTGCACGGTCTTAAAAAAAAGTAGGCTGACCTCTTGTGTGGGGTCGTAATCCATGCTCGTCGCGTAGATGTCCGTGATCTTTTGGTAGAACCTCCGCTCCGAAGTGCGGATATCCTGAATCCGCCGCATCAACTCCTCAAAGTAGTCAAAGGGCTGGTCAGGGTTCTTCAGGCGTTCATCGTCGAGGACGAAGCCCTTCACGATGAATTCCCGCAAGCGATCGGTGGCCCAAATACGAAAGCGAGTGGCCAATGCGCTTTTCACCCGGTAGCCCACGGAAAGGATGGCGTCGAGATTGTAGAAAACAACACGACGTGTGACGGACCGCCCACCTTCAGGGCGAACCAACAAGGATTCCTTGTGAGTTGCTCCCATTTGCAACTCACCCTCTGCGTAGATGTTCTGGAGATGCAAGCTGATGTTCTGCTGGGTCGTCTGGAAAAGCTCCGCCATGTGGTGCTGCGTGAGCCAAACGGTCTCCCCTTCAAACCGCACGTCGAGCTTCAGCTTACCGTCCTGCGCCTGATAAAGGAGAAACTGGCCACCCGAAGGTGGTGATTCCGAATCGTCAGTCATCGCGTTTGTCTCCTTCGGTTTGAACTCTCCGGTTGAAAATGTAAATAGGGCCGACTCTGGGCGAGCAGCGCTTCGAAGCGAAAATTTTGATGAAGTACCAGTGCCTTCAATTGACTTTCCAGTTAGATGGATTCGCTAAATAACTTCATTGGGCTTTTCAAAATGTCTCGGTCTCTGGACGTGAGCGAAAGCAACTGCTAAAATGAGCCCTAAGTGGATTGGGGGTTCCTGGTCGGCGCTACAGCCTCGGTGGGTTCATCGGGGCTTTTCGCTTTGTGGGGTGGGTAAATTTGCAACCCAAAGCCTTCGTAATCAACGCCCAACTGTTTGCGTCCGCCCGCACAGTAAAATTTTGGCTTTAGCCGATCAAACGCTTGATTCGGCTGAGAAGGCCGAAGGTAGCTCAAACCAACTGGCCTCGCGACCAAATCGGCAAGCTGCAACCCTGTTAAGTTTGTTTTCTTGTCTGCAAATATGATCTCAAGCTGCGCTAGAGATTTATTAGCATCGCCGAGATCGCCGATGCGTCGAAATTCCAACTCAAGTTCAGCGTCTTCCTTGCGTCCTCGGCATTCAAAAATCAAGTGCGTTTTTAGATGCTGCTGCCCTTTTTCGGCGAGAAAACCGCCCAGTGCGCGCAGACATAACCCGAGCGCGATGTGATACGGGTTGGAGCTAGCGCCCTCGTTTTTTCCCAAGCGCTGTTTGTCCACCACTGTGGCAATCAACACAAAATTGCTTCGATCCATAATGCTTGAGAGCGATGCCATGAATTCATCGCGCACCTTACGCTGGCTCAGAAACGCAAATGCTCCTTTTTGCTTGCGAATTTCATGCTCATGAAGTACGACGCTGTCGTGACCAAAATAGTTGAACTTGAACTTTTCAACCGCTGAGACGATCTTCTCGCTGTAGTGCCGTTTGTGAAATACGCATAAAGCCAAAACAAACACCGGGTAATCCGCATCGATGCTTGTTAATGAATGATCACCGCTTTCGTCTACATACACCACGTAGTCGCTGAAGACGCGGTCGGTTATTGCTTCGTCGCACTTATCCTGCGGCAATGGTTCGACGACTTCAAATAGCGAGTATTGGCTGGTCGGATTTGTCATAAACGTATCCCGCTGATTACTTGCCATGCAGATGATTTATCGTGCCCTGCGGCTGGGACTTTTAACGCCAACACCTGTTCATCGGAATGATGCGTGTAATACTTGATGAACCGGTAGCTCTTGCCCGGCCGAATACCCCAGGCCCCGAAAAATTCGGTGCTAGCATTTTGAAAATTTGATTCGTTGTACCTCATACTTGTGACGGCGCGGCGGTTGCGGAAAGCACTTCTGTGGAAACAACTGGTAACAGTTCCTCGACAAATGCGTCGGCCATCATCATCTTGTAGTGCGCGAGGTGGCCCGACTTCTTGAATATTTCGCGGAAAACCTTCAGGTAGGATTCGACCATCGAGCTACCTATTGAAACGTAGAGATCGTCGTGGGCGAAATGCGAACCGTCATTGATCCACGAAAACAGCGATTTGCAAATGAGTTTTTCTTTTCCCTCAAACATTCCGAAAATCTCTTCGGGATTAACGCCGCCAAGAATCTTGAAGTAGTTTTCCAGAATCCGTCGCAGGGTGTTTTGAATCGTTAGGTTGGAGCGGTCTGCTCTGCGAATTTCGGACCAGAGCAGATCATAGGAAGTCTTGACGGGATTAGTATTGTGTTTCTCTAGCTTGGAACCAAGATCGGTTTTGCGAACGACCCAAAATGTCTCTTCGCCCATCGCCCGCTGCCGTCGGTTTGGATTGAAGCTCACCTCCTTATGGAAATAGACGTTATGGGTAAGAACGAAGACTTGCTTGGTGTGCCCTATTCCTTCCCGGACTTCATCAAACACACTTTTGATGAGGCTGCCGACAATGAAGAGGATGTCGCTGTCAAGGCTCGACACAGGATCGTCGAAGACCACGATTCGGTTGATTGTCATCCCGCTGTCTGAGGCGCTGCCTTTAAGTAGGTGGAAGAAATATAGAAAAGTGACGAAGGTTTTTTCACCTTCGCTCAAAGTCGCCTTGGCATCAGAGCCGTCCGAACGCACTAATTTGTAGGAAGTCTCGCTTGCCGTTTTAGCGAGCTTGAAGCTTTGGAAGCCAAATGAAGCCAGCAAACCATTGATACCGTCAATTGTGGGTTGGACACTTGTTGTCTGCCTTTCCAATTCGCGTAATTCGGCGATTTTCCTGCGTTGGTCCTCGGTTGCCTTTTCAATCTGCACAGTCATGGCAGCGATAGCTTTGTCCAAGTCACCTTTTGCAGTTTGGTATGCGCCAAAGTCTGTTTTCAGCTCTTCTATCGCAAACTTCCAAACTTGCGATGTCAATGTTGTGTGCTCTGCGGCGAGGTTTGCAACCATCTTGTTGTGCGCCGCAATTTCAATATTGGCCTCATCAATAATAGTCTTGATTGCCGTAGTCACATTTGCCAGCGACTCCAATTCGACAACCTGACTCGCCTCCTTCTTCTTACCCGCGATCCTTTGGGTATTAAGCGAAATTTTGGTGTCAAGAAGTTCCTTCTCAATCTTGAGCCTCTCTACTGCGAGAAATTTAGACGCCGGAGCGATGATTGTGGCGAGTTGCTGCTGTAGACGCTCTGCGTCGGTAGCGTAGTTGGTGGCGAGGTTGTCGATTGCCTTGCTGTCGGTTAGAAATGCCTCGTCAAAGTATTCGTTCAAACTTTGACCTAAAGTCCTGGCAGTCTCTTGTTGGCAAAATGGGCAAACCTCTTCATTTACCTCGTAGAACCTCCGCCCCTCTCGAACCCAATCGCTGTTTGCGAGCTTCTTGATCATCGCGGCGATATCAACGTCATTCTTCCCAATAACACGCTTCGTTAGAATAGGATCTGCTTCATGCGATAGAAGTTTCGCAGTGTCGGCTACAGGGACAGCTACCTCCACTGTTGGCGCTGGGCCAAAGATGGTCCCGGCTTTTTTTTCCGAATCGGCCAGCGGCATAAGGATTGCGGCGTTCGAGGCGCGCTCCTGAAAAAGCTTGGCTCTAAACTTATCCTTGCTCCCCATGTAACCTGTGAAAGCGGCTTGTGCCTTTTGCCCATCAAGTCTTTGCTTTAATGTCCAACACTTCTCTGTGAACGTGACCTCGAGCGCCACCAACTCTACCCGCTTGCCAGCCGTTCCGTCAGCGCTTGCTAAGCCTCGACTGAGGTTTTCAATCTTTGCAGTAAGTGCGTCTTGTTCTTTTTTGGTGGTTTCTATTTTCGTCAGCGTATCGTTCTGCTGCTCGCCCAATGTGAAAACACCCTTTAATTCGGCGGGC
>JAYUOT010000110.1:0-17776 GCA_043760705.1 Betaproteobacteria bacterium
AGCTTCAGTATAGGGCGCCAAAAACGCAATGTCGCCCGTCAACAAAAAACCTCGATGACCAATCTCCGCATCCTGCAAGGAGGACAACAAGCGATTCGCATCGCGCAGAACCATCTGCGTTTGACTCTTGCTTTGGATCGAAATCTCTAACTGACTAAACACGTACATCGACAGCAGAACCGTAGGGACCACTAAAATAAGAGCAGCCGAAATGCCCAGGTAGAACTCGCGCGGCTTGCTCATTTCAGCTTAGGTCTCATACGAGTGAAGATCCTTTCCGTAAGCGAGATTCAAGGAATTTACCAACGCTCATTTGATTTTACCGTGCGCTGGCGAACATAAGGTCAGTTAGCCCGTTTCTTACCAAGCAGCACCCCGACCCCGCCAGCAGGTATACACAAGCGGCTACCGTGCGTTGGCGCACAGACGCAATGTAGTTGTCCGGTTACGGTTAAAAACCATTGCGGCACAAGCTTTAGCCATCGCTCGCTTGCAAACTCACAGGACGTACATTGCCCAGCGACACTATCATTAATGTGCCCTTCGAGCCTGCGCATCCCTTGCACTCGCTGATCCAGGACGGTCCAGCCGACGTCGGACCACAGATCGACGAGGTGGGTCAGCGCTTGTTCCAGATTCGCAGTGCCAACTCACTGGGCCTGCGTAGCTCGGCCAGCATTTTGATTAACCGCATGTATGCGGCGCGCGGCTACCTCAGCACGCCATTATCGCCGCAGCAGTTGCCCACCCGAATCACCTTGGTAGCCAGCGACGCCGGGGTGACGATCGGCACGATCACCATCGGTTTTGATTCACCGGCGGGCCTGCACGCTGATAACCCGTTTGTGACTGAGATCACGGCGTTGCGCGCCGAGGGCCGCAATCTATGTGAGTTCACCAAGCTGGCCATTGACAGTGTGGTGCGCTCCAAACGCGTCCTCGCCTCGTTGTTTCACGTGGCCTACATTTACGCCCACCTCATGATGCGATTTGACGATTTGCTGATCGAGGTGAATCCACGGCACCGACGCTATTACGAACGCATGCTGGGCTTTGAAGTGCGGGGGCTACAACGCATCAACCCGCGCGTGAAGGCGCCGGCCGTATTGCTATGTTTGAACTTTGACCACGCCCATGCGCAAATCACGCGGTACGGCGGCAGGCCCGATCTGGGCGATTACACACGCTCGCTCTACCCCTACTTTTTTTCGGCTGCCGAAGAGGCCAGCATCGTCGAACGTTTGCTGCGCACTCAACCCGATGCGGCCTACACACCGCGACCCTTTGGAGCAGGATTTGGAACGGCCCACGCCAATGACTGATCAGGCTGAGAATCGCTCCGAGAACGAGTCTGGGAATTTTTCCTATGACGACGCCTTTTCGCGCAACTTGGGCTGGTTGCTCGAAAGCGAGCAACTGCGCTTGAAGCAGACGCGGGTTTGCATCGCGGGTTTGGGAGGTGTGGGCGGGGTGCACTTGCTCACCCTGGCGCGCTTGGGTGTGGGCGCGTTTTCGGTGGCCGATTTCGACACCTACGCCTTGGCCAATTTCAACCGTCAAGTGGGAGCCACCATGTCCACTCTCGGCAAGAACAAAACCGACGTCATGGTGGCCATGGCGCGTGACATCAACCCCGACATTGACATTCGCGTCTTCGATCAAGGCTTGGACGCCAACAACCTTGATGCATTTTTAAAAGACGGCAATGTATATATCGACGGGCTGGATTTTTTTGCCTTGCCCGTGCGCCGCCTGGTGTTTGCGCGATGTCGCGCCTTGGGTATTCCGGCCGTCACAGTCGCGCCCTTGGGCATGGGTGCGGCCTTACTCAACTTTTTGCCGGGCGGCATGAGTTTCGACGACTACTTTCAGCTTGAAGGTCAATCCGAAGACGAGCAAGCATTGCGCTTCCTGGTGGGTTTGTCGCCCAGTATGTTGCAAATGTCTTACCTGGTGGACCGGGGCCGGGTTGATTTGAAGCGGCGACGCGGACCCTCCACGGCCATTGCCGTGCAGTTGTGCAGCGGCGTGGCGGCCGCACAGGTGCTGAAACTGGTGTTAGGCCGAGGCCAGGTGATTGCCGCGCCACGAGGCCTGCACTTTGATGCTTACAGCAACCAATTTCGTAGCACTTGGCGGCCCGGCGGCAACCGCAACCCAATCCAGCGCTTGTTGTTGAGTGTGGCCAAGCGGCGACTGAAGAGTCGTCCGTGATTCCTCACGCCGACGCGCTACATCAAATCCTGACCGCGGGAGTTCAAGCGCCGTCCGCGGAGAACAAACACTACTTCTGGTTGGAGGTGGGCTCCCAAGCGGTGACCCTGCATGCCACCGACTGCGCTTCGTGGCCCATGCGACCTGACAGAAAAATGTTGGCGCTCCTGTCCTTTGGCGCGGTGGTTGAGAACATCACGCTGCGCGCACAGGCCCTGGGCTTCACGACCCATGCAAGCTGGCAATTCGACTCCTCTCGCTTGGTCGAACTAAGCTGGCAGAGCGCTCCGCCCGCCGTCGATCCGCTGGCCGAGGCCATCCCAACTCGCCACACCAATCGGTGCTTTTACCAACGTGCGCCGGTAGCCAGCGGCGTGCTCGAGCAGATTAGCGCCGCCGCAAATTTTGTACCTGGCGTCAGTATTCACTGGCTGGCCGCTGGCCCACAACGCCGTTTGGCGCTGAGCTTGATACGCATCGCTGAAAGCGAACGATTTCGTCGTCGCGGCCTCCACCATGAAATGTTCAGCGCCATCCGCTTCGAGCGTGGCTGGGAAGGCACCGTACCCGAAGGCTTACCCCCTGCTGCCTTGCAGGTGGAATTCCCCATGCGCTGGCCGTTTGCCTGGCTACGCCATTGGACCTTAATGCGCGCGGCCGATGGGATGGGCGCGCACCTGGCCTTGGGCCTGCGTTCGGGCTACCTACTCGGTGCTGCGGCGCCGCACCTTGGCATGTTAATGTCAAATGCAGCCAACGACGATACGGCTCATTTGCAAGCTGGGCGCGCCCTGGAGCGTTTATGGCTGGCCGCCGAGCACCATGGCCTGGCCTTGCAGCCTATGGCGGCGGCCACGGTTTTGGTGCAGCAAAAAAGCAGCCGTCATTGGGTGTGTGCCGCCACTCAGAAGCGCTTGTCCAAAGGTCTGCAAGTGCTAAGCGCCGCGTATAGTGAGACCGAACTTGGCGCACGACCTTGCATGCTGTTTCGCTTGGGTCGCGCCCCCGCTCCCACGGCCAGGGCTGGTAGGCTGCCCTTGGAGTATTTTTTAAAAGAACCTCCGAGTCCCTTGTCGCCCGGACAATCGTCCTGACTCGGCATCGTTTGGTTCAGAGTTGCGTGTCCTACCGAACAGACTAAAAGCGGCATTCTGCATAGCCTAAGGCGTGAGATCCGTAAGCCGCTCTTCACTGCGCAAAGCGCCGTGCTGTGTACCCTGTAGCGAACAGATTTCACTCACCACTCGCACGATTTCGTTCGAGCCACACCTCACAGCTTGGAGCTCACTATGACCCTTCCTCTTTTTTCGCGCGCCACACGGATCCCGAAGTCACTCGCGCAACACACCGCCCTGGCTGTGGCGCTGGCTGCCCTTTGCTCCATCGCATCCGCCGCGACAGTGTTCACTCTCAACCCTGCTGGAGTGGCTTTGAACGGCACCGTCTTCACGGGCGACAATGTCTTGATTTCAGACTACGCCACGGTTAGATTCGGTCCAGGAAGCTCCTTCACGGAAAGTGGGTTTTTGTCGATCAGCGGCGCACAACTTAGCGGCTTGACCTTAGTGCCCGGTGGCTTGAACAGCAACTATGGCTTGTACATTAGTTTCAGCGGCACAGGTAACACTGGACTGGGCGACCCTAGCTCGGTCGGCACCTCAGGTACTTTCAGCACGCTCACCTATACTCTCTACGGCTACAACGGCGTCGCCAGCTTTGGTTTTGATGCACTCAACAACCCCACCGAAACCGCCGTCGGAGAGATCATGTTGGCTACTGGCAGTTTATTGTCTGGTACGGTGTCGACAGCTCCCGCAGTCGGCGGTAATTTCACGCCCAGCGCAGCCGCTAATCTGACCTTCAACCCCGCAGCGGCTACCGCAGGCTTCTTCGTTGCGCCGGTCCCGTTTTACAACGTCGCCTTGTCATCGTTCACCAACACTTCGTCGCAAGTCAGTCGTTTCAATGGTGGGTTCAGCATCAGCCAAGGCGGAGGCTCTTTCAACTTTCAGGCCGCACCCATACCGGAGCCTGCCACCTACTCCCTGATGTTGGCAGGGTTGGGCGCAGTGGGCTTCATGAAACGTCGCACCCGAGAAAAACAGACCGTGTCGGCCAAGGCGATGGTCTAAACAGATCGATCAAACCTACTCAAGAAGCGGGAAAAGGCACCCTAAGGGGTGCCTTTTTCACACAGACCTTTGTGACCCATCAGGGCCATCGCCGAACGCATAAATTCGAACATCAAATCATGCGAACATAGAAGAATTCGTCCTCAAATCACCTAAATGACGGGTCTGTGCGCTGCCCAACAGACTCAACCAGTGCAATTTTCTACTATCCGTGTATCGGCTATAAGCCATCGACTTTTAGGAAAAATATGAATCACTTAAATATCCGTGCACTAGCGCTGGGGATTGGACTTGCATGCGCAACGGCTGCCTTCGCTCAAGACATGACCAAGGCCACATACAAAGCCAGCGAAGAAAAACTGGAGGCCGATTACAAAACAGCGAAACTCGCCTGCGCATCCCTTAAAGCCAACCCCTACGATATATGCCTGGCTGAGGCGAAGGCCAAGCAAAAGATAGGCAAGGCAGATCTTTATGCAAGCTATCGACCTACAGAGAGAAATAGATACAACGCGAGCGTTGCCAAAGCCAATGCAAACCATAGCGTCGCCCTCGAAAAATGTGACGAATCTACTGGCAATGCGAAAGATGTTTGTCGCAAGGAGGCAGCCGCCGCGCAAGTGAGCGCAAAGGCCGATGCAAAAGCCAAACACAAGATCGACAAGGCCGACATGAAAGCGGTGGAAGGCTCAGCCGACGCACGTGTCAAAGCCAGCAAAGAGAAAGCCGAAGCGCGTAAGGACGCAAGTGACGACAAAAAAGATGCGGCGTATGCCGTCGAAAAGGAAAAATGCGATGCGACTTCGGGAGAGGTCAAAGACAAGTGCATAGCGCAAGCCAAGGCCCGTTTTGGGAAATCTTGAGATTTCCAAACCTCGTTTAAAAACTTATTGTTTAACCTAAGGATGACGACATGAAAACGATTCACAAATTAATATTGATCACGACGCTCGCAGGCACGCTCGGCGCATGTGCTGGCATGAGCGCCTCGGATAAAGCCACCGCCATTGGAGCGGGAGTCGGCGCTGTCGGCGGCGCTGTGCTCACGGGCGGCAGTGGCGTTGGGACCGTCGGCGGTGCCGCCGTTGGCGGAATCATTGGTCATGAAGTAGGGAAGAAAAAATGAGCGCGCTTGAAGGAACTCCGATGATCCCACAAAAGCCCATTGACCAGGTGACCGCCGTGACAGAGCAGGCCGCACGCTCGGCTGAAGAAGCGATCAAATCAACGCAACGTGCGGCTGATGAAGCGCTAGAGAGCCTGGCACGCACGATGGAAAATATTCGTCACCAAACGGCTCCCTGGTTGAAAAACGCCAATAACGAGATGGGTTCTATAGCTCATCGCGGAATGGCGAGTGTTCATGAGACAAGCAAACTGGTCCAAGAACAAGCTCTTAAGGCCAAGCAAAGCGCGGAGCAGTATATTGCTAACGATCCCGTCAAAGCACTTTTGATTGCTGCTGCAAGCGGCGCTGCATTAATGGCCTTGATCAGCTTGGCCAGTCGATCCTCCTGTTCTACAAAGTAGCTTGCTCATGACCCACCCTGCTCTTCTCATTCTGGCGAAAAAACCCGAGATTCTCGCAGATCATGCGGAAGCGTACGCTGATCTTATCGCAGAGAGTTTGAAGAGCACGGTGTCTGACTGGAAACGACGTGCAGTATGCGAAATAGCGGTCGCTTTTTGCATCCTGCTATTTTTCATTTTTGCCGGTATGGCGGCTATGTTATGGGGTATTAGCGTGGGCATCAACAATCACGGATTATGGCTGCTCCTGGGGGTTCCAATCCTGCCGCTGCTTATTGCACTTGGCTTGTGGCAATTCGCCTCTAAATTCTCGTATGGCACACATGCCTTGACGGTTGTCAAGCAACAACTACGGGCTGACCTCGCGGTGCTACGTCGCCGAACGCCATCATGAGCCGTTCAAATGAGGCGATTTCGAGGCTAGAAGAATCACGCCGTAACATGGCTGACGCAATGGATGCACCAGAGGTATCCAGCATGACTTCAATGGCGCGCGCGGCTGGCAACTTCATCGTTGAGCCCACGGTTCAAAAGCATCCCCTCACCGCAGTCGTGACCGCGGCGGCCATTGGAGCTCTTATATACAAAATCAAGCCTTGGCGATTAGTGGCCAACCCCATTGTTCTAAGTGCGCTCGCACCGCTTCTCATTTCCAAGATGGGTGTGCTCTTACCCTCCTCGGAGCCCATGCTGCTAAAGGGGTTCGACCTATATCGACAATTTTTGCAACGTGCCTCCAAGGCAAAGGTCAAGTAGCGATCAACCTAAGCGCCCATCGCCACTCGCAAGCTGCATAAAAGCACCCGAGTGGCGATCACTAAGGACCGTCTATATTTTTCCCATCAACACCAGTACAAGTACAACCAGCAAGATGAGGCCCAGACCCCCGGTGGGTCCATATCCCCAGTTTGCACTATGCGACCAAGTCGGAATGACGCCTATCAGCATCAGAACCAGTACTACGAGAATGATTGTTCCTACACTCATGTAACTCCCCTTAATTATTTGTTGGCGCCGAGAATCAAGAAGCAAACACTGAAAATGTGTGCTCTAAGAAGAGCGTAAATCCAAGATACTCCAAGGCTTTGATAGCGTCCGTGCGTTGTCGAACACTCAAGGGGCACTTTCGATTGAAATGAAACCACTCGGTTGGACAGCGCACAGAACTTTAGATGACGCTCCGCTATAAAAGTTTCTTGGCTTTACACCACTCTATCCAAACCAAACAGAGAGATAATTCCATGATGAAAGAAAATCCTTTTAGCGGTGAAGAGCGTACCTATGCTTCGGAGCTTGCGGTGATGTCGGTGGGGTTAGATGTTTACGGACTACAAGAGCACATGATGCTCTGCCAAATCCACAGCGGCCTTTCCTTCAATCTTAAATGCGCCTTGCATCGTGTTCAAGGCTTTGTGTTCACTCGCTTCATAACAAGCGTCACTGGGGCATTGCTTTTACTAGGAGTCGGTTATCTCCTGGTCTGAGGCATGGGAAAATTTGATTCCCAACGCATCTAGCGCATTACTCAAAATCCTCAACTATCAAAAAGAGCCAATTCATCCCCCGATCAGATCAGAAATTTTTGGTTTGCAACGTTTCGCGGAGCATGGTCGAAGTTTAGGGCAAGCGCAGAACGCCGCACGGAATCGGCGTGAATCGTTTGGAATGCGCGTTAGGGATCGATTCTTTCCCAGACTCACGAGCAACATTAAAATGTTGCGGGCGGCACACGACTACTTGAGCATTCAAGCGACGGCAGGTTACGACATCAGCCCAGCGGCCGAATGGCTGCTCGACAACTTTCATTTGATCGAGGCGCAATTAAAAGAAGTTCACGAGGGTTTACCACTCAGCTATTTTCGAAGCTTACCGGTGCTTCAAGGTGAACCCTTAGCGGGCCTACCAAGAATTTACGGTGTTGCCTGGGCCTTTGTAGCTCACACTGACGGCGCCTTCGAAGACGAGGTTCTCGTACCCTTTTTGTGTGCATACCAAGAGGCACAAGAACTTGACCTGGGCGAGCTGTGGGCACTTCCGACCACCCTTCGAGTCGTTCTCATTGAGAATCTTCGTCGTTTGGCCGAGCGGGTGTGCTATCAGTCAGCGGCACGAGAAGTAGCCAACCTGTGTTGCGACAATATAGACACTTGTTCTACTGAGAAGCTCGATGAGCTTTTTGCACTCTTGGTTCCACGCGGCGTTGGCCACACCTTCGTGGCACAGTTAGCTCAAAGACTGCAGAACCGCTGGGGGCGAATTAACGACACTTTTTCTGTCGAACACGAGACCTGGTTGAGTGACGCCACCGCGAGGCTAGGCTCGACGCTTGCCGAACAAAACAGCGAACAGGCCGCCGACAATATTAGCGTTTGTAATTCGATTACTTCATTAAGAGCAGTGGGTGACGCGGACTGGACCGCAATCGTCTTGCAATGCAACAAGCTTACGCAGCTCATGCTCAGTTCGAAGCAGTTCGAAGCTGAAAGCGATACGACTCGCGACGAAACTTTACAATGCGTCGAAAAGTTGGCGATTCAATCGGGAAGAAGTGAAACCTCCGTCGCGCAGACGCTGCTTTCACTCATTAATGATGTGCCTGCTGATAGCCCGAAAGCATCGGCCAGCTATTGGATGAAGGGCCTGGGTCGTGCCGAACTTGCGAAGCTGCTGTGCATCAGAGAATGGGCGATGGGTCGGCACCGAGAGAACTTTAAGAGCGCCATTCTTCCATTCTATCTTGGAGCGATCCTCCTGGGCACCTTGACGATCATCGCGTGGCTATTGGCAGAGCGCGGGTCGACGCCAAGCCTGTCCTTTGATGATCCGTGGCTTATCTTGGTCGTTGCGACTCTAATGGTCTTTCCGACCTCTGAGGCTATTGTCGCTCTGGTGAATCGACTAATCAGTGAGTCTGTTCGGCCGCAAAAACTACCGCGCCTACGTCTCTCTGAGGGCGTCCCCCTGAAGGAGCGCGTGATGGTCGTCATTCCAGCAATGCTTACCCAGATCCGTTCGATCAACGACCTCACCCATCGTTTGTTACTACATTACCTCGCAAACCCAGAACCCTATGCTCAGTTTGCCATTCTCTCGGATTGGGTTGACTCGACACAGGCTCAATCTAGTTCCGACGCGACTTTGCTCTCGGCAATGAGAAAGAATATCGAATGTCTTAACCTGGAATACCCCGTTGCAGCCGGGGAACCGCCGCGTTTCATCGCCCTACACCGCCAGCGACGTTATAGTCGCAGTGAACAGGCCTGGATCGGCTGGGAACGTAAACGTGGCAAGCTTGAACTTCTCATCAGCATTCTTGCCCGCGATGGAGAGACGCATTTCGACGCTGACTTGAACGGCAGGAGAGTCCTGACTTCATCGAGCATGGCCCCAGATGAATTTTTGGATCTGGGACAGGAGTCGCAGATCGCGCCAGGCACCAAGTATGTTCTAACACTGGATAGTGACACCCAACTCCCCCCGGGTCGACTTCGTGAACTGGTTGCGGTCGCTCTGCATCCTCTGAATCAACCGAGATTAAATTCTGTCGGTGATCAGCTTCAGGGGGGCTACGCGATCCTGCAACCTAGAGTCGCAACGCCCATGGTGTCGCCTCAGGAAGCAACTTTCTTTCATTGGCTTTTTGTGGGTCAGACAGGAGTGGACCCCTACAGCGCGGCCACTTCGGAGGTCTATCAAGACCTGTTCCAGGAAGGCACGTTCTCGGGTAAGGGACTTTTACATGTGAAGGCTACCCATGCGTTGTTGTCCAAGCGGCTACCCAATGAATGTGTTTTGAGTCACGATCTCCTGGAAGGAAGTATCGCTCGTTGCGCGGTCGTGACCGATGTGACTGTATTGGAACAAGCACCTTTCCATCCCGACGTCGCGGCCTCTCGTGCCCATCGTTGGAACCGTGGGGATTGGCAGCTCCTGCCCTTTCTTTTCCAGGCCCGGCGCTACCCTCTAAGCGTTTTAAGTCGTTGGAAAATTTTTGATAATTTACGGCGATCACTGGTTGCGCCCATGTCGATGGCACTCTTGCTTGTCTCGCTGGCTGGTGTTGGCCTTAGTGTTTCAACCACCGTGATCCTGATCTTGTCGGCCTACTGTGGGGGACCGCTCATTGGCGCACTCGCGGGCCTCGCAACCCATCGCGAAGATCTCTCGAAAAATCGCTTCATTCAGCAAGGTGCAATCGATCTCACCCGTGCTGTATTAGGAGGTCTGTGGCACTTGGTGCAACTCTTGCAAAACAGTATCCTTGCACTTGACGCGATCATTCGTGCACTTTACAGAATGTTGATTAGTCGGCAACATTTGCTCCAATGGACCACAGCCGATTCAGCCTCGGTCAACGCAAAATCAGGTCTATCTGAAGTCATTTCAGTTCATCGCAAAGAGCCACTTATCGCATTAATATTAATCTTGAGCCTCTGGTTCATGGGTTCTCCTTACCTGGGGTGGTCCGTCACGTTTTGCGCCTTGTGGTTCGGCGCTCCCGTTGGGACATGGTGGAGCATACGTTCACGATCAAAGAGGCTCGAGCCTGAATTGTCGATCGAGGATAACTCCCTCTTAAATGCCATAGCACGCGACACTTGGCGAACGTTCGAACGCTGCATTACCGCCAGCGACCAGTTTCTCCCGCCTGACAATTTTCAAACCGTGCCGTACGACATGATTGCGCACCGCACCTCCCCCACCAATATTGGGCTCTATCTTTTGAGCGCTGTCTGCGCGAGGGAATTTGGTTGGATTGGCACCACCGACCTTATCGTTCGTCTCGAACAGACCCTCGGCACACTGGACGCCCTGCCGCGCCATCGCGGGCACTTCTTCAATTGGTACAACACCCAAAGCGGTGAAGTACTTAGCCCAAAGTATGTGTCCACGGTCGACAGTGGAAATCTTAGCGGGCATTTGCTTGCAGTCGCTCAGGCGTGCATCGAACTGTCCCAGTTTCCAATCGACTTTCGGCAGGCGAGGCGCGCGCTTCAGAACTCTCAGCAGAGGTTGGCGCCACTTCTCGTGAAGTCAGAGGGTGTCATATCCATTACTACTGGGTACGCCACGAAGGACAATGCCATCACAAGAGTTCTAAGCCTGAGTGATCCCCTTGCCGAAGCTGGCAACGATCCTCACAAGTTTTTGAACTTACTGGTGCAGGCCAGAAAAGAGCTAGCCAAGGATAGGCTCGGTCGTGAGCCCGCCTTGAACGAGGAGACTGTAGAGACCCAACATCACTT
The DNA here is from genome assembly GCA_043760705.1 of Betaproteobacteria bacterium. GTDB lineage: Bacteria > Pseudomonadota > Gammaproteobacteria > Burkholderiales > Burkholderiaceae_E > JAPOKJ01. The sequence goes on from JAYUOT010000110.1 coordinate 11,123, forward strand.
GGAGTGGTGCTTAATCGATCATGTTTCAATGCTCATCTCGATTGCGCAGGATCTCATCGAAAATTCCGACCAGAGTTCAGTCACACTTAAAACCATCGCCGCGCGCTGCCAAAAGCTAGCGTGGGAGGCGGATTTTAAATTCCTATACCATCGTAAGAGACATCTTTTTCACATCGGCTATCGAGTCACGGAGCAGCAGCTTGACGCAAGCTTCTACGACCTTGTGGCTTCCGAATGTCGGCTGACCAGCCTACTTGCAATCGCCAAAGGAGATGTTCCGTCCAGCCACTGGGCCACATTGGGTCGACCGTATTACGCTCTAGGCATCCGCGCGGCCGTGCGATCCTGGTCAGGCTCGATGTTTGAGTACCTCATGCCCGGTTTAATCCTGGAGGAACCCTCCGGCAGCATGCTGCGCGGAGCTTGTGAAGCAGCAGTACAAGAACAATTTAACTTTGCCAAAGCACATCATGTCCCTTGGGGAATTTCTGAATCAGCCTACTCTGGACGCGACAATACATTAGCCTATCAATACTCGCCTCAAGGCGTGCCACGCTTGGCGCTGCGTCGGACCCCGTCCGATGAACTGGTCATTGCGCCGTACGCCACGGCACTGGCTGCTCAAATTGACGCTCGACGTGCCTGCCAAAACTTTCGGGCGCTCGCGGAGCTTTGCCCGTCGACACGCTATGGCTTCGTGGAGTCGTTAGATTTTACGGCCGCTAGGCAGTCCGAAGGACGACGCTTCACACCGGTGTTTGCGTTTATGGCTCACCATCAGGGCATGTCCATTGTCGCGCTTGCCAACACGCTCCTTGGTGGGTGCGCTCAACGCTGGGCAATGAAGGAGCCGAGAATTGAAGCGGTTGCATCGCTGCTTCAAGAAAAAGCACCCAGAGAAATATCGACCCTTCATGCCTTGATGCCGGGCCGTCCTGTTTCTAGCTCGGAGTCGGGAGCCCCCTCATTTACGCGAGATGTGAGTCCAGGAGCAACAGCGGTAGAACCCACGCACCTCCTGAGCAACGGCAACTATAGTGTAGCGATCAGGGCCAATGGCGCGGGCTGGAGCCGATGGGGAAAAACCGGCATCACGCGGTGGAGAGATGACGCTCTTAGGGATGAACACGGAAGCTTCTTTTTTTTGCGATGGAACCGGCAGCCGAAGCCCGTTTCACTGACACTGCATCCGGCCCCCGACCCGGCCGCTCATTATCACAGCATATTTCACATCGATCGGGTCCGGTTTGAAGCTACCTGGTCCGATCTAAAAGCCACCACGTCGGTGTGGGTAAGCCCCGAAGACGATATTGAATTCAGGCAAATTGAACTCATCAATTTGAGTTCAAAACCTTTAGATTTAGAGCTACTTTCCGTTATTGAACCTACATTGACAGAACCCGGAGCAGACGAAGCTCATCCAGCCTTTTCTAACCTGTTTGTTGAGGCCTCCTGGCTAGCCTCAGACCAAGCCATTCTGCTCCAAAGAACACCCCGTCTGAGCTCTGAACGTGCTATTCGATTGGCCCATTTTGTCGCGCAGGCAGACCCCAACATTCTGGAGGTAAAAGTTCAGACCGATCGAAGACAATGGCTTGGCAGAAACGGAGCGTCCAATAGTCCCCTCGCGAGGTTTCATTCGACCGCCGATTTAGGCTTAAGCGACGATGGAGTTCAGCAGGAAAGTAAGGCTTCGCCCCTCGACACAGGATTGGATCCAGTAGCGGCGCTGTCCGTGCGCCTACGAATCCCCCACGGATCCAAAGCCCAGTTGACCTTTTGTACGGCGGCGCATGATGACGCCGCAAAACTTCGCGCGGTAGTAGACAAGTATCGTCAAGCCAGTCACGTGCAGCGAGCTTCGCTCATGTCCGGCACACTTACCAACATAAGACTACGATCTCTGAGTATGCGTCCAGACAAACTTGCGGCGATTCAGTCGCTGACGACATCGCTGGTGTTGACGCTCACCAGGCCGCGTCTTTTGGATGCCAAACTGATCCCCACTCCAGCCAGTATGATCAACCGACAAAGAATCTGGCGATTCGGAATTTCGGGTGATAAGCCCATTGTCCTGATCTTCGCTGGAAACCCAGAGAGCCTCGGACTGGTGCGCTCATTCGCTCAGTCTTTACAAGTCTGGACCTGGGGCGGCGTTCCTTGCGATTTAGTGGTCGTAAACCGCGAACCGGCCTCCTACGAAATGGCCTTGCAGAGAGAAATGGCGGCCTTGCGTGATCGTCACTTGGTGGATACTGCACAAAGTGGCCATGCAGCGATCACTGGCTTTCATTTGCTTCGTTCCGAGGAACTCGCCCCTGACGAGCTGGGGAGCCTGCAAGCACTTAGCTGCCTTCAATTTTTAGCCGATGGTCGGCCACTTGTGCATCATGTTCAGGCCTTACTAGACCTTCACGAAAGCGACTTCGATGAAAGACATGAGGGAACGAGAACGCCGGTCAATCGAGCCCAATTAGGAGGTCGAAAACTTTCTCCCCCCAAAGGCGATTTTTACGACAAGGCCGGTGAATTCAAATTTCAGGTGAGTGCCGATAGCAGAACACAAAAACCATGGATCAATGTTCTTTCAAATCCCCACTTTGGCGCGCAGATATCGGAGTCGGGTGGTGGATATACCTGGGCGGGAAATAGCCGCTTGAATCAGCTCACGCCTTGGTCCAATGACGCAGTGGCTGACACGCCGAGTGAATGGTTTTTAATTCAAGATCGCCGTACCCTGAAGGTCTGGAGCCTCTCACCGTCTGCCTGGGCGGCGGACAACACTTTTTATCACATCGCGCATGGACAAGGCTACACCACCATTGAACATGAGTTCAATGATCTCAAAGTGAGCGCCTCGTGGTGTGTAGATGACAAACGTTCTGTAAAACACGTGACCATCAAGGTCCGAAACACTGCCAACCGAAGCCAGCATTTACGCCTGATCGGCCTGGCAGAATGGGCGATGGGTGCGAACCGTAACGCTCGCAGCACCACCCGTACGGCTCTTTATCGAGAAGATTTTCCGCGTCAAAGTCAAGATCCAAGCAACTCTACAAAGCACTCCAAATCTCATGTCACGGCGATTCTCTGTACTCAGCAAGACTACACCACGGGTTTTGGAGGCGGTACCGCGTTTCTCGGTGCGGCCAGCTCTGATCTTGAAAGTGAGGACTGGACATGCGATCGGCGCGAGTTTTTCGACGCATGCGGCAGCCTCGTCTTGCCACTGAATTTTGCAGAGCGCTCCGGCACCGGCTTAGACCCTTGTGGCGCTCTTGCATTGAAGAAGATTTTAAACGCAGGTGAAACTCTGGAGCAGACCTTCCTGATGGGCTATGGTCTGTCCGATGGGGAGGCCCGAAAGCTCGCACTTGAAGCATGCTTGAAGCCCCCCTCAGCAAGGTTAGATCAGGTGCGCCAGCTTTGGAGCGAATTGCTGGGATCCACCCAGGTCAAGACGCCAGATCGACTTTTCGACGCGATGGTGAATCGATGGCTAATTTATCAGACGATCTCAAGCAGGCTATGGGCCAAGGCCGGCTTCTACCAGGCCGGTGGCGCTAACGGATTTCGGGATCAGCTTCAGGATGCCATGGCCCTTACCTGGACCCGGCCAGAAATGCTGAGAGACCAAATCTTGTTAGCCGCTTCAAGACAGTTTCCTGAAGGCGATGTTCAACACTGGTGGCATGCGCCAACAGGGGCTGGAGTTCGCACCCATTTCTCGGATGATCTTTTATGGTTAGTTTATGCACTCCTGCATTACTTGCGGGTCACCGGGGATAGCTCACTAATGGATCAGGAGGTTCCCTATATCGAAGGCATTCCAATCCCTCCAGGAGCGGAGGATTCCTACAGTATTCCGAAAGTGTCCGAGCAGAAATCTACTGTCTTTGAACATGCGGCTCGCGCCATCGACAAAAGTCTAAATACTGGTATTCATAGCTTACCGCTCATGGGAAGCGGTGACTGGAATGACGGTATGAATCGAGTGGGCCATCTCGGTCAGGGGGAGTCGGTCTGGCTAGGATGGTTTCTTAGCGCTCTATTGGTCGATATGGCACCGATTGCGCGGACCCGACAAGAGTACACGAGGGCCGAAACATGGGAGGCCTCGGCACGTGACTTGAAGTCGGCCCTCGGCAAGCAAGCTTGGGACGGTAACTGGTTCAAGCGAGCATTCTTTGATAATGGACAAGCCCTAGGTTCGAGCAATAACCCGGAAGCAAAGATTGACCTGATCGCTCAAGCTTGGTCCGTGCTCTCCAATGTCGCGCCCATTGAACAGCAGATGATCGCCATGGCCTCGGTGGAGGCGCGCCTCGTCGATCAGGACGCGGGGCTTATTAGACTTTTAACCCCTCCCCTCAAACTCGCTGACCCGAGCGCAGGCTACATTCAAGCCTACCCTCCCGGTGTTCGAGAAAATGGCGGCCAGTACTCTCACGGCGCGGTCTGGGCCTTAATGGCCCAGGCCAACTTAGCGCTCAAACGCGGTGGAACGGTCGACGGCAGCACTGTCTATCGATACTTCAAATATCTCAGCCCGGCGCACCGATCAATCCATCCAAAACATGGATCTGATTACGAAATTGAACCTTACGTCATGGCCGGTGACGTTTATAGTTGCCCGCCGTACACAGGTCGAGGAGGTTGGAGCTGGTATACCGGTGCAGCGGCTTGGATGCACCGTGCGGCCACTGAGTCAATCTTCGGGCTAAGGATCGGTGCTGAAAGCCTGAATTTAACGCCTTGCTTACCACTCGCTTGGCCCCAGGTTGAGCTGATCCTACGTCGGGATCAAAGAATACTTCATTTCGTTTTGGTCCGAGTGACGAATATGAACGACCTAGGGGCAATGACCTTGCAACTTCGCCAAGATCTCTATTTAGAAAAAGACCAGGCATTGACCACTCTGAGGGTTGGAGAACCCCTCCAGTGGCACGCTTTAAAGGGCACCCATTACTTTCTTGTTCCGATCCCCTCATAGCCAGGCTTCACTCTCGACTCAAAAACTGTTCGCCAACGCACCGACTTTCGCCGCGCCTTCCCTCAAATTAGGGATATCGGAATTTTCCGAAAAATTCGTGATGGAGAACACTTATGAACATTCGCTCAATTCTTTGCAGTCTCACTATAGCCGCCGTCACCCTCGGATCTTCTGGTTGTGCGGTGACTCGTGGTCAGGAAAGCGTCGGCGCTTATGTTGACGATACGGCAATTACGGTTGCTGTCAAAGCCCGCTTCGTCGAGGACACTTTGGTGGACGCTACTTCAATCCGCGTCGAGACCCTGAAGGGCACCGTCATGCTGTCTGGATTTGCGAAAAGCACGGCAGAAAAGACTATGGCCGAAACATTAACCTGGAAGGTCAAAGGCGTCACGTCTGTTAAAAACGAGCTTGCAGTTCGTCCTTAAAGACCGATAAAAAAATACCCGTCGTAATTTGTCTAATTGGATTCGACGGGCTGCGCAGCCACTTCTAAAGTGAAGAGGGTCAGATCCCGCAGTACTGATGCGACACTCCCATTGGCTGCACTCACACCACCATACGGATCGTTACTCGGAGCCGCAGTAGAGACATCAAATTCCCGAATAGCAATAATTCGGCGAGTCTTCTCATCAATCAAATGCGCCCTCAATGTAAATCGCACCCGGCTGGACGCTCCCATGAATTCATGTTGAAGTCTGACAATCTCGGTGTTGAGCCGCCAATCGGCCGCAACCGCGCTAGGCGTCAACACAACCGCCCGAAAGACACCGGAGTTTTGTAAGCTCGCTACCAAAAGCGGCGCCAACATTCTTGCGGGACTTTCTACCCACTCGCTGTGGGCAAAATATTCTATTTTGTGCGCCTGCCTCAGATAAATGATTCGTGAACTACCAAACCCGGCCGCTGCCGAGGGCGGATTAATGATCAGGGTGGGCCTAAACCTTTGCCGCGCGAAGGGGGATGGCGGCGTAGGGTTCACTGAATCAAGCGAATAGTAGGACGTCGCCGGAGAATTCACGGGCTTAAGTACACTACACGCGCTGAATGTGAGCAGCATTGCGGCCCACACTGATGTGCAAGCAATTTTAAGAGGATTAGAACGTTTCATTGCGCAAGCTTTTCACCAGGTCCCTCGGGAACACCTCTCCGACCAAAAATCAAACTTCTCGGATCACGTTCGGTCTGCTCGCTCAAACGATGCAATGAGATCGTCAAGGTACTTAACTCGCTCAACAATCGATCAAGCTCTGGAAGTGATCTGGAACTAAAACGCTGAACATCTGCGCCAACCACGTCGATGGTTTTTGTCGCACTTGCGCTTGTCAATGCAAGCTCCGCTCCCATCCTTTCAATAGAATCGGCACTACGTGAGACTTTTTCGATGAGAGGAGCGATATGAGGTTCAAGTCGAGACGTGATTCGAGAGGCATTTTCAAAAGCCAGGCTTGCGCTCGCGAGACCCGCATCAATGGCATCCTTGCGTCTCGAAATGGTTCGGGCGACAAGGGCAATATCTGACAAGGAGCTCTTCAATGCCCCTAAGTTTTCGTCGCTTAAAATCGCGTTCAATGAATTTGAGGTCGTGTCTATTTTGCCAAGCACGGACGAGAGCATGTTTTCTAGGCGCGCACCCAAGGATGGTTTGGTGCGAATCACAG
>JAYUOT010000111.1:0-3371 GCA_043760705.1 Betaproteobacteria bacterium
GCACGCTGCTCCAACCAAGTGGTTCGGCCCCGAACGACCTTATGCTCTACGCCTTGCTCGCGGCGCGCACCCGCGGGCTCCTCGAAACCTTTCAGTTCCTGCAAAGTTGTCAGAAGGGTCCAGGCTCGACCGTTTTTAAAGCGAACGATGCCTCGACCCCGCCCGATCGCCGTCTCAAAATGAAACCAGGCTTCGCCAACGCCGTGACTTTCACTCGGAGTACCCTCTACTTTCCAAGCGCTAGGTTGGGTATGATTCAGTGTAGCCCGAAGCATGGCGGTGATCGCTTGCGGCCCTTCCAGAGTGCGAATGGTCCAAGTGAACGAAATCAGGTCGCGCCAGAAACACTCTTCTCCAAACAAAGCCCGCACGCCCGGAAAATCTTGCGCCAGTAAGGCTTCGCCAAACTTTCTTAGCCAGTCCTCAGCGAACTCAGGGAATGATGATGATGACATGACTCTCAAACCTTCCGTTAAACAGTTTTAGCATCCAGGCACTCCTGAGGCGCATTCTGAACTCAATCGTAGGCGTTGAGAACCTCATCCAAGGCCTGCTCAAGATCCAGGGCCGTCGCGCAATACGACAAACTCGTACAAAATGGCTTGTACTCCAGCACACAACTATCCCCTGTGCCCCAACGCCCCGGCGGCTCAGGACATAGCCATACCACTCGCTTGGCGCGGGCCGCAGCCTCTTGAAAAATATCAAGGCGCGGATCCGCTTGATTTGAGCGACCATCGCCGAGAATCAGGATAGTGGTGCGCCGATCAATCGAATCCCAGTGCTGGTCTTGCAAGTCCTGTAGCGCCTGTCCATAGTCAGTACCGCCACTACCCATCTCAAGAATGATGCGGTCCATCGCCGCCTCGAACGACATACTTTCGAGTTCGTGGCCCACCTCTTTCAGACGCGCCGAAAATGCGAAAGCGGAAAGATCGGTGACTTGATCTTTCAGAGCATAGAGAAACAGTAAAAGGAAGCGTACGTAGCGCGACACCGATCCCGACACATCGCAAATGGCTACAATCTTGGGTCGATCCTTGCGACGGTGTTTCCAGACCAACTCGATGGGCACACCATCGTGTCCTGCATTGGCGCGCATGGTGTGGCGCATATCAAGCTGGCCGCGATTGCGCACTTTACGTCGCCTGGAATGACGCACTGCGAGGCGTTTGGCCATACGGGCCACTATGATTTTCATCCGTTCCATGTCGCGCATCCCTAGTTGCGCCAGCTCGCGATTCGCGACCACCTCGTTCATGAAATTGTCGGTGGCGCTACGACCAAATAGCTCGAAACGTTGCTCGACATACTCACGCGCCCGCTTTTGCATCAGGGTACGCGCCTCACTGAGCTTCTTGACCTCCGCTTGAGCTTTGCGCCTGGGGTCGCCCAACTTTGCACTCAGCTCTTGATCAAAAGCATCGACCCCGAGCTGATCAAGCATCTGACGAACAAAAAACGCCTGTTGGGTCGAAAAGCGGATATCGTCCACGCCGGATGCAGCGCCGGCCAGCTCAATGGCGGCCGCTATTCGCTCACTATCACCACTGAGCGCCAACTCTCGAAAACTTAAGTGCCCCGTGCTTGGCTTAGCGTCCTCGCGCCCAGCGTCTCTCTTTTCAGAGTTCGGCAACGCGCTGCGCTCATCGTTCTGTGCAGATTTTGCACGACTTTTTTCGATGAACGAACTGTCTGTGGCGTTGACGGATCTTCGCCGAAAAAAAGTTTCGAACATCTGATCGTGAATGAGCTTTTCTTCTTCTGATTTGGCTAGCACCAAACCGAAAGTGTCCTTCATGCGCTGCCGATCATCGAAACCGACTAATGACAAGGCATTGGCAGCGTCGATCGCCTCGGCACTCGAAACAGACGATCCCGCCGCACGCAGGGCGCGGATGAAATCGGTGAGGGTTCGCTCCATTGAAATCGGGTGGGCTATTTGCTCGAGAGAGCCACCTGGGTGAGCTCCTCGACCTTGCCAGCAATCTCAGCGATATCGCTTTGTCGCTTGAGAATAACGTTCAAGGTATTACGTACCATATCTTCATCGAGCACAGGCGCATGCAGCAAAAGTAAGGCGCGCGCCCAATCAATCGTCTCGCTGATCGATGGCAGTTTACGGATATTTTCATCTCGCACCACTTGGATAAAGGCTACTAATTGGCGCAGCAATTTTGCAGAGACATCAGGCACTCGAGCTCGCACAATCTCGCGTTCGCGCTCCGCATCAGGAAAACCAATATGCAAATGCAGGCAACGGCGCTTGAGCGCATCACCTAATTCACGGGTGTTGTTGGAGGTCAGAATGACCAACGGTGGTACCTGAGCCTGAATGGTGCCAATCTCTGGAATAGTGATCTGATAGTCCGACAAAATTTCGAGCAAAAGTGCCTCAAATTCTTCATCAGACTTATCAATCTCATCGATCAAAAGCACCGACCCGCCCGCTTGCTCCATGGACTTCAAGAGTGGCCTCGGCTCAAGGAATTCACGTGAGAAAAACAAATCCTGGAAAGTTGCCAATTTCTTGAATGAAGCATCCAAAGAGTCAGATTCTCCAATGAGTTCGTGGATCTTCTCTTTTAGGATTTGTGTATAGAGCAGTTGCTTGCCATACTTCCATTCGTACAAGGCCTTACTTTCGTCGAGACCCTCATAGCACTGCATACGAATCAGAGGAAACTCCAAAGACTTGCCCAAGGAGACTGCTAAGTCGGTCTTGCCCACGCCGGCGGGACCTTCAATCAAAACCGGCTTGCGCAGATGATGAGCAAGATATACCGAAGTGGATATCGCTCGGTTTGAGATGTAGCCGACCGAAGCCAGGGCTTTCGTCACGGCTTCGATGGATTTTAATCCGCTCACCGCGCTTGTTTTGGATGCTTTACTCATGGTTCTCCTCGCCACAAGTATCGCACGTGCAGCGTATTGGGGTGGGGTAGCGGTTTCTTAAAATCGCGCGCAGGGTTTGAATTTCGAACCCCACCTATGGCCGTCAAACCTAATCCGCGCTAAAGTCACCGTATGGACAACACCGCATCGAAGATTGACTCGCAGGTCGCTGACATCACTCCTGGCTACGACAGGGCTGCCGTCGAGGCCTGGATCACCGAACATGTGAGCTCATTACAGCCACCTCTCCACTGGACTCGTCTTGAAGGCGGACATTCAAACCTGACTTACAAGATCGAAGACTTACAGGGTCGGCAGGCCGTGATTCGACGTCCTCCCATGGGTGAGCTCTTACCCAAGGCTCACGATATGGGCCGTGAATGGGCCCTCATTAGCGCTCTTGGCAAGACCAAAGTTCCCGTCCCTCGCGCACTGGGTTTTTGCGAAGATCCAAAAATTACCGGTGCCCATTTTTA
>JAYUOT010000112.1:0-3368 GCA_043760705.1 Betaproteobacteria bacterium
TGTTAGCGGGTTATGGCATTCGCAATCTTGTTATCGAAGCGGACGAAAGTTATTGCACGGGTAGCCGCGCGATTTGTATTTCGCGGCGCTCGCAAGAGATTCTTGACTGGGCGGGTGCCGCCGAAGCCGTGCAAGCCAAAGGATTGGCCTGGGCGGGTGGACGCAGTTTTTGGCGTGATCAGGAGGTTTTGCATTTTCAGATGCCGCACGAGCCGACTCAACGCTTTGCTCCCATGGTGAATATTCAGCAGTTTTATGTGGAGCAATATGCGCATCGCGCGGCTCAAAAGCGGGGCGATTTGTCCGAAGTTTTATGGCGTACGAAGCTCGTCAAGCTTGACAATCTCGAAGATGGGCCTTTGGTCACGATTGAGGATGTCAGGGGCCAGCAACAGCTCTTGAAGGCCGACTACCTGATTGCCTGTGACGGGGGGCGCAGCACCGTCCGCGATCAGCTCGGCTTGCAGCTTGAGGGAGTGCAATACGACGGCAAATATGTCATCGTCGATATTGAGCAAGATACTCAGCGGGCGGTCGAGCGTCTAGCCTGGTTTGATCCCCCCTCCAATCCCGGTAGCACCATCCTCATGCACCGCCAGCCGGACAACATCTGGCGCGTGGATTATCAAGTCCGCGATGATGAAGATCCTGTCGAGGCCGTCAAACCCGAGAACGTGCTGCCAAGGGTAAAGAGCCATCTCGACATGATTGGCGAGACGGCGCCCTGGAGGGCCCTTTGGATCTCCATCTATAACGCCAAATGCCTCACGCTTGCGCAGTACCGCCATGGCCGCACTTTGTTTGCCGGTGATGCGGGCCATCTAGTGCCGATCTTCGGTGTACGCGGCCTCAACTCAGGCCTCGATGATGCCGGTAATTTAGCCTGGAAGCTCGCCCTGGTTTTAAAAGGAGATGCTGAAGAATGCCTACTGGATAGCTACAGCCTTGAGCGAGTTCATGCCACCCGTGAGAACATCCGCTATGGCGCCAAGAGTACCGAGTTCATGGCGCCCCCTAGCTACGGATTCACACTCATGCGTGAGGCGGCACTGCGTTTAGCGAGCGTTGGCAGTGTGGCTAAGACACTGATTAATCCTCGCCAATCCACTCCGATTGAATATGGTACGTCCCCTTTGAATGGCACCGACATGCGAAGCTCATTGGCCACAGTGAACCCGCCGATGGCCGGAGCGATAGCACCTCGAGCGCGAGCCGAAAAGGCTCCGATTCTTCGCCCCGGCATGCCGGCCCCAGAAGCCGTTCTGACGTCGACCCAGGGCGAGAGGCATCTGACGGAATATTTTGGTCAAAGTTTCGTGCTTCTGGTGTTTTCCAGTGAGCCAGCGCGCGCGTTTCAGACCGAAGGTTTGCCGGGGGAGGGTCTCGGCGCGGTGCGCGTGCTGGTCATCGCCGCGCAAGCTTCACAGGCCGTCCTCGCGTCTGAGGCCATGGTCCTGGATCGCGACGGGCAAGCCTACCAGCGTTACGGATCAAATGAGGGGCAGGCTTTCCTGGTGCGCCCGGACGGTTATCTGATGGCGGTTTGGGATACTCTCGACCCTGGGCTTGTACGCCATGCCATGCAAGCCTTTAATCGGGCTGCCCGCAAAAATCACCAAGGGATTGATCATCATGACTGATGTTCAACTGGACACCGCCTATACGGCGCTCGCTGAGGCGATTTCCAGAGCCGGGCCGGGTCAAGCCGAATTGTTTTTGGCGACGCTCGCGCTAGATTTACTCGCTCAGCATGGCGATGTATCAAGTTGCCTGAAGATGATTGCCCAGGCGGAGCGATTGGTCGCGCAATGAAGCTGGATCGCTGCTTCACGTATCGCTTGCACCGTTTGCATAAGCTCTCCGATATTGCCAGCCAGCAGGCCTATGAGCAAGAACTCGGCTTGACCCTGGGCGAAGGCCGCTGCCTTGCGGCGATTGGATCTTTCGCCGACGCTGTCGGTCGTATGTCGGTCAAAGAGTTAGCCCATTTTGCTAACCTCGATAAGAGCCAGGCCAGTCGCTCGGCTCAAATGCTGATTGATCGAGGCCTGGTGCAAAAAACGCACAGCCGACAGGATGCGCGCTGCGTCGCGCTTAAGCTGACTCGCCAGGGCGCAGCAAAGTATCGCCACAGTATTTCTCTGATTGAACGCCGTAACCAAGAAATTTTTGGCGCATTGAGTACAGCGCAAGGCCGGGCCTTGAGTGAGGCCTTGGATGTTTTGTTAGCGACCCATGCTGAAGCATCTTTTGAACACAGCGATAGAGCTCACTAAGATGGAGCCCGCTGAAATGGAACCCGCTGAGATGAAGCTACCCCAGGCAGATCAAGAGCTTCCTGACCCAACGGCGCTGCTTGATGAAGCCGCCCTCCGAAAGCAGCTCGCCAATTGCTACAGAATTTTTGCTTACCTTGGCTGGACCGAGCTGATCTATAACCACATTACCGTTCGCCTGCCCGGGCCAGGGCTTCACTTTCTGATCAACCCTTTTGGGCTGCACTACAGTGAAGTCACGCCGCAAAACCTGGTGAAGATCGACCTGCATGGACGTATTATTGGTGAGTCAGCATGGCCGGTCAATCCGGCCGGTTTCAATCTTCATGCGGCGCTTCACCAGGGCATTCCCGGCGCGCATTGCATCATGCATACGCATACCACCGCGGGTTGCGCCGTGGCAAGCAGTGCACAAGGTCTGTCCAGAGATAACTTTTACGGTGCAATGCTGCATCAGCGTCTGGCCTACCACGACTTCGAGGGCATCACGCTACACGTGGACGAAGGACCAAGAGTGGTGCGCTCAATCGGACAATGCCGAGCTGTGATTCTGCGTAATCACGGCTTGCTCGCCTGGGGCGAAACCATTCCGCTTGCGTTCGCGTATCTGTGGACCTTGCAGCGTGCCTGTGAAATTCAGGTCGCCGGCGCGGGGCTTGGCTCCACGCAAGCGGTGAGCGAGGCTATTCAGATCAACGCCAGTGCTCAGGCCCTTCAATTTGATCCCGCCTATGGAGGAGGTCAAGATGTTTTTGAGGCGATGACTCGGGTCGTTGGAGGTTTTTGCTAGGGGCGTGCACTTCCCTCTGCGCAGTGCTGCTCACTCCCGAGCTTATGAGCGCAACCGCTACAGCCATCGTCGCACCTAATAGATCATCGCCCTGGACTACACGGCCCGACAGATCACCACGCTCGAACTTGCCCATCAACGATGCCTCGATCAGTCCCCACTGCCCAGACCCACGTCAAAAATGGCCAAGGCATTTAGCGCAGACCTCTTACAACGGGTGGCTTTCGGAAAGAGCGCGATCTCTCCAAGCCGCAGGCGCGGCCGAATACTCCACCACATCGACTAAAAACGGTAGACTGGAC
>JAYUOT010000113.1:0-17760 GCA_043760705.1 Betaproteobacteria bacterium
GCCGGGGTTATCGGATCCTTCCCGACGGCCAACTGCCGGACCTCGGACGAGTTGGATGTCTGGATGAGGCAGATCCGTGAGCGCGTTGAAGCCAAGGAGCAGCGTCTAGGCAGGGTCGCTGCACCGCTATGTCCCAATTTGATCGTACATGCATCGAACCCGCGTCTTTCTGATGACCTGTCGGTACTACTGAAGCACAAACCCAAGCTGGTGATCACCAGTGTTGGATCGCCCGCGTCCGTGATTCGGCCCCTCCATGAGGTGGGCGCACTGGTCTTGGCCGATATCGCGAGTGTGAAGCATGCACACAAGGCTTTAGAGGCAGGCGCCGATGGCTTGGTCTTGCTGAGCGCCGGTGCAGGCGGTCAAACCGGTTGGTTGAACCCCTTTGCTTTCGTTCGCGCGGTGCGTGCGTTTTTCGATGGCCCCTTGGTGCTCGCGGGAGGCATCTCGGACGGTCATGCACTTCGCGCCGCCATAGCGTTGGGCTGTGACCTGGCCTATATGGGCACGCGCTTTATCGCTACCCAGGAAAGTATGGCCCCCCCGGCCTATAAGGAGATGTTGCTCGCCAGTGGCGCTGACGATATTGTGCTGACCAAGGCCATCACCGGACTCGCGACCAATATGCTGCGACCCTCATTAGTGCTGGCCGGTCTCGACCCGGATCACCTGCCTGAGCGCGGCGCGATTAATATCGCTCAGGACGTCAGTATTGAAGGTCGCCAGAACCGACAATGGAAAGACATTTGGTCTGCGGGCCATAGCGTCTCCGGCGTGGGTTCAATAGACTCTGTTGCGGCCTTAGTCGAGCAAGTGGAGCGGGACTATCGGCCAGCCTAGCGTGACTCCCGGCCGGATTGAACGGGCTAAATGGAGAAGTCCAAATCGAAAGCACCCAAGGCCTCATCTCCAATCGCCGAGGTGCTCTCGCTTTCCGCCCCAATCACATAGTCAATAAAGCGAGTGTTCGATAAGGAAATCGCCTGAAGCCTGGCTTTGATAGAGTTCACGACGGCATAGGGCCGATAGAGCCCTAGAGTGACGATGATGAGTGCCCAATTCTTGAACTGTAAAAGCCCGTACGAGGAGATCGACAGGTCGCTATTAAACCAAGCAAGTTGATGATGGTTGGGAGAGCGCACATCGGTGGCCTTGTCCCAGCAATAATTTTGCAGACGCGCCAAGAGCACGCCTTGCATGGCGAAAACGATTAAATAAAACGATACCAATAGGATTGGAAGCAGGGCGATCACGGCGGGTGACAAGACGATCGCAAGCCATCCGGAAGCTGCGATGGCTCCAATGATGACGCCAAAAATCAGGATAAGAATGAGTAGAGAAGAAAGGTAAATCCAGATGTATTGCTTGCCGGTAATGGTGGTGTTTCCCTTAACCATGCCAAAGTGCGCATGATTGATGCTAAAACGCCGCCAGGTGGCATGCAGCAAGGCGTAAAACACGACTGAGCCAAGCCCGACCAGAAGACCGACCGCACCTGCGGCGACGGCGTAACCTCTTGGCATGGACTTCCAGAGATCGGCCGCGGCCTCCGGGTTAAGAAAGATCGCCACCACAATGGCTGCATAGGCGAGCGGCAAGAGCATAAAAGGCAGGAGGGTTTTGTAGGCCTCTTGGGCCGTACCCGTGAAGCCAAAGCGAATGCCACGATAGCTTGAGTTGGCGAAGCGAAACCGTACCGAGCGCTGCATCAAAAAGGGCATGATTAGTACGATTAGCCCCAGTGCGATAACGCTCACGGCGGGCACGGAGCCGGAGCCGGTATAGATGGCCAGCAACAGGAAGCCCACCACACGTCCTTTCAGTATCGCCACCGGATTGCCGTGATAATCCAGACTGTGTCCAGCGATCACCGTGTTCTGATGAAAGTATTTTTCCCGGCGCACTTTCGCCCAAGCCGAGTAGATGCCCAGAGTGAGGTAGGTGAGAAACAGGTTGACGATCCAAATTCGAAAGTACTCGGATCCCGAGCCGGTAAAGCTGATGCGAGCGTTTTGGTGTCGGGCTTCGTTGCTTGCCACTGAGGTGCTTTCGTCGGTCATGGGGGTCCTGTGTTTGGAGTCTGCGCGGTGTTTTACTTCAAGGCGCTAAATTTCTTGATACGCTCGCTGGTTACCGGGTGCGAGGAGAATATCGATTCGCTCGGGCTTGGGGCTTGGCTAGCGCGTGGTGCTTCGTCTTTCGGTGCGCCTGCTTTTTTCTCCTCCCCCTTTTTTTCTTCACCCTTTGGCATTGAGGGCTTTTCGCCGTGCAATTTTTCAAGCTCAGTGAATAAGTCGGCGGTCGCTTGTCCGGGAATGCCTAGCGCCCGCATCGAGGCGATCGCGAAGTCGTCCGCTTCGCTCTCGAGATCGCGTGAGTACTTCATTCCCGCCATTGCGGCAGGTACGGCACTGACCAATGAGGAGACATCGCCCAGCCACACCGAAATCACAGCCGTGACGGCGGCCGCCTGAATAATATTGCGCATCGAGTGGCGATACTTGATGTGCCCTAATTCGTGTAGCAACACCCCCATCAAAGCATCGTCGTTCTTGCTTAGAGCGACGAGTTCATCGGTCATGATGAGGCGTCCGCCAGGGATGGCAATGGCGTTTGGCCCGATCGAGCTGGCGCGAAAGAGAAGCTGATACGGCGGTGCCTCTTTGAGCTGACGGGTGATGCGCAGGTATTTTTCGCTTAAGGCCTTTTGCCGCTCCGCAGGCAGGGTACTCGGCCTAAACATTTGCGCTTCCAGCATCGGCCAGGCTTGCTCGCCCAAGGTACGATCCACCGACTCGGGTAGCCAGCCGGCGACATGTTTGGAGGCCAAGGGAATCAGGTAAAGATAGCCTACGAGCAAGGCGCCCATCAGTGCGACCAGGCATCCGCCCACCCAAGCCCAGGAATTCTGGGCGTTTTGAACGAGACTGATCTTTTTGCCCACGCGATCAAGCTCTTCTTGGAAGGCGAGACTGTCGCTGACTTCGAGCACGGCGCCAGCGCCTAGATCGATTCTTTGGGCCGCACCCTTGAAGGCTTCGTCGATGCGGGCATCATCCAGTCGATGCCTAAGCGGCGCAGCGCTTTCCCGAAAAATGGCAATGTAGTCGTTCTGAATAGCGATCTTGGCGGGCTGGGCCCTTGCTGATTTGCCGTCGAAGTAGACCGCATCGATCATCTTTGTATTTGCCTTCTTGAATGAGCCGGAACCCTGTGGGGGCTCCGCGAAGACATTACTATAACTTCAATCCTGTGTAGTTCTCCGCCAAGCTGGTGCGGGCGGCTTCGGAGGCCATCAGATAGCTGAGTTCGGCCTCCTGGATTTTTTGGCCAAAACCTTCGGTATTGGGGAAGCGATGCATGAGGGTGGTGAGCCACCAAGAGAATCGCTCAATCTGCCAGATGCGCTGGAGCGCTCGCTGCGAATAGCCGTTTACACCGGTTTCAGTCTTTTCCAGATAGTAGGCTTGAAAGGCTTGTGAAAGCATGCGCACGTCACTCATGGCCAGATTCAAACCCTTGGCCCCGGTCGGCGGCACAATATGAGCTGCATCACCGGCCAGAAACAGGGAGCCAAAACGCATCGGTTCGGCCACAAAACTACGAAGCGGGGCAATACTCTTTTCGATGGACGGGCCGGTAATTATTTTCTCGGCGGTTTCGGGGTCGACCCTGCGCCGGAGTTCATCCCAAAAGCGATCATCGCTCCAGTCCTCAAGCTTGTCGCTGATCGGACATTGCACGTAGTAGCGACTACGCGTGAGGCTGCGCATTGAGCATAGTGAAAAGCCGCGTGGGCTATTGCCATAAATAATGGCATGTGGGGAAACCGGTGGAGTCTCGGACAACACGCCCACCCAGCCAAAGGGGTAATCGCGGCTAAATTCTTGGATGGCATTTTTCGGCACACTGGCGCGGCTGACCCCGTGAAAGCCATCACAACCCGCGATGAAGTCGCAGGCCAGGTGGCAGGTCTGGCCATTTTTTCGATAAGTGATGCTCGGCGTTTTGCTGTCGAAATCCTTGAGCTCGACCTGGGTCGCTTCGTAGATGCTCGTGAGGCCCATGGCTTCGCGATGGTCCATCAGGTCTTTAGTGACCTCGGTTTGGCCGTAGGCTGTCACCACCCGCCCGCCGGTGCATTTATGCAAGTCAACACTGTGGCGCGCACCGTTAAAAACCAACTCAAGATGCTTATGAGTAATGCCGTCTTGCAGGACACGGTCTACCCCGGCTTCGACCAGGGTGTCGACGGTGGACTGCTCCAGAATGCCCGCCCGAATGCGCGCCAGAACATAGTCTCCGCTTTGCCGTTCAATAATGATGTTGTCAATGCCGGACTTGTGCAGGAGAGCACCGAGCATCAGGCCTGCTGGCCCCGCGCCGACGATGGCCACCTGAGTTCTTGACTGTGTTGGTTTCATGGGGCGATTATCGCACCCAGGCGACCGAGCGCACGGGCATGACCCGTGCCGCAGCGCGACGGCATTTGCTCACCTTGCAGCACCTGGGTTACCTGGAAGGCGAGGAAGGCTCCTTCTGGCTGACCCCGCGTTGATGGCGTTCCTGGCGAGCACGGGTGTGCTCAGCGCCTTTGATGCGCAAATTATTGCGCAACGCTTTGTCGATGGGGCGGAGGCATCATCGCACCGGTCATTCCGCCCTCAATCGGCTTTATCATTTTCGGGGTAACGGGCAACGTCTCAATCACCAAGCTTTTCCTGGCCGGTATTGTTCCAGGCATCATGATGGGCGTTGCCATCGGTATTGCTTGGTGGTGGGTTGCCAAAAAGGAGAACGTACAACCGGCACCCCGGATGCCCATGGCTGATCGACTCAAAGTCACCTTGAGATCCGGCTTCGCGACAGCTCTTCCCTTGATCATCATTGGCGGCATGAAGGCCGGCGTCTTCACTCCGACTGAGGCCGCTGTCGTGGCTGCGGTGTACGCTTTCCTGGTGGGCAAGTTTGTCTACCGAGAGCTTAAATGGGCCGAAATCTACGGACTGTTTTTGGCCGCAGGCAAGACCACGGCGGTCGTCATGCTCTTGGTCGCCGCCGCCATGGTAAGCGCGTGGCTAATCAAGGTTGCCACCATTCCGACCGAAGTTGCGAAATTGATGTCGCCTTTCATGGACAACAAGACCTTGCTCATGTTTGTGATGATGGCCTTGATCGTTGTCGTAGGCACTGCGCTTGACTTCGCACCGACCGTGCTGATCTTGACACCGGTGCTGATGCCGCTCGAAGAAGCGGGTGTTGTGAACCTGGCCGATTGGGAAAATGGTTTTCGTAACCTCACCAATAGCCAGCGCCCCGTCGCGAAAGTCGAAGACTTTGACGGCGTCAAACTTCGCGTGATGCAAAAAAATATTTTCCTGGACACCTTTAAGACCTTGGGTGCCAATGCGGTCCCTATGGCCTTTGGCGAGGTTTTTACCGCGCTCGAGACGCGCACCATTGACGGTCAGGAAAACCCGTTTGTGACCATCAATACGACCAAGTTTTATGAAGTTCAACGCTATTTGAGCGTGACTCGTCATGCTTACACTCCGTTCCTTGTGCTCTATAGCAAGAAAATGTGGGATGGTCTGTCTAAGGATGAGCAGGCAGTACTTCGGGAAGCGGCCATTGAAGGTCAAAAGGTACAGCGCGCAACCCACCGGGCTCAGGAAAGCAAGGCTTTGGCGGAATTGCGGGCGCGCGGCACTTGATCTAAAACCCGCATCCTCATGAAAATTACCAAGCTCGAAACTCTGCGCTTGCAGGAGTTTCCCAATATCGTCTGGGTGCGCTTGTATACCGATCAAAGTCTGGTGGGGCTGGGTGAAACCTTCATGGGGGCCGCGGCGGTCGAGGCTTATCTGCATGCATGGGTCGCGCTAAAGTTAATCGGCAAAGATCCGCTGCACATTGAAGCGCGTAATAAAGAATTGACGGGCTACCTCGTTTGGCATGGGTCCGGTGTTGAAACCCGGGGAAACAGTGCCGTGGATATTGCTCTGTGGGATATTTTCGGGAAGGCCGCCGGAATGCCGGTGCATACTGCCATAGGCGGCAAGTCTCGAGATTCTATTCGGATTTATAACACCTGTGCTGGCTACAACTGTGCTGGCTACAAGTATGTGCGCAGCACGGCCAATCAGAGCAGTAGCAACTGGGGCCGGGATCCGGCTTCGAAGAGCGCGGGCCCCTACGAAGATCTTGAAGGGTTCCTGCACCGAGCCGATGAGTTGGCTGAATCCCTTCTTTCCGAGGGCATTACCGCACTCAAGATTTGGCCTTTCGATACGGCTGCTGAGCAAAGTGACGGACAGTACATTAGTCATGCGGATCTCGACCAGGCCTTAGTGCCTTTCCAGAAGATTCGGGACGCCGTAGGCAATAAAATGGACATCATGGTGGAGTTCCATAGCTTGTGGCGTTTACCCATGGCGCAAAAAATCGCCCGTGCCTTAAAACCTTTCAATACTTTCTGGCATGAAGATGCCATTCGCATGGATTCGCTCGATCTGCTCAAGCAGTATGCGCCGCATACCGAAGCTTTGGTGTGTGCCAGCGAAACGCTCTCCTACAAATGTGCCCGATTTGCACCTTCGGCCCGATGCCATTCTGCAAACTTTCTCGGGGTAAAATCTGAGTGCTTGCATATCATTTGATGACATCTCTAGAAAAGGTTAATTTGAACTCCATCATGAAAATAGTCTTCTTGAAATTCTTGGGCTTTGGCCGAGTGTCATCTACTCTGGCAGCTAGACCCTTTCTTTTTAGCTCGCCGAGTTTGGCACTGAGTTTGGTACTGAGTCTAGCGCTGATTTTGGGATTCGCCTGGCCTCGCGCAAGTTTGGCGCAAACCGATGCCTACCCCGCGCGCGCCGTCACCATCGTGGTGCCACAGACGGTGGGCGGTGCGAACGACACGGTGGCCCGAGCCTTGCAGGTCAGGCTTAGCGAAGCCTTCAAGCGCCAGTTTATTGTCGAGAATCGTCCAGGAGCCGGAGGCAATCTTGGCACGGCCTATGTCGCGAAGGCTGCGAAGGATGGCTACACCCTACTCCTCACCGCCGCATCCGCTCACACCATTAATCCTTACCTGTATCGCGGCAAGCATGGCTTTGATCCGGTGGGCGACTTTGAGCCCATCGCTGTTGTGGCCACGGCCCCTTATGTGTTGGTCACCCATCCCAGCTTCCCGGCCAAAAATGTGAAGGACCTGATCGCCTACGTCAAAAAACAGCCTGGCAAGATCAATTACGCGTCGGCCGGCAATGGGACCACCAATCATTTGCTGGGCGAGATGTTCAAGCAATCGGCGGGCTTGTTTATGGTCCATATCCCCTATCGTGGAGCCTCGGCGGCAGCGACCGATGTGGTAGGTGGGCAAATCCCCATGACCTTCGGAAGCCTGCCGGGTGTCCTGCCGTTTGTGAAAGCGGGGCAATTGACCCTGTTGGCCGTCGCTGAGCCCAAACGTTCGCCGCTCATACCGGACACTCCCACCATCGCTGAAACCTTACCTGGCTTTAGCACCGTGTCCTGGTATGGTCTGTTTGCCCCGGCCGGAACTCCAAAGGACGTGGTCGCGAAGCTTTTTGCAGAGACCCAAAAGGTGCTGGCAGGCAAAGAGTTCCAAGACCGCCTGGCCGGTCAAGGCGCAGCCGTTTCCACGTTGACGCAGCAAGAATTTGCGGCGCTTATCAAGGAAGATTTGGTAAAAATGGAGAAAATTGTGAAGGATTCCAAGGCTCAGATCGATTAAAGCTGATGCAAAGGCGACCCGCTCGGATGAATTTGGGGCAAGCCGTTTATACTGTCAGGTTGTTCAAAGCCCTCGCTTAAATGCGAGGGCCGAGCCCTTATTCACCGAGTTTGACCTTCCATTAAGTAGTTTTCCATGCCGATTTACGCCTATAAATGTGGCGCGTGCGGCAAGTCGCATGACGCTCTGCAAAAAATGTCGGATGCGCCACTGACGATTTGTCCTCACTGCAACGAACCTTCTTTGACCAAGCAAGTCACCGCCGCTGGTTTTCAGCTCAAAGGCTCCGGTTGGTACGTGACCGATTTTCGCAATAATGGCCAACCCGCAGGCAAAGCCACGCCTGGCGAGACGGCAGCCGACAAAACAGCGAAAGAATCAGGCGCTAGCGGGGGCGAAAAAGGCCCAGAAAAAGCCTCGGGCGATAAAGGCTCGGGCGAAGGCAAGTCGGATACAGCGAGTCCAGCGCCAGCCTCCTCTCCGGCCCCTGCTGCCGCACCTCCTCCGTCGGCCGGACCTGCACCCTCCCAAGGATAAGTATGTTTAAGCGCTACTTGATGGCAGGATTATTGATCTGGGTGCCTTTGGTGATCACGCTTTGGGTGCTGAACACGGTCGTCAGCGCCATGGATCAATTCCTGCCTGCTCTGGCGACTTCAGAAAGCTTGTTTGGTCGGCATATCCCTGGCTTTGGCTTGATCGTGGTGATTGCGGTGGTGCTCATCACTGGCGTGGCCGCCGCTAATTTTTTCGGTAAGAAACTGGTGGGGTTTTGGGAGAGTCTTCTCTCGCGTATCCCTTTGGTTCGCTCGATCTATTCCTCGGTCAAACAGGTCAGCGATACCATCTTGTCACCGAATGGTCAGGCTTTTCGAAAAGCCTTGCTGGTTCAGTATCCACGCGCCGGAGTTTGGACGATTGCTTTTCAGACGGGTAACCCCAATGAGCATTTGCGCGCCATCACGGGCCAGGACTTGGTGTCGGTGTATGTGCCCACCACACCCAATCCCACCTCGGGTTTTTTCCTGTTGATGAAAGCCAGCGAAGTGGTCGAGTTGACGATGAGTGTCGACGAAGCTCTCAAATATGTCGTGTCGATGGGCGTTGTGGCACCGTCGGCCTCCGCGTTTATTGAGTCGTCCCTGACTCCAAAATCTTAATCGAGCACTTTATGCGTACTTGTTATACCGGCCAGGTAGCCCTTGATCGTCTCGACCAAACGGTCACTCTGTTTGGTTGGGTGCAACGTCGCCGCGATCATGGCGGGGTCATCTTCATTGATCTGCGGGATCGTGAAGGTCTGGCGCAAATCGTTTGCGATCCTGACCGGGCGGAGACTTTCGCGACCGCCGAAAAAATCCGCAATGAATTTTGTGTTCGAGTCACTGGCAAAGTGCGTCGTCGCCCCGATGGCACCACCAACTCCAACCTGAAGAGTGGCGAGATCGAGGTGCTTTGCCACGAGCTGGAAATTCTCAATGCTTCGGTCACACCGCCGTTTCAATTGGATGACGAGAATCTTTCCGAGACCACGCGCTTGACCCACCGTGTATTGGATTTGCGCCGTCCGCAAATGCAAAATAATCTGATGCTGCGCTACAAGGTGGCCCTCGAGGTACGGAAGTTTTTGGATGCGCTCGGCTTCATCGACATCGAATCGCCGATGTTGACCAAGTCTACCCCGGAAGGTGCTCGTGATTACCTGGTGCCTTCGCGTGTGAACGCCGGGCACTTTTTTGCCTTGCCTCAATCGCCTCAGCTTTTCAAGCAGTTATTGATGGTGGCTGGTTTTGATCGTTATTATCAAATTACCAAGTGTTTTCGCGACGAAGACTTGCGCGCGGATCGGCAGCCGGAATTTACCCAAATCGATTGCGAAACATCCTTCCTGAATGAGGTCGAGATTCGCGAGATTTTTGAAGAGATGCTGCGGAATGTGTTCAAGGTCGCGATCAATGTCGACCTGCCCAAGCAAATCCCTTGCATGACCTATAGTGAGGCGATGCGGCTGTACGGGTCGGACAAACCGGATTTGCGCGTCAAGCTGCAGTTCACCGATGTGACTGAGGTGATGAAGTCAGTCGACTTTAAAGTTTTCTCGGCCGCCGCCAATATGGAGGGCGGGCGGGTAGTGGCCCTGCGCGTGCCGGGCGGCTCTGAGATTACCCGTAGCGAGATTGATGCTTACACTCAATTTGTCGGCATCTACGGTGCCAAAGGTCTGGCCTACATCAAGGTCAACGATACAAGCAAGGGTCGCGAAGGCTTGCAATCGCCCATTGTGAAGAACATTAACGATACCGCACTGGATGCGATTCTCTCGCGTACTGGCGCAGTGAATGGCGACATCATATTCTTCGGTGCCGACAAAGCCAAGGTGGTGAACGATGCCATTGGCGCTCTGCGTAATCGCATTGGTCATTCGGAGTTCGGTAAAAAGGCTGGGCTGATGCAGGGTCAATGGATGCCGCTCTGGGTGATCGACTTCCCGATGTTTGAGCACGACGAAGAAGGCAATCGTTGGGTTGCCGTCCACCATCCTTTCACTTCTCCAAAAGACGGTCATGAGGATTACATGGCCACCGACCCAAGCAAGTGTATCGCCAAGGCCTACGACTTGGTCTTGAACGGTTGGGAGCTCGGCGGGGGGTCGGTTCGAATTCACCGTGAGGAAGTCCAGAGCAAAGTCTTCCGTGCACTGAAAATTGGCCCCGAGGAGGCACGCGCCAAATTTGGCTTCTTGCTGGATGCCTTGCAATATGGCGCGCCGCCGCACGGTGGCATTGCCTTTGGACTGGATCGTATTGTCACCATGATGACGGGTGCTGAATCCATTCGCGATGTCATTGCCTTCCCAAAGACCCAGCGCGCACAGTGTTTGCTCACTCAGGCGCCTTCCGAGGTGGAGGAAAAACAATTGAAGGAATTACATATTCGCTTGCGCCCGGCCGAGCCCAAGGCGCTAAGCTAAGGGACTTCGGAGCTTGAAAATTCCCGAATCGGTCTTGGTGGTGATTTACACCGAGACCCGCGAGGTGTTGCTGATGGAGCGCGCCGATCATCCGGGCTTTTGGCAATCAGTGACTGGCAGCAAGGATACGGTAGAGGAGTCCTTGCGAGTCACCTGCCAACGCGAGGTCTTTGAGGAGACTGGAATACAGGCCGAACCGTCCGATTTTGAAGACTGGCAGATTCAAAATCGCTACGAAATCTATCCCCACTGGCGGGCACGTTATGCCGCCGGAGTCACACACAATTTTGAACACGTATTCGCTTTAAAATTGCAGGCAGCTTGCCCGATCTCACTGGCACCGAAGGAGCATCTTTCGTATCAGTGGCTCCCCTTTCAGGAAGCAGCTGAACAATGCTTTTCTTGCACCAATGTTGCTGCAATCAAAGAGTGCGCACGCCGCTATGTCACCTAAGCCCAGTCCGAAAAATTTGCGGGTAGCCACCTACAACATCCACAAAGGGGTGCTGCGGGATTTGTTTGGCTTGCGTCACATCAACCGCATTCACGAGTTGCGCGCTCGGCTGCACGAACTGGATGCGGACATCGTGCTACTGCAGGAGGTGCAGGGGCAACATGACCGCAATGCCGCTCGCTTCGAGCAATGGCCTGATGAACCTCAGGACTCTTTTCTGGCGAAATCACCGACCTTAAAACGAATCTTCGAGAGTGCCTACGGCAGTAACGCTCAGTATCTTCATGGCCATCACGGCAATGCTCTGTTGTCCCGTTTTTCGATCGTGCGTGAAGAGAATCGTGATGTATCAGACCATTCCATGGAGAAACGTGGGGTTCTCCATTGTGTCGTCAAGGTCGGTTCCCAGGAAGTACACGTTTTTGTGGTGCACTTTGGATTGTTCGCCCGCAGCCGGGCGCGCCAATTGCAGGCCGTCATTGACTGGGCCGGGAAGGTGGTTCCCGAGCACGCGCCAATGATCATCGGCGGCGATTTTAACGACTGGCGAAACCGTTTGTCGCGCCATTTGACCGAGAGTCTTGGTGTCGTCGAGGTGTCCGAGGCCAAGCGCCCCTGGCTAAACCGGACCCAACAATTCATCAACTACATGGGTACCAAGCTCAACGATATGGGTGCGAGCATCGATCACCAAAGCTTACGCCTGCCTCGGCGCGCGCGCGGCGCTCGAACTTTTCCTGCCCTGATTCCCTGGTTGAGGATGGATCGCCTCTACATTCGTGGTTTTGAAGTGGAAGCGGTGCAGGTATTGGGCGGACCGAAGTGGGCGCGTTTGTCCGATCACAGTCCGCTTGTGGCAGACTTGTGCTTGAAAAAGCCATGATCCATGCGGACACCCTCTCTGATCAAGCAACCCAAGTCGACGCGCGACTCCTGATTGACTTGCCTTGGTACGAATCCCTTAAGGCGGATATTGAGGGCGGGCATGAAGTCCGTCTATTGGAGATGGGCGCCGCTTTTTTTCCCGCCTTGCTGAAAGAAATCGCCGCAGCTCGCCAGCGGATATATCTTGAAACCTATATTTTTCAGAACGACACTACGGGTCTGAAGCTGGCTCAGGCCCTCGCCGACGCTGCGCAGCGGGGGGTCGCGGTACATCTGGTGATTGACGGTTTTGGCTCCTCAGGGTTTGTGGGTGAAGTGCAAGAAACGCTCAAAAAATCTAAGGTCCGGATGGAGGTCTTCCGTCCTAAGCGGCGCTGGTTTGAACTCAATCGTCAGAGACTTCGACGACTGCATAGAAAGTTGTCGGTGATCGATGGCCGTGTTGCTTTTGTTGGCGGTATCAACGTCGTGGATGATTACTTTGACCCGAATCACGGTGTCTTGGAGCATCCTCGCTTTGATTTTGCGGTGCGCGTTCAAGGCCCCTTGGTGGCTCACGTGCACGTCGCCGTGACCCGACTTTGGTGGGAGCTTGGGGTGGTCAACCGTTCGCTTGGGCGCAAAGGGTTGAACACCCCTGGCGTCAAGCCGCCCGAGATCGTGCAAAGCGATATTACCCATGTCGGCGAAACCCGGGCGATGTTCATGCTGCGCGATAACTTTAGGAATCGCCGCTCCATTGAAAAATGGTATCTCAAAGCCATCGGGCGATCCAGGCGCGAGGTGCTCATCGCCAATGCTTATTTTTTCCCCGGCGTTAAGTTCCGACGTGCTTTGATTCAGGCGGCCAAGCGTGGAGTAAAGGTACGGCTACTCCTGCAGGGAGTGGTTGAATACAAACTGCAAGACTGGGCTTCGCATGCTCTTTATGACGAATTGCTGCGAGCCGGGATAGAAATCATCGAATACAAAAAGTCGTTTTTACATGCCAAGGTTGCGGTCATCGACGATCAGGCCACCGTAGGTTCTTCGAACATTGATCCGTTCTCGCTCCTGCTGGCGCGCGAAGCGAATGTGGTGGTGCGAGGTGCCGCGTTTGCCGAGCAATTGCGTACCTGTATCAATTTGGCCATTGAGGACGGAGGTCGGCCGGTCGAGGCACGACACCATCTTGAACGACCCTGGTTGATCAGACTCGCCCATAAGTTTGGTTATGTATTGTTGCGCTTTGGTGTCTCTTTGACGGGTGTGGCTGGGCGCTTTTAAGAGCCGACGATGAAGGTTTTTGGGATCGACTTCAGCTCAAGGCCTTCCCGTCGTAAGCCCATCGTTATTGCCTGCGCGAGGCTTGCTGCTTCTTCTCTGCGCCCTGACCACTGGGTCCTGACTCTCGATAGGTTCGAGAAAATCCATACGCTTGATGAGTTTGCCGAGTGGCTGGAAACGCCCGGCCCCTGGCTGGGCGGCAAGTTTGCGCACCGGGCATGCGACATCCCCGCCGGCGCTTCCCCCTCAATGAAATGAGTGAATCCGCCGGTCGCTTTCATGCTCCATGCCGGTGCCACCCGCCTGCATCGCGCAGGCATCATGATTCCAGGGCTGAAGTTTGGAGATGCTCAGCGAGTTGCCTTAGAGGCCTATCCGGGATATCTGGCCCGGATGGTTTTGGGGCGGGATTCTTACAAGAGCGATGATGCGCGCAAACAAAATGAGGCACGCCGACTCCGCAGGGAACGCCTGATGGCCGCACTAAAATCGATGCCTTTAGTAGACATCGGTATGGTGCAGGCAAAAGGTCTAAACCTTTCCCTGGAAATAGATGGCGCCTCGCAAACCCTGTGCCTGGATGATGCGGGCGGTGATCATCTCGATGCTTGGCTGTGCGCCATTCAAGCAGGTGTAGGTTGCTTGTGCGAAAAGCGCGAGCCCGGCTCTCTTTATGGCATGGGGGCAATTGATCCACTCGAAGGCTGGATCGTTGGTGTCGTGAGAGACTAGCGTGGCGAGTCGTACGACGCGAAGTGCCGTCATTGGGCGGGCCCATGAACACGCATCAGGAGAAGCAACAATGAGCAGCGCTGAAAACCCCGGGCCAGTGTCAACGAGCTACGATTGGCCCGGGCTGGTCGATCAATTCAACCATTTGCTGCGCTTGAAGACCACCATCATCGGAATGAAGATGTTCGAGGAGGTTGCACAGATGGAAGCCATCCCCAAAATTCGGCGTCCGAAGGCCGTTCACACCACCGACCAGATCGTGAGCATGGCTTCTCGGTTAGGCTGGACGGTGGGCATCACGGCGCAAGATCTTGTGGGAGCTCAGTGCCAGGCCGTGATCGGCCTCACCGCGCAAGATGAAGAGTTTCTCAGCGGCAAACGCTACGCCGGGGTGTGGCATGCCACCGTCGAGGATGCGCGCAAACGTCAGGAGGCCTTGCATTGCGTGCCTGCCGGCAAGTTCAAAGCAATGGCGGTGTCGCCACTCGCTTCGGGCCGCCTCGATCCTCCCGATATTTGCTTGATCTATGCCACACCAGGGCAGATGATTTTATTGATCAATGGCCTGCAATGGAAGGGTTACAAGCGATTTGACTTCAGCGTCGTGGGTGAAACAGCCTGCGCGGACTCCTGGGGCCGGGCTTTGTCGACCGGCGAGCCTAGCTTGTCGCTTCCATGCTTTGCGGAGCGACGCTATGGTGGTGTGCCGGATGACGAGATGTTGATGGCCTTGCCACCGAAGTACTTGCCCCTTGCGATTGAGGGGCTGCAGGCTTTGGCAAAGAACGGCCTGCGCTACCCGATCGCGCCTTACGGCATTCAAAACGATGTCAGGGCGGGAATGTCGGCCTCGTATTGATCAGTATTGGCCCACTTGGACGATGGGTGCCCTCGGCCGTACTTGGGGCCGACCGAGGCGCCGATTTCGCTACGACCTAGTCGCTGGAAACGGGTTTGTTGCGCTCGGCTTGATACTGCTCAAAGCTGAGCAGTGGCCGGGCTTCACAACGGGTTCGATCATCACCACTACGCACTTTGCGGCACTCGTTTCTTTGCCAATGCTGGGTCGAGTAATACACTTGCTCGGCGCTGCAGCCACTTAGAAGCACTGCGCCGATCATGAAGCAATGCTTGGCATTCAAAGTGCTTTAACCTGAACCTTGCGAAACTTGATGATGCCCTTGTCCTTCACGACTCCAGGGGCATACTGCAAAGCAAACGGGCCGCGCGCATGCTTGCTGTCTTGAATGTCGACCGTTTTGACGCCATTCAAGCTGACGGTGAGCTGCGTGCCTTTGGCCGTAATTTCGTACACGCTCCATTGACCGCCTACTTTAGGTGTCGGTGCAGCGACTTTGGCGACATCAACAATCGCGCCGGTTGAGTACTCCTGACCCGGACGCTTGTCGAAGATGTTCACTTCGTAGGAGTTGGCAGCGGTGACCGTTTTGGTGTCTGACATGCGTATGAAGATGCCACTATTGGCATCGGAGTCCGCCCAGAACTCGGCCCGAATCTGGAAGTCGCCGTAGGAGTTTTTGGTGATCAGGAAGCCGGAGCCTTTATCGGCCTGAAGCATTCCATCGACCATTCGCCAGTTGGCATCACCAAGCGGCACCCAATTGTCCATGCCCTGAGTGCCGTCGAGCAGAGTGGTCCAGCCGGACATGGTGCTGGGCATATTGGCACAGCCGAATAGGCCGAAGCTCACAAAAAAGAGGCTGGTGAATAGTTTTGAAATGGATCTCATGATTTTGTCTCCTCCTGATAGATGCGGCAAGCATACCAAGAATCGCAGCCCCCTTGCCTAGGGTTTCCCGCTTCCGACCTAGAATCAGGTGATCAAAACAATTCGAGGTGCAGCATGAATCCCCTAGGCCAGATCCCAAACAGCGATACGATCATCCAGCGCAACATAAAGTTGGCGCAGGGCTTGGTGACCCGGGTGGCGATGGTGGAGGAAGCCTTGGCCGCCGCCGAGGGCGAAGCCGCTAAGTATGTGTTTACAAAGCTCTATCCCGAGGCGGCGCTTGCGGCAGCGCGCAATGCCGATGCCCTTCAAGCGGCCGGAGTTGCGCAGCACGAGTTGGCTGGCCTGCCCCTGACGATTAAGGACTTGTACGATGTCGCTGGTGAGACCACCATGGCTGGCTCAGTGGCCTGTCAGGGTGAGCCCGCGGCCCTGTGCGATGCACCGGTCGTTGCGCGCCTGCGCCGTAGCGGAGCGGCGATCCTTGGCAAGACCAATATGACCGAGTTCGCCTTCTCTGGCGTCGGGATCAACCCTCATTACGGCACGCCGAGAAACCCAAGCGACCAGACGCTAGCCCGTATCCCGGGCGGTTCGTCCTCAGGTGCTGCGGTTTCCGTCGCGCTCGGCCTGGCCGTGGCTGGACTAGGTTCCGATACGGGCGGATCGATCAGAATTCCGGCCGCTTTGAATGGTTTGGTCGGTTTCAAGTGTTCGCAAGAACGGGTACCACTGAGCGGCGCGTTTGAGTTGGCGCGCAGTCTGGATACAGTTTGTGCGATGACCCGCAGCGTGCGGGATTGCCTGATCGTGGATGGAGTGCTGTCCGGCCAGGCGCTTATCAGCCCCGTGCGGCCGCTGAGCAGTATGCGCTTTGCCCTACCCCAGACCATCGTCCTTGATGACCTGGACCCTCGGGTAGCAACCGCCTTTCATCGCGCCCTTTCCAAGCTGTCCGCGGCTGGTGCACAGATCGTGGAGCTACCTTTGAGTGAGTTGGCCGAGGTCGCCGCGCTAAATGCCCCGGGCGGATTTTCGCCGGTCGAGGCGACCGCTGTGCACTTCACCCGTCTTGCCGCGCGTCGTGCGATGTATGACCAGCGTGTTGCCGCTCGTATTGATTTAGGGTCCAAGGTTACTGCCCAACAATACATTGCCATGCAGGACCAGCGCCGCCAATGGATTGCGCGAACGGAAATGGCTTTGCGGGGCTTCGATGCTGTGTTGTGCCCAACCGTGCCGATTCTGGCACCGGAAATCGAACCGCTGGTGAAATCGGATGATGCGTTTTTGAAGGCCAACGGGAAGTTGTTGCGCAATACTTTTCTCTTCAACTTCTTGGACGGATGTTCGTTTAGCCTGCCCTGTCAGGCAGGCGGTGAACTGCCTGTGGGCTTGATGATTAGCTCAGTGAATGGCCAGGACGCCGCGCTTGCCTATGCAGCATTGGAGGTTGAACGGGTTCTGATGAGCTAGCCAGTCTCAACACCAATGCGTGATCAACAAATTGGCTTATTCACCACAATTTCTGAGTCTCCTTACAAAGAGGTTTTGCCACTCGGCAACTCGAAACGCGCTTCCGTCGTGATTTAACGTCGAGTCACATTTGTTGTGCCTAATTTGACAGAATAATGAGTCACCTCTCGACTACATTAAAAAGGCAAAAACGAATGAAAACTCTCCCCTTTCTTGGCTGTTCCTTGTTAAGTAAGCAAATCCTAAAGTCGGTGATGGCCGTGAGCTTCGCTGTTTTTGCATGCCAGGCTCAGGCACAGTTTCGGCACGTGACCCTGAGTGGTCCGACGCCCGCAGCCTTACCCAAGAAAGTGGTGTTACTAGAACCCGAAGTCGTGGTTCGGGAAATTTCCGCGGGCGGTATTATTGAAAAATTGCCTGATGCAACTAAGAAAGCGGTGGTCAATATGCAGACTGCTCTGACC
>JAYUOT010000114.1:0-3363 GCA_043760705.1 Betaproteobacteria bacterium
CCGGCGCGCCGCAGGGCGCGTCCGAAACCGACGACGTTGTCGGCCAGTTTGCCGCGTCTGGCATCACCGAGACGCATAAAGGTCGACTTTGGAACAAAACATCACTCACTCCGGATCGCGGTGAGTCGCTTCCAAGAGCGCAAATACACGTTCGCCGGTTAACGCGGCAACATCTTCGCGCTGCTTGAAAAGAATGCCCGCTGTATCGGCCACGACTTCTGGGTCTAAGACTAAAGTATCCAGCGCAACCAAGGCTTTGGCCCACTCCACACTTTCGGCAATGCCCGGTACTCTTTGGAAGGCATCGCGCTGTGGTGCTGAACGCAATCCCTCGACGAATCGGGCCACTTGCTCGCTCAGCGCGGCACTGGCTTGCGGCACTTGGGAGCGGACAATCTTCAATTCACGTTCACGGTCGGGATAATCGAGCCAATGATAAAGGCAGCGACGTTTGACCGCGTCGTTCAGATCTCGGGTGCGGTTGCTTGTTAAAATAGTGATCGGCGGCGTGACGGCCTTGATCGTGCCCAGCTCGGGAATCGAGACTTGATATTCGCCGAGATATTCGAGTAAAAAGGCCTCAAAAGGCTCGTCGGCGCGATCCAGCTCGTCGATCAGGAGGACCACGCCCGGCGCTGGCGCTTTGAGGGCTTGCAGCAAGGGTCGCTCACTAAGAAAGCGATCCTGATAAATGGCCGCCTGCGCCTCGTCCGGGTCGAATAGGGGGTCGCCCTTCGCTTCGGCGCTTGCTTGCTGGGCCCGAAGGTAGAGCAATTGAGCTGCGTAATTCCACTCGTAGAGTGCCTGTCTTTGCTCAATACCGTCATAGCATTGCAGCCGTACCAAGCCGCGCCCGGTCGCGGCCGCAACCGCTTTGGCAAGTTCGGTTTTGCCGACTCCGGGTTCACCCTCCAGGAGAAGCGGGCGCCCTAGGGTCAGGCTTAGAAAAAGGGCTGTGGCGAGCCTCCGCTCCGCAAAATAGCCTACCGCATGGAGCGCAGCGAGCGCCCCATCCACGGACTGAATCGGTGAGAGTTTCGAAGGTGAAGCGGGTTCTTGCAACGATTCGATCCTGCGCGGTAAGGCCGGCTTTAAGCCAATGCTTTGGTCACGGCACGTTGGGTTTGAACGGAAATCAGTTGCGCGCGATAGGCGGCTGAGCCATGCAAATCAGTGTTCAGGTCAGTGGCGTCTACTTTGACTGTTTTCGCCGCCGCTGCGGTAAATGCTGCCGATAGAGCCGCCTCCATGCCGGCGTGTCGGTACACGCAGGTTTTGCCCCCGGTCACAGCCACTCTTGCGCCCGCATCCGTCTGAGCCACAAAGACGCCGAGCAGGGCGAAGCGCGAAGCTGGCTGCACAAACTTGGCGTAAGCCGCACGCTTGGGTATTGGAAAGCTCACCGCAGTGATGACTTCGCCCTCTTTCAAGGCCGTGCTAAACATGCCCGTAAAGAATTGGTCGGCAGCAATCTGACGCTGATTGGTCAATACCGTGGCGCCGAGAGCCAAGACTGCGCTGGGGTAACAGGCGGCGGGGTCGTTATTGGCGATCGATCCGCCAATCGTGCCCATATTGCGCACCTGTCGATCACCGATGTGGCCCGCCAAATCGGCGAGTCCTGGAATGGCCGCCTTGACCTCAGCACTGCTCGCCACCGCTGCATGGCGAGTCATCGCGCCAATGACAATGGCATTGCCTTCGCGTCGGATGCCCGCGAGCGAAGCCACGGCGCCCAGATCGACCAACTCATTAGCGCTGGTCAGACGAAGCTTTAGCGAGGGTAGAAGTGTCTGGCCTCCAGCGAGAAGACGACCACCGGCAGCAGCTTGAGAAGCCGCAGTACTCACGTCCGCAGGACGGGTCAATTTGAATGCGTACATATAAAATCTCCTGATCTAGGCGGGGTTTAAAAGCCTCGCGCCTGCCTAATACTTCGTTTGAATCGTTCAAGCTGCTTTCAACTGAGCCTGATGGAACTAATGTGATGGAACTAGCCTTTAGCTTTTTGGATCGCTTGCCAAACACGATGTGAAGACGCGGGCATATCCAGATCCTTTACACCCAAGCTCGACAAAGCATCCAGCACAGCATTGATGACGGCAGGCGGTGATCCAATCGCCCCGGCCTCACCACAACCTTTGGTTCCTAAGGGATTGTGTGTGCACGGCGTACACACGGTACCAAGTTTGAACGTCGGGAAGTCATCAGCGCGAGGCATGGCGTAATCCATGAACGAACCGGTGAGCAATTGACCCGTTTCCGGGTCATAAACGCAATTCTCGATCAGCGCCTGTCCGAGTCCTTGGACGATACCGCCGTGGACCTGACCTTCAACAATCATCGGATTAATGATGGTTCCAAAATCATCCACGGCACTAAAGCGATCAACCCGGGTTTCACCGGTTTCAGGGTTAATCTCCACCTCGCAAATATACGTTCCCGCCGGGAAGGTAAAGTTGGTGGGATCATAAAAGGCGGTTTCATTCAGGCCCGGCTCCAACTTGTCGAGGGGATAGTTGTGCGGCACATAAGCCGTCAACGCCACCGCACCGAACCCGATCTTTTTGTCGGTGCCACGTACAGTGAACTCGCCGTTCGCAAAATCGATATCAGCATCACTGGATTCCAGTAGGTGTGCGGCGATTTTCTTAGCCTTGTTTTCGATCTTGTCCAAGGCCTTCATGATGGCCGCACCGCCCACCGAAATCGAGCGCGATCCGTACGTTCCCATGCCGAAAGGTACTCGACCGGTGTCGCCGTGAACTACATCCACTTGATCGACGGCAATTCCTAAGCGGGCCGCGACGACTTGTGCAAAGGTAGTTTCATGGCCCTGTCCGTGGCTGTGTGAGCCGGTAAATACCGTAACGCTGCCGGTTGGATGCACCCGAATTTCTCCGCATTCAAAGAGACCCGCGCGAGCACCCAAGGCGCCAGCGATATTACTTGGAGCAATGCCGCAAGCTTCAATATAGCTAGAGTACCCAATACCTCGTTTCAAACCGTTCGCCTCGCTCGCCGCTTTGCGGGCGGCGAAGCCGGTGACATCAGCTAGTTTTTGTGCGCTATCCATACAAGCATGGTAGTCGCCGACATCGTACTGCAAGGCAACCGGTGTTTGATAGGGGAAGGTGGTGATGAAATTACGGCGCCGGATTTCATCTTGACCCATACCTAACTCCCAAGCTGCACGACTCACAATACGCTCCAACAAATAAGTGGCCTCGGGACGGCCCGCACCACGGTACGCATCGACCGGAGCGGTATTAGTGAACCATGCATCCACCTCCACGTACACTTGTGGCGTGGTGTATTGACCCGCCAATAGAGTGGCATACAAGATCGTTGGCACGGCGGTTG
>JAYUOT010000115.1:0-3357 GCA_043760705.1 Betaproteobacteria bacterium
ACAGCACAGACGAAAGCATCGTCTCTCGGATAGGCTCGGAGCACGACCTCCTGGGCGGGTGTGGTGCTGATCACGTAAGGACAATCGCGCAAGGCTGCATTGGGATCGTCCACCACTTTGGCGATCATGCCAAGCGTCTTGGCATGATCGATCAGGGCGTGCGTACTGCTCGGGCTACGGGAGTGTATCCAAACCTCTTCGATGTTGAGTCCAATTCTGAAGGCTTCCAGATGCGCCCAACCTTGTACGCCAGCGCCAACGATAAGCAGAGGCCCTTCGGGCCTGGCGCCCGGTCTAAGCGCACCTAACTTTTGCGCCGCCAGCAGGGAGACCGCTGCAGTGCGCCGCGCGGTCACCGTGGGGCCGTCCAGGAGATTGACTCGACGACCGGTGGCAATTTCAAAAACGAGGATGTCGCCCTGAATCGTGGCTCGATCTGTCCCGGCATTGTTCGGCGTAAAGGAAATAACTTTTGTGATGGCATGCTTGGCGTCGTGCGCGGGCATTACGAAAAGGCAAGCCCCACCAGGCAGCGCTTGCACCAGGCGCGCAGGTACCACGACATCTTGATCCCTGATGAGTGTTTCGATGCTTCGCACCAATATTGGGTACGGTAGGGCTGCCGCAGTTTCGTGGGGAGTCATCGCAGGGCGCCTTTGCTATTTATCCTGGCAATCACGCCATCGCGAAACAGTGATTTGTTTATCAAAGTATGTTGCTAGTGTGGTGAGTCACCACACTAGGTGTATGCTCAACCGGACCACCCAAAGGAGACTACAAAATGACACTTTGCCCCATTGCCATCGTTGCCGGTTGCAAAAAATGCCCCGCCTTCTCAGTCTGCCCGGTCAAGTCTTTGATTGGCGATGTTCCCAAAGTGGATGAAACCAAGGCCGAGGCCAAAAAGAAGTAGACGAGATTATCAGGTCACGAGCCGACCAAAAAACGGGTAGGACGGATCGTTGTACCCCGGCGTCGACGGATGACCTGGCCTGACCATTGCATCGACCAAGCGCTCGTCTTCGTCGGTGAGCTGAACATTAAGGCATGCAAAGTATTCAGACCACTGCTCTAAGGTTCTAGGCCCGGCGATGACCGAGGTGACGATCTTGTTGTGAAGCACCCAAGCACAAGCATACTGCAGCAAGCTAATCCCGAGTTGCGCGGCCCGCTCATTGAGTTTTTGTGCGATCAACAAAGATTCTTCTCTAAATTCAGTTTCGAGAATGCGAGAGTCCTTGCGGCCAGCGCGCGTACCTTGTGCGGGGGCGACGCCTGGCTTATATTTGCCCGTGAGCACTCCGCGCGCAATGGGACTGTAAGGGACAACGGCGAGGCCATAGGCGGCACAGGCTGGCAAGGTTTCCACCTCGGGCATGCGATTTAATAAGTTGTAGTAAGGCTGGCACACCACGGGTTGAGGAACATTCATGCGGCGCGCCATTTCAACAATTTGTGCGATCCGCCAGCCCCGAAAGTTAGAGATCCCCCAGCTCCGAATTTTGCCTTGACGGATGAGATCTCCCATCACGCGCACCGGTTCTTCCAGGTCGAGTCCAGGGTTGTCGCGGTGCAGGTAGTACACATCCAGGTAATCTGTTTGTAGCCGGGTCAAACTGCCTTCGATGGCTCTTGTCATCCAAGTACGGGAGTAGCCCGCTTCATTGGGATGCCCGCTCATTTTATTACCCACTTTGGAGGCGAGAACGAACTGATGGCGCTGGTCTTTGAGAAGCGGTGCCAGCATGCTTTCCGAGGCACCCCGGGTATAGACATCCGCGGTGTCGACAAAATTCACGCCATGCTCCAGGGCGGCTGAAATGATATTGCTCGCCGCCGCCGCGTCTGTTTGGTCGCCAAACATCATGGTGCCCAAACATAGACGAGACACTTTAAGGCCGCTCTGGCCTAAATTCACAAACTTGCTCATGGGTGACACCAATCAAATGGAGTGAGTTTGAGGGGCCTTAACGAACGGCCAAAAGTTCTACTTCAAACACCAACGTGGCATTGGGAGGGATCACCCCACCAGCCCCTTTCGAACCGTAGGCGATCGCAGAGGGGCAAGTAAGCTTGGCGGTGCTGCCGACTTTCATCAGGGCGACACCTTCCGTCCAGCAAGGAATGACACGGTTTAGGCCAAATTCAATCGGCTCCCCACGTTTGTAGGAGCTGTCAAACTCTTTACCGTCGGGAAAGGTCCCCTTGTAGTGAACCTTGACGGTTGAGCTCGGGCTAGGTTGCGCCCCGGCTCCGTCTTTGATCATGCGAATCACCAGTCCGCTGGGCGTGACTTTGGCTCCAGCTTCCTTGGCTGCTGCCGTCAGAGTCGCGTCGGGCGCGGCTTGCGCGACAGCGTTGGAACTCATTTGAACAGAGGCGCTCAGGACGATGGCGGCAACGAGCTTGGCTTGGGCAGAAAATTTAAATTTCATAAAAGTTGTTTTTAAGGTTGAGAGGGGTTTCGGGTTTGAGGGTCAGCAACTTGGCATGATATCGCGAACGCTTGAGGGTATCGTTGAGCGGGACGGGGCTTCTATCGTGGCGGGTCTGGTTTCTCTGCGTGGCTTAGCCATACGCTCATCATGAGCAGGGTGGCCGCCAATAAAGAGGGCCCGCTAAAATCCCCCGCGCTTTGGGCCATTCGTCCAGAAACCGCGGGCCCCAGCAACTGCCCCAGACCAAAGGCTGCCGTCATCCACCCCATCGCGAGGCCGCTGTAAGCCCCGGCCAGGTCGCGCGCTACCTGCATGCCCATTGAAGTGATGGCCATGAAAGTTCCGCCCAAAAGTACCGCGCCAATAATGACCAATGCAATGGACTTGGCCAAGCCCGCGCACAGCACTCCAATGATCAGGCACACATAGGCCCAACGCAGGGCCGACATTAAGCCATAGCGTAAAGCTGCTTTTTGCCAAAGAAAAATAGAGGGCGTTCCGGCCAGACCGACCGCCACCCAAGTCCAAGGCTCAAGGCCGGGTGTGTTTAATTGTCTAGCCATAGTGACAATAAAAGTGGCCGTAATGACATAGCCAAAACCCATCAGACCATAGGCGGTAATTAATTTGAAAAGTGCGGGCGGCACTTGAAACTTGGTCGCCAAGGGCGTAGTCCATGGCGTGCTGAGTGCGTGGGTGTCGGTGTGGGTAAGTTGCCTCGCGCGATCTTGTAGCCTGGCGGGGCCCACCAAGAAGTACAGCGGTAACAACATCAGAACACATGAGGTTACTCCGAGCAAGGCCCAGTGTCTCGCAAGGGCCGGAAGGGTTGACTGAGTGCTGGGCGGGATCAGTGTGAGGATGGCCACACTCAGAACAATACCGATACCGACCGCAGCGAAATGACTGGTATTGAGTA
>JAYUOT010000116.1:0-6814 GCA_043760705.1 Betaproteobacteria bacterium
ATAGTTTTTCGGTGTTTCTCTCGATTACCTTGTTGGTTGGCATCGTCATCGGCGGTCTAGCGTCCATTTCAGGAGCGATCTTCGGCGCCTTCTTCATCCAATTTATCCCGAATATCGCCGATAAAATCTCAAAATCAGCACCTTGGGCCATCTACGGTATTTTCCTGATCTTGTGCATGTACTTCCTGCCCTACGGCGTTGTGGGAGCGATTCGCATCCTGCGTGCACGAATTGCCGCGCGAAGCGTTAAGCCCACGAGTGCGTCACCATCCTTAGAGCGCACATGACTGTGTTTTATCCTTAATTTTCCCTGATTTAATATAGAGGAGACTGAAATGAAGAAAGAACTCAACATCGCCCAAACCACCAAGCGACAGACCTTAAAAATGTCGTCAGCCCTGGCGGCGTCGCTTGCTCTCGGCGCTACGGCCAACCGCGCCTTTGCCCAGAAAAAGTACGATCCGGGCGCCAATGACAAGGTCATTAAATTCGGCCAAACGATGCCGTACAGCGGCCCGGCATCGGCCTACGCGACCATCGGAAAATGCGAAGCGGCATACTTCAACATGATCAACGAGCAAGGCGGCATCAATGGCCGCAAGCTCGAATTTATCAGTCTGGACGACGGTTATGCACCACCAAAAACGGTCGAAATGACCCGCAAATTAGTGGAACAAGACGAAGTCCTGTTCATCTACGGCATGCTAGGTACACCTCCTAACAGCGCGGTGCACAAATACCTCAACGGAAAGAAAATCCCCCATATTTTCCTTGCGACGGGCGCGAGTAAATGGAACGACCCTAAGAATCACCCCTGGACGATCGGCTGGCAGCCCAACTACCAAAGTGAATCCAAAGTCTACGCGGCGCATTTGCTCAAGAACACCCCCAATGCAAAAATCGCGATCCTGTATCAAAATGACGACTACGGCAAGGATTACCTGAAAGGTTTTAAAGATGGCCTGGGGGATAAGGCAAAAGCCATGATCGTGTCGGAAGTGAGTTATGAAGTCACTGACCCCACCATCGATTCTCAGATCGTGACCCTAAAAGGTAGTGGTGCCGACGTTTTCTTCAATATTACTACGCCAAAATTTGCGGCCCAAGCCATACGCAAAGTGGCAGACATCGGCTGGAAGGTGACTCACTATCTCAACCAAGTTTCTGCATCCATTGGTTCTGTATTGACACCGGCCGGCCTCGACAAATCAGTCGGCCTCATTTCGATGCAGTACCTCAAAGACCCGAACGATATTAAATGGGCGAACGATGCAGGCTTAAAAGAATGGCTGGCCTTCATGAAGAAGTATTACCCGTCAGGCGACTTGGTCGATGCGTCCAACGTCTACGGCTATTGCTCTGCACAGACCTTGGTCCATACCTTGAAAGCTTGTGGCGATGATCTTACTCGTGCCAATGTCATGAAGCAGGCGACCAATATCAAGAACTTGCAGTTGCCGATGGCTATCCCTGGCGTCGTCATCAGTACGACGCCTGACGACTTTGCTCCGTACCAGTCGATGCAATTGACCAAGTTCGACGGCAAGCAGTGGGTTGATTTTGGCGACGTAATCAACGTCCGCTAACTGATCCCCCCAGGATTGCGCGCAACATGGGCGCAACATGAAAAAGGCCCGAATCAATTCGGGCCTTTTTTTCAATCTGGCAGAGATTAGCTCCTAGGAGCCTGGGCGCGCCATCATTACTGGATTCTGACGAAACGCTGTGCGCGTTTGCCCGTATCCACCTCGGAGGTATAGACGCTGCCTTGTGAGTCCACCGCAATATTGTGGACCCAATGAAAGTCGCCGGCCTGGCGCCCCGGTCGTCCAAAGGTGCCCATCACCGCGCCGGTCTCCCGCACTACAATTCGCACTTCATTATTGGTGCCATCGGCGATCAGCAAATAGCGCTGACTGGGATCTTCTGAAGGCACGAGATCCCATACCGACCCAGAGCCTTTGGTCTCCGGGTCAAACACAAACTGGCGCACAAACTCACCAGATTTCTTAAACACCTGGACGCGGTTATTCATTCGATCACAAACATAGACCAACTGATCCTTGGTCATTCGCACGCAGTGCACCGGCATGCCAAACTGCGGGGACTCGGGGTTGTAGTCTGGGATCTTGGCATCGTCGGGACGCTTGCCATAGGCACCCCAATGACGCTTATAGGCACCCGTGGTGGCATCAAACACGATCACTCGTCGATTTCCGTAACCATCCGCCACATACAGCTCATTGGCTGCTGCATCCACTTCCATGTGAGCCGGGCGACCGAGCTGCTCAGGGTCATTACTACCTTTACTGGCTCCAGGCTTGCCAATTTGCAATAGGAATTGTCCCTCGGAGGTGAATTTCAAAAGCATATGATCGGTGGCGGCGTTACCGCCGACCCAGACGTCGCCTTTGGGATCCACATAGATACCGTGCTCATTGGACGGCCAGTCAAAGCCCTGCCCCTTGCCGCCCCAGCTACGCAGTAAATGTCCTTCACGATCAAACTGTAAGACCGGTGGCGCAGCGCTGCAGCATTTTGAGCGCTTCGGTGTCAAGGTGGCGCCGCGTTCGTCCTCCGTGAGCGTGAGTGGGCGATGAATCATCCAGATGGTATCGTCTTTGGCGGTCGCAATGCCAGCGACCTGGCCAAGAATCCAGTGGTTGGGCAAAGGCTTCGGCCAGGTGGCATCGACAGCATAACGCGGGCCAGCACTGCCCTGTGCAGCGCCTTCAACTCTTTGCTTAAAGTTTGAACAAGACGCAAGTGTGACGAGCGCTAGTGCCGCCAGCATTGATCGAAGCGCTATCATATTTCGCATAAAACCATCCCTCAAAAGCGCAGTCTGAAACCTGCCAACTACACATCTTAGCGGGCAG
This sequence comes from Betaproteobacteria bacterium, assembly GCA_043760705.1. Lineage (GTDB taxonomy): Bacteria > Pseudomonadota > Gammaproteobacteria > Burkholderiales > Burkholderiaceae_E > JAPOKJ01. The sequence goes on from JAYUOT010000116.1 coordinate 2,880, forward strand.
GACCACATTCACTGACTCGTCATTTCATGGACGCAGGATTATGTGTCACGTCAAGGCTCGCCACCACCCTCTCAATCATTTTCCAGTCCTTTGGCGAGTGTTAACTTTAATCTTCATAATGTAACTACTGTAAACATTTTGACCCACTTTCACAAGCTGAATGCAGGTTCGGCATTTCCACAGGAACGATCATGGCCAGCACCGTTGAAAATATGATTCGCAATACGCTCACCAAGGGCGTGCTAAAGCTTGCGGAATTTAACCGTAACCGCATGGAGGCACCCAAACAGCCTCATCCCTACCTCACGGGAATGCACACGCCGATGTCGGAAGAAAAAACGATGAGCGAACTCAAGGTTATGGGGAGTATCCCTACAGAGTTGGATGGCCGCTATATTCGGATCGGGCCCAATCCAATCACCGCACCCAATCCGGCAAGCTATCACTGGTTCACGGGCGACGGCATGGTGCATGGCGTACGCCTGCAAGCCGGTAAAGCACTCTGGTACAAAAATCGCTGGTTACGGTCTAATGCGGTCAGCAAGGCCTTGGGCGAAGCGCCCGCCAAAGGCCCGCGCCACGGAGGCACCGACACGGTTAATACCAATGTGCTGGGTCACGCCGGAAAAATCTGGGGCTTAGTGGAAGCGGGAGGATATCCGGTCGAGCTCGACCGAGACCTCAACACGGTCGCTCATAATCCCTTTGAAGGCTCCTTAAAGGGCTCGTTCTCAGCACATCCTCACCTGGACCCCGATACCGGCGAAATGCATGCGATTTGCTATTTCGGCCCGGATCAAACCACCATTCGCCACGTCGTGGTGGGTGTCGATGGCAAAGTGCGACGTGAGGAACCGATCACCGTCAAGCACGGACCGAGCATTCACGATTGTATGATCACAAAAAATTATGTGCTGGTGTTTGACCTGCCAGTAGTCTTCTCCATGAAAGCTTTACTCGCGGGCCGCTCGTTCCCGTATGCCTGGAATGCCGAGCATCAAGCCCGCGTGGGCCTCCTGCCGCGCGAAGGCAAAGGCAGTGACATTATTTGGTGCGATGTCGATCCAGCCTATGTGTTTCACCCCTGTAACGCCTATGAAACAGACGATGGCCAGGTCGTGGTTGATGTCGCCGCCCATGACACCATGTTCGCCGAAAGCACCCAAGGCCCCGATTCAAAACGGGTCGCCCTTGAACGCTGGACCGCGGATCCACGCACCCGTCAGGTCACTCGCAAGGCCTTGGACGAACACCCGCAAGAGTTTCCGCGTTGCGACGAACGGCTCATGGGAAAACCCTACCGCTATGCTTATGCCATGCCCCTGGAGAGCGAATACACCCATTTCGAACCAGCGCATCACTACATCAAACACGACCTGAAATCAGGTACACAGGAGATTCATGACTTTGGTGTCCAACGCGTCCCAGGCGAGTTTGTGTTCGTCCCAAAGCATCAGGATTCAGCGGAACATCAAGGCTGGTTGATGGGCTACGTGATTAATCTCGACAGTGAAACCACGGATCTCGTCATTCTTGACGCTGAGAACTTCACAGGGCCTCCCCAGGCGGTGATTACGATCCCGCATCGTATCCCTCCGGGATTTCACGGCAACTGGGTCGCGTCCGCATAATGCTCGCAGCGGTGATAAGCTAGAAAACCTGACCACTGCCATCCACCGACTGAGGGAGCACCCAAAATGTACGCAGGTGAATATCCAAAAACCCATCCTGATCGTGCAGCCTTCATCATGGCCAGTACCGGTGAAACGGTCAGTTATGCCGAACTCGAAGCACGCAGCAACCAGCTCGCCCACCGACTTCGCCAGCACGGCCTGAAGCGTTTGGATCACTTCTCTGTATTTATGGAGAACAACAATCGCTTCATAGAGGTTTGCGCTGCGGGCGAGCGCTCAGGTCTTTACTACACCTGTATCAATTCCTACTTGAAGGCCGACGAATTGGCCTACATCCTCAACAACAGTGAATCGACCGCCTTGATTACGTCACGCTCCCGGCAAGACGTGGCCCTTGAAGCCATCAAACAGTGTCCGAAGATCACACTCTTTTTGGTGGTAGATCGGGACGCCCCCTCTAGCGATAACAGCCCCATTCTTGATTACGCTCAGGCGATCAACGGCTTTCCTAAAACGCCGATTGCTGATGAATTTCTCGGCACGCCCATGTTGTACTCCTCGGGCACGACGGGTCGACCCAAGGGCGTATTGCGCCCCCTGCCTGAAGATCTGCCGTCCAACCCATTACCCCTTTTTGGTTTCTTGAACAAGCTGTGGCGCTATCGCGCTGACATGATTTACCTGTCACCCGCTCCGCTTTATCATTCCGCCCCGCAGGCGGCCGTGGCGTTAACCATTCGAAACGGCGGCACGGTGATCATCATGGAGCAATTCGATCCCGAGCAATACCTCGCCTTGATCGAAAAGTACCAAGTGAGCCACTCCCAATTGGTTCCGACGATGTTTAGTCGCATGCTCAAACTCCCCGAGGCCGTCAAACATCGCTACGACTTATCCTCCCTCGAAATTGCAATTCACGCGGCCGCGCCTTGTCCCGCACAAGTGAAAGAACAAATGATTGCCTGGTGGGGCCCCATTGTTCATGAGTACTACGGCGCCACAGAGGGGCTTGGATTTACCGCTTGCGATAGCGCCGAATGGCTAGCGCATCGAGGCTCAGTCGGGCGAGTGCTCTTGGGCGATCTTCACATCCTCGACGATGACATGAAGCCTTCCGCGAAAGGGGTGCCTGGCGAAATCTGGTTCAAAACCGCATCGCCTTTCGTCTACTTTAATGACCCCGAGCGCACCGCCCAAACGCGCTCTAGCGACGGCACCATGAGCACGGTTGGAGATGTAGGTTATGTGGATGATGACGGCTTTCTTTATCTGACTGATCGCTCAACGTTCATGATCATTTCCGGGGGGGTCAATATTTATCCGCAAGAGTGCGAGAACCTCTTGATCACACACCCCCAAGTGGCCGACGCAGCCGTTTTCGGGGTACCCAATGAAGACCTGGGAGAAGAGGTCAAAGCGGTCATACAAACTATGCCAGGAATCTCAGGCAACGAGGCCTTGGCGCAAGAACTCATGGCATTTTGTGGCGAACACTTATCGCGCCAAAAGGTGCCGCGCAGCATCGACTTCATGGCCGAACTACCTCGCCTGCCCACTGGCAAGCTTTACAAAAAAAGTTTGCGCGACAAATACTGGGGTGACAAGCAGAGTCGCATCGTTTAGTGAGCATCGTTTAGTGAGCATCGGTTAGTGGGCATTGTTGAGTAAGTATTATTTAGCCTCCGAGATCGAAACCGACCAGGGCTTGCAAAGTTTCGAGCGCGGGCCCGGCCTCCCCCACCTTGATGGTCTGCATGCCGAGCTCTCGTGCCGGCTTCAAGTTAATGCCGAGATCATCCAGGTAAATGCAGGCCGCGGGCTTGACGCCAAGTGCCTCAGTCATCATCAAATAAATGCGCGGATCGGGCTTGCGGACGCCGGCCTTGGCGCTTTCAATCACCTCTTGAAACAAACTCATGATCTCTGATTTATAAAGTCCTCCCATAGGACTGCTTTCCATGGCTTTAAAGTTGTTGGTGATGCAGCCGGTCTTGAGTCGGGCACTGATTCGTCGCAACGCCTCGACCATCTCCGGGCGTATATGGCCGGCCAAAAGGGGCAGCACCTCGCGGCCCCGAACTTCGTGCCCCAGTGACGTGCTTTCCAATGCAAACAGTTCGTCGAACTGCTCGGGACCGATCTCACTGCGCTCCAACTTTGCCCAAGCGTTATCGTGGGGATTGGTTGAATTTACGGTCCGCAAAAAATCTTTGGGCAAACTCTTTTCAAGCTCAAAGCGAGCGAAGGCCTCAAACGGACTCGAAGAGATTACGCCACCAAAGTCAAAAATCACCGCTTCAT
>JAYUOT010000117.1:0-6804 GCA_043760705.1 Betaproteobacteria bacterium
TTTAGGCGTAGGTTGCCAGCCCCAAAGCGCCAACATGACGAAGAACCCGACCACATAGGCCAGGACGACATGCCAGCCGCCACGCAGCCAGGCGCCAGCCGACTTGGCCCCATCAAACATACCCGACACAGCGACGCCAGCCGAAGAACCAAACCACAACATCGATCCGCCAAAACCCACCGCATAAGCCAGCATCGCCCAGTCAAAACCGCCTTGTTTAATTGCCAGCGCGGTTAGCGGAATGTTATCGAAAACGGCGGATACGAAGCCCAAAGCGAAGGCTGACTGCCAGGAGGCGGGGGGTAGCTTGTCGACCGGCATCATGCTGGCCGCAAAGACCAGCGACAGAAGGAAAAGTGCTCCCTTGGCGGCACCGGGAACAAGCGACCAGTTGGGAGCACGTAGCGGTGTCGCCACCAAGATCGCGACCCAAACAGCCAGGCCCAGCCAGGGGAATTTTGAGGCCAGTGGCCCCATGCTTTGATTGGCATAAACGTTCATGAGGATGGCCGCAATCAATATGAATCCAACGATGCCCAGGCGGGTCCACTCGATACGATGACCGCGCCGCTCATGTTTTAAAATCGGTTGATGCTTGTGTTGTTGCAAAGCTGCCGGAATACCGCACACGACGAGAGCGACGACCGCCGCGATATACGCCGGGAACACCGCCATCGGGCTAATGCCGGCGAGCCACATCATGGTCGTCGTGGTATCGCCTACGACCGAACCCGACCCACCTGCATTGGAGGCAGCCACAATCGCGGCGACGTAGCCAATATGAACCTTATGGCGAAAAACCGTTTGCGCGATCGTCGCACCGATCAGCGCCGCCGCGATGTTGTCCAGGAACGAGGACAGGACAAACACCAAAATCAAAAGAACAAATCCGCCCTTCCAATCGTCCGGCAGGAATTTCGGCAAAACATCAGGAACCTGACTCTTCTCAAAATGATCGGACAACAGGGCGAATCCCACCAGCAAACCCAGGAGATTGGCAAGAATGACCCATTCATGCGCAAAATGAGCGAACAACCCGGCAAGACCCACACCCTCACTAAAGCCCGCGAAACCAAGCTTGTAGAGCGTGATGGCGAGCATGCCTCCCAATGCAACTAAAAGAGTTTGATGATGAAATAACGCGACCCCAAAGAGAGTCACACCGAACAACACAAATTCCAAAGGAAACCCTAAAAACATGGACTCAGCTCTTGATTTCAAAGACTTGTCGCAAATACCGCAGATAGTTCTCGTCGTCACACATATTTTTCGAAGGAGTGTCTGACAACTTGGCAACGGGTTGGCCATTGCAACGAATCATTTTGATGACAATTTGCAAAGGTGTGTAGCCAAGATCATTGGTGAGATTGGTACCAATCCCAAAGGCGAGGCGCGTGCGCTCGTGGAAGCGGGTATAGAGCTCGATTGCAACGGGGAAGGTGAGCCCATCGGAGAAGATCAAGGTCTTCGTCTTGGGATCGACCCGGTTACTCTCGTAGTGACGAATCATGCGTTCGCCCCACTCGAAAGGATCGCCGGAATCATGCCGGGCACCGTCGAAAAGCTTGCAGAAGTACATGTCGAAATCACGCAAAAAAGCCTCGAGCCCAAAGACATCCGAAAGCGCAATTCCCAAATCGCCGCGATACTCTCGCGCCCAGGATTCGAAGGCAAAGGTTTGTGAATCGCGTAGTCGCGGCCCTAAGGCTTGGCAGGCTTGCAAATACTCATGGGCCATGGTTCCCAAAGGGATCAGGCCGTGCTTCATGGCCAACAGCACATTTGAGGTACCCGCAAATACCGCACCGAGCTGATCTTTACAACCCAAGATCATTTCTTCCTGCCACAGCCTCGAAAAGCGACGCCGCGTGCCGTAATCAGCAATTCTTAATTCCTGGTCTTTAGATGCAGCCAGACTGGGGCCATGATTGACGAGATCGATCTTGGTTTGAAAACGCTTGCGACCTTCCGCGTAGTTGGGCGAGGTCTGCGTGCGTCGGAAATAGATCTCATTGACAATGGAAAGCACCGGAATTTCAAAGAGGATGGTGTGTAGCCACGGCCCCTTGATCACGATTTCGAGTTCACCCGGATTCTGTTCAGAGGGCTTGACGGTGATGTACTTGCGGTTCATTTGAAACAAACCGAGAAAGTCCACAAAGTCGCTTTTAATGAAGCGCATGCCACGCAAGTAATCAAGCTCGCTCTCACGAAATCTCAAAGTACAAAGATGATCCAATTCTTCGTTGATCTCATCGACATAAGGAGCCAGCGCCACCCCTTCGTTGCGGCACTTGAAACGATACTCGACCTGTGCACCGGGAAAGTGGTGCAGGACCACCTGCATCATCGTGAATTTATAAAGATCGGTGTCAAGCAGCGAGGAAATGATCATGTTTTAATTATCGTTGAAAATGGAGTAGCCGAAAACTTGAACCCTAAAGCCTACAGCACGACCGGAGCCTCGCCTGCGGGCGGCGTATTGCGACTGCGATGGCATTTAATCAGTCCATCGATCATGACCATCCCAATGCCGGGAAGATCGCCCAATTCGACGCTTGCCAAGAGATTTTTCCCGGCCGAATGTTGTGCCTTGTCCATAAACACAAAGTCGGCAGGCCTGCCAATTTCGATTAAGCCTTGAGAAAGCTTGCGCATCCGGGAAATATTACCGGTCGCAAAACCGAAAGCGATCTCCGCCGGGATATCGGCCATTGAAGAAATCAAGGCCACCATTCTGAGCATACCCAGGGGTTGCACGCCAGACCCAGCCGGAGAATCGGTCCCGAGAATGACGCGGTGGGGGCACATTAATTCCATGGCGTGACGAGCCGTGAGAATTCCAATTTTTTCGTTGCCGTTGTGCACAATTTCGATGGCGCGACTGCTCTTTTCGCAAAGCCTGCAGACTTGTTGATAAGGTAGAGACGTGTGTCCGCCGTTGATGTGTCCGATCACGTCGGCGTCCGCTTCGAGCACCACGTCGGCATCGATCAGACCCGAGCCGGGTATGGACGGGCCGCCCGTGTGAATCGTGCTCTGAATGCCGTGTTTGCGTGCCCAAGAGACCATCAACTTGGCCTCATCACCGGCCTTGACGGAACCCAGGCCCACTTCACCGAGTAACTTTACACCGGCGGCCGCCATCTCGGCGAAGTCTTGTTCGACCATGCCTTTCTCGATGATCGGCGCACCCGCCAAGACCTTGACACCGCCTCCTACGCCGGCCGCTCGCATGCCTTCGAAGGATCGCTGAGCCGTAATGGCCAGTGCCTTCACACCGATAATATCTTTTGCACGGCCCGGCAGATGAACTTCGCCAGCGGAGATCATGGTGGTGACACCACCATGCATGCAGGACTCTATCCAGCCCAGTTGACTTTGGCGAGGGGTCCAATCACCAAATACGGGATGAGTATGCGAATCGATCAGGCCAGGAGCCATCGCGGTGTGTTTGCAATCGATGGTTTTATCGGCCTGCGAAGTATCACAATCCGCCCACTTGCCGATCATACTGATCAGTCCATCCTTCACAACAATCGTGTCGGCCTCAAGAATGGGTTGGTCGATATCGCCCGACAGCAACAGGCCAATATTCTTGATGACCACCTTGCCTGACTTTTCCGAGATGACGACACCAGCCATGAATTTGTCCTTTTCGATGTAAAAGTAGATGCGTACCGGAACGCGGACTCAGCGCAAACCGTCCACGCCCTTGATCTCATGGGCTTGTAGGCCACCGATGCGAGCCAGCGGTCGTCCGCTTGCGGTCACGGCCACCGCGACGACAATTTCCTTGGCACGGGGAGCATCACTCACTCTGGCTTCGATAGCGTCAAAATGACTGCGCACAAAGGCCGCATCCTTGTGTCCGAGCGGGACGTCAATCGCCGTACCCATACCCCCCATCTTCTTGGCAGAGGGCACCAAGGCTGCACCTTTCTCCACCGCAACCCGCAATGGAGCACCCAGCTTGGGATGCAAAATGGCCGCCGCATGCTCCAGCTCACCCGCTTCACCTACGACGGCAGCCTTACCGTAGCTCTCGGCTTGGCCCGGCGCAATACCCAAGGCCTCAACACATTTCTGGCCAAGCAAGGCCCCCAGCTCTTCACCGATCTCAATCAGTGCTTCGAGGTTCTCTGAGTAGTCTCCGGCATAGGGGTTGGTAATCACGGCGATCGCCAGAGCTCGCCGTGTCGGCTGAGCCAGATTTTGGCCCATCTCGATTCGGGTTTCTTCAACACTCACAATGAGTTTTCGAATAATTGCGGCCAAGTTCAGCTCCTTTGTTCATCGCAACTTTATCACCGTATGGGCCAATCTCCCTGTCTCCCCGGTTATCCGTGATCCCGCCCCAAGCCTTGCGGGCGAAAACCGCCGCAAATCCGAAACTCAGCTTGCAAACATAACACCGCGCCCCGTATCCAGCCCCGTGAAAGAAGGAGGTTCGCAAATGTTTCGCCTGAATCGAGAGCCGATGCGACGTCCGCCCCGCTTAAGTGCCCTACGCTCACCGTCACCAAGCGATCACCCAGGTCGCTATCGTCTTTTATTTGATGGGCGGGCTTTTGCACGACTTGAGGATGTTCGCCTGCCAAGTGACGTAAAGACACCTGGTTTGCGATCAAGGTCGCGGCCACATCGGCTTGTCCTGCCGTCGCGGCAATCACCGTCACACTATCGGCAATGCCAAAACTTTGACTTCTTCCTCGCCAGCCGCTGGTCGCGACGCCCCAGCACTGGTCCGCAGGCAAAAGGGTGATTGATGCACCCCCGGAAAGTTCGGGAATGCCCACCTTGAAGCGCGGCCCGGAATGCGGCGGCGCGTACCAGGCAATATCGCCTCCATTATTCACCCACGATTTTTCAATGCCGGGTGCCTTTAAGTCAGCGAGAATTGCTTGCGCAACGCAACCAGCCACGGCCGCCATCGGCGTCACGAAGCTGGCGTCCACTAAGCCGTAGGGGGCGCAATATTGAAACATGCTCTTGGCGATGACGCCCCGCACAGGTGCGAGGACTGGGCGGGTCATCTTTTGAGCGGAGAGTCCGCTCCCCGGCAATGACGATCCATGAAGAGTCTGACTACCAAGAGACTCGCGACAAATAGTCTGAGTATAAAAAGACGGGTCAGTAGTAGGCACAGGAGTTCTCAAAAAACCCAGCTCCGCAACCAATTCTTCGAGAACCGTCTCAAACCTTGTCCAGGCTCGCTCAATGGCCGCATCAAGTACCGCAGACTCTCCATCGAGACCAATGATCAGGTCAATCGGCCCCTGTTGAAAATGCCAACGACGGACACCGTGATGACGACTCTCTATTATTTTTTCTTCGCGCGTCAAACAAGCGCGTACAGCGGGGCCCCTACTCATGCGCTCTGAGCGACAACCTTGGTGGCATACCGAGCGATCACATCCTCGATTCTTTGAATTTGCTTCGTATGTCCACCTAGAGCGGTGTAATGATCGCTGCACATCGTGAACTCTATCGGCGACACAATGGCCGGCGTGGGGACGTAGCCAAAGCTGTTGTCGGGCATGAGCGCAACATCCACCATCACCGTAATTCCTCCTCCCGGCCAAATGTAAGTCGGAGCACCACCACAGGTGACCTTTGTGAATAGGTTCTTGATCGAGCGCGTTAGCAAGATTGGATTTTCGGTCACGCCGGCCCGCAAACTTCCCCCCGCTCCACCCACGTACAGCACGCTCGACAGCGCTGGCTCACAGTTCTCGCCGATCCGCTCCACCACCTTACGGACCGCCTCCGGCATGGTCGCTTTCTGCGGGATGAGTTGCTGGTCCAGCACAAAGAATTCGGCGTCGTCGCCGGTCGTGGAAACCATCAGCAAGGTCGTGCCTGGGCTGGCTTTTTTAGGATCCCAATGGTCAATGATGGTGAGCGGGTCCACAATATTCGTCCCGCCCCAGCCACTACCCGGCTCGGCGACCTGAAAGTATCGTCCCGGGGTCGAACGCTTACCCTTCAGACGTAATCCAGTTTCTTTCCAATCGAGGCAACGTCCAGCTTGATGCTCACTCATGACACCGGTGATATGGTCATCGACGACCACCACTTCGTCCACCAAACCGTGCCACTGTTGCGCAAAAATACCGATGGTGGCCGAACCACATCCAACCCGCATGCGATGTTCCTCCAGGCCGTTGACAATTGGCGCACGGTTAGACTGCACAATGAGTTGAGCGCCCCCTTCGATTTCGAGCTCAACCGCCGACTTATTGCCCAGCGACATCATCATGTCACAAGTGATTTTACCTTCACGCTTCGAGCCAGCGGTGAGATGATGGACACCTCCCAGGGACAAAAATTGCGATCCATACTCATGGGTCGTGACATGTCCGACCGCCTCGCCTTGATGGCGCACAATGGCGCGCTCGGGGCCGAGCCAGCGATCGGTGTCAATCTTGACTCGGAAGCTGCAATAGCTAAAGATGCCTTCGGTCACCACTGTGACGGTGTCCACGCCCTCATGCTGACTTGATACGATAAATGGGGCCGGCTTGTAATCGGGATAGGTCGTGCCCGCGCCGACTCCCGTCACCACCAAAGTACCCCCCAAATCCCCTTGCCAGGACTGCGCCGAGTCGTGTGGAAAAGCTACGGCGGGCTGACCCCGTTTGAGCAAGACCATCGGGTCGACTCGCGTCAAAACGCCGTCGACATTGGCATACCGATCACAGGCGCCGCTGCGCCCCGACGAAATCTGACACAACACCGGGCAGGCATTACAAGTAATTTTCTCGCTGCTACTCATCGCTTTAACGCCGCCAACATTCTGGC
>JAYUOT010000118.1:0-6776 GCA_043760705.1 Betaproteobacteria bacterium
GTCCTGGGCGTGCTTGACGATGTGGGCGACGGTCTTGGCCGCGTCAGTCAGATTGTGTGGCACATTCGAAATCAAATTCGCGCCCTGAGTCGGTTGGACAAAAAAGGCATTCGGAAAACCGTGCACATGCATGCCGTGCTTGCTGCGCATTCCCTGCTCCCAGTGCTGGGAAAGTCGCCGACCCTTACGACCCACCAAGTCGAAGCCGGCACGCCGCTTGTAGGGTGTACCGACCTCGAAACCAGAAGCATAAATGATGCAGTCCACCGGATATTGCTTGCCCACTGCGACCAGTCCGGCTTCGTTGATGCGATCAACACCCTTACCGTCCGTATCAATCAAATGCACATTCGGAGAGTTGAACGACTGCAGAAAGGTATCGTGAAAACATGGGCGCTTGCAGAGTTGTCGATACCAGGCCTTGAGCTTGGCGGCCACCAACTTGTCCTGAACGATGTCGTCCACGCGCGCTCGAATCTCCTCCATTTTCTGGAAATCGGCATCCTCATAGGCTGCGAGCATATTGGCGACACTTCGTTCTTCCCGAGGTAGTTTCAAGACCTCTTGACGAATGCGCCGTGACAAATCGGTCCAGCCATCCTGGACCCAGTCCACTTCGGCATGACCACCTGCCTGATTGGCAGTGAAATTTTCCAGCCATCGCTGCTGCCAACCAGGAGTCGCAATACCAGAAAACCACTCAGGGTCAATCGGCATATTGTTGCGTACGTCGACCGACGAAGGTGTGCGCTGAAACACAGACAAGGCCTTACAAGTCTTGGCCAGGTGCGGCACACACTGCACTGATGTTGCCCCGGTGCCAATGATCGCCACGCGCTTATCGGCAAGTTTGTTCATGAGGCCACCAGAAGGATCGCCGCCGGTGTAGTCATAGTCCCATCGGCTGGTATGAAAAGAGTGCCCCTTAAAGGACTCGATGCCGACAATGCCGGGAAGCTTGGGCACATGCAAGGGACCGGTGGCTATGCCAATGTATTGCGCGGTAAAGTCATCACCGCGATGAGTACGAATATGCCAACGCGACCCACCCTCATCCCAACGCAACTCAGTCACCTCAGTATGAAACAGAGCTTGATCGTAAAGCTTGAAATGACGACCGATACGCTGACAGTGGGCGAGAATCTCTGGTGCGTGAGCGTATTTCTCACTCGGCCGATAACCAGTCTCTTCGAGCAGCGGCATATAGATCATCGAGGCCGTATCACATTGCGCCCCCGGATACCGGTTCCAGTACCAGGTGCCGCCAAAGTCACCACCCTTCTCGATGATGCGCACATCGTTGATGCCGGCCTCGGCCAGCCGTGCACCCGTACTCAAACCACCGAAGCCTCCGCCAATGAACGCAAAGCTGACATGATCCTTCTTTGGCTCTCTTTGTTTCACGGGCAGATAGGGGTCCTCCAGATACTGGTCAAGATGGCCCTTGACCTTCAGATACTGATCATTGCCCTCGGGGCGCAGGCGCTTGTCGCGCTCCTCGCGATACTTCATACGGAGGGCGGCCTTGTCGATGTGAATAGTGCTCATGAAGTTCTCGATTTGACGTTCAGCAGAAAAACTGGATTTTCGGCGGATTTTCTGGCGGTATTCTCCGGTTTCGTACAGAGGGTGTTTCGCCATTCAGAGGGTGTTTCACTATTGTGACAAACAAGTCCCTGCGCCATGCTTGAAAGCCACAGATTGCGGGACAGGCCTGCGCCTTGTCGAAGGCATCGTTATAAACTTAATGGTAAATGTCGGCGTAACTTTCAAAATGGAGAACCTCTATGTCCCCAGTTCCCAAGGGCGGCACCGTCGCTGTGACCGGTGCGGCTGGTTTTATTGGCGGCTGGGTTGTAAGGCTCTTGCTTGATAAGGGCTACCGTGTCCGCGCCTGCGTTCGCAGCATCGACGATGTTGCGCGTACGGCCTTTCTCAAGGCCATGCCCGGCTATGCCTCGGGTCGGCTCAAACTTTATGCCGCCGATCTTGACGTGCCGGGCTGTTTTGATGAAGTGTTCAAGGGCTGTCATGGTGTGCTGCACCTTTCTCATGTCAGTGATTACAACGACCAAGACTATGTGAGGGGCGTTTGCGATCACGTGATTCAAAGCGTGAATAACTCCGGCACCGTGAACCGGGTTGTTGTCACCTCCAGTATTGCCGCCGTGATTTCTGAATCCGACATGCAAGAAGTTGTTCGCCGCCCGGTATTTTATGAAGACCGCTATCCCGATGAGAGCAATCCCAAACGCTCGCCAGAACGCGGCCAAGGGTATTCCATGGGCAAGGTGCTTGCGGAACGCGCCTTTGAAAACGCCGCCGCGATCAGCGGCCGCTGGGATGCCATCACTTGCTGCCCTGGCGATAATGTTGGCCCCATTCAATCGGCGCACCAGAAGGACAAAGGCCCCTGGCAGCATCACATTGAATCCATGCTCCTTGGAAAATTCGAACAGACCGGTGCCTATCGTCCGTGGATGACCGTGGATGTTCGCGACACGGCTGAATGCCACATCGGACTGCTGGAAAGTATCCGGGTCACGAATGGCGAGCGCTTTATCGCCTGGTCCACAGAAACCCGACAGGTGGAGGACATCTGCGCCGACATTAACCGTCTCTTGCCTGAACTAGGGCATGAAACACCCACAGTGAGCGACAATTTCCCGGATCGTGTCAAGACGCGAGAGGCCGAGTTACGCGCCATCTGGGCGGGTTGCGATCTCCGCAATGAGCGGATTCAAGCGCTCATCGGTATCCGGTTTCGCCCGCTCGACGACTCACTGCGTGACTGCGTAGAATCCCTATTGAGTATTGCTCAAGTCAAACCCAAGCAACGTCCTGGATTTACCCAAATAAAATGACCATCATAAAATGACGAGATCGCTGCCAGGAATAAATCAAGAGCGCGTCACCGCTTGGCTTGGTGAGCGCACACCCATCAGCGCGCCGCTTGATTTCAAGTTGATTGCTGGTGGCCGCTCGAACATGAGCTTCACGCTCACCGATGGGTCAGGAAGGCGCTTTGTACTTCGACGCCCTCCGCTTGGCCAGCTACTGCCCAGCGCCCATGACATGGCCCGTGAACATCGCTTAATGTCTGCCCTGGCGGATAGTGCGGTACCCGTGCCGCGAATGGTCGGCTTGTGTCAAGACCCGGCAGTGAATGAGCGCGACTTTTATGTGATGCATTTTCTGGACGGCATCGTCGTTCGCAATATCGACATCGGAGGCAGCCTGTCCGAACCGGTGCGGCGGCGCATGAGCCTAGAATTAATTGACACCCTGTGCGCATTGCATCGCATTGATATCGATGCGGTAGGCCTGGGCACACTTGCGAAGCGGGACGGTTATATAGAGCGCCAACTCAAACGTTGGTCGGGTCAGTGGGAGCAGTCGAAAACCCGTGAAATTCCGCTGATTGATCGGGTCCGTGATGCGCTCGCCTCTAAACTGCCGCCGCCGTCCAAGGCCACCATTGCTCACGGCGATTATCGTCTCTCGAACTGCATGATGAACCCGGAGGGTACTGTGGCCGGGGTATTGGATTGGGAGCTGTGCACGCTGGGTGAGCCTATGGCTGATCTTGGTGGCCTGCTGGGCTACTGGTATGACCCCAACGAGCCAGGACAAGGTGGAGACTCTGAAACAACCCGTTTACCTGGTTTCCTCAGCCAAGACGACATGGCGGGTCTTTATGCCGAGCAGATGGGGGTGAACGTGAAAACCTCTGATTACTACCGAGCCTTTGCGCATTGGCGGCTGGCTTGTATCGGAGAAGGTGTCTATGCTCGTTACCTCGGGGGCCAGCAGGGCTCGCAAGACGAGGCCATCGATTTGCAGTCCTATCGAGATTCAATTCCGCGCCGTGTTGAAAGAGCTGCAAGACTTCTTAAGTTAATTTAAACCTTGAGAACTTCAACTCGCCACACCAGCCATCAGTGCTTACCTCAGGAGTAGTCCATGGATATCAAAGATAAAGTAGTGGTTGTAACCGGCGGGGCGAGCGGCATCGGCCGAGCCGCTGCCATTCGATTTGCCGCCGGTGGGGCGCGAGGCGTTGTGGTCGCTGACATCAATGCTGATGCGCTGAGTCCGGTGGCCGAAGCCGTCAAAGGGCTAGCCGTACGATGTGATGTCAGCAAAGAAGAAGACATCAAGGCGCTGGTCGCAGCCGCAGAAAAGCGCTACGGTCAGGTGGATGTCTTTTTCTCCAACGCAGGCATCATTGGAGGCTGGGGCGGTTTCGAGCTTGAAGACGCAGTCTGGGACGCCAGTTGGAAGATTCATGGTATGGCTCATGTCTGGGCAGCGCGCGCCACGGTACCGAAAATGATGGAGCGCGGTAGCGGTTACTTCCTGATCACGGCCTCGGCTGCAGGGCTTTTGAACATCGTGGAATCTGCGCCCTACGCCGTCACCAAACACGCTGCAGTGGCCTTCGCCGAATGGCTTTCCATCGCTTACGGCCGTCGTGGGGTGAAGGTATCGTGCCTGTGCCCGCAGGCGGTGCGTACGGGCATGGTGCCTGGGGACGGAGGCTCTGCTGGAGAAGACGGAATCTTATCGGCCGAACAGGTCGCTGAAGACATTATTCGAGTCATGGGAGAAGAAAGCTTTTTGATCCTGCCCCATCCGCAAGTGCTCGAATATGCACGCATGAAGACTAACAATTATGATCGCTGGCTAGGCGGCATGCAGAAAATGTACGAGCGCTTTCGCGCCGCGAAGAAAGGCTAACGCGACCCGTCAAACCTCGATACCAAAGGACCGGCGCATGCCGTTCAAAGCCTCTTGTTGTGGCGTCCACTGACGCCCTCCAGTCACGCCACCGTCCACGACCATATCTAAGCCATTGACAAAGCTTGATTCATCACTGGCAAGGAAAAGTGCCGCGTTCGCAATGTCATCAGGAAGCCCGGCACGCGGGATCGGTTGCATTTTAGCCAGTCCGATGGCCAAGGCTGCTGCTGTTTTCTCAGCTTCCGCCACCGATAGCCCCAGTGCCTTACCAAAAATCCCGGTGGCAATGCCGCCAGGCGACACTGAATTGACCCGCACATTCTTCTCCCCGAGCTGCATGGCCACACATTTACTTAGATGCACCACAGCCGCTTTGGCCGCAGAATAAATCAGCGAGGATGAATACCCGGCACGCGTCCCCGCGATGGATCCGTTATTAATAATGCTTCCCGAGCCTTGCTTGATCATGATAGGCGCGACCAGCTTCATGCCAATAACGACAGAGCGCAGCAGCACCGCCATCGCCGCATCGAAGCCCTCAACGGGAATGGTTTCAATACCCCCGACAGGAGCAGGTCCGCCCGCATTGTTGAAAAGGCAATCGATACGTCCGTGGCGCTTCATCGTAAAGTGGATCAAGGCCTGCATCTGGGCTTCGCTGGTCACGTCCGTTTGAACGAAGTCACACTGACTCCCAATAGACGCGGCAACGGCGACACCCTCCACCTTACGTCGCCCGGCAATGACCAAGAGAGCGCCTTCCTGGGCAAAAATTTCAGCGCTCCGCTTACCGATACCACTCGTGGCGCCAGTAATGATACAAACTTTGTTCTTGAGGCGATCCATCACGCAATCCTTTAAATCATCGTTGGAATTTCAGCGGTTTGCCGACTCATAGAGGGCAGATCGCGATACATTCATGGCAACGGAACCTTACAATAAAAACGCGAAGATTGCTTGCGGCCGACCCATCGCTCTTGCGACACCCGCAAACATGACACAATCTCCCAGGACCCAGGAACACCACCGCCCTGCTTGACCGGGCATTCAATATCAATCCTGAAGAACGCGAACCATGACAAATTCCCCGGTAGACGGCATCACCCTCAAAACCGTGCTGGCCAACGGCATCACTCAACGTTATGCGGAATGCGGCGTCGGCCCCGCCGTGTTGTTCTGCCACGGCTGGCCGGAGAGCTGGTACTCCTGGCGTCATCAAATGCTGGCCTTGGCGGCGGCCGGTTATCGTTGTATTGCACCCGACATGCGCGGCTATGGTGGGACTGATGCGCCTGAGCAGATTGATCACTACACGATTCTTGATCTGGTGGGGGACATGGTGTCGCTGCTGCGCGAACTTGAGGTCAAAGACGTTGTCGTGGTCGGCCATGACTGGGGAGCACCGGTTGCCTGGCACTGCGCCCTGCTCCGCTCCGACTTGTTCCGGGCTGTGGTGGGGATGAGTGTACCTTGGGCCCTGCGGGGCAAGATCGATTTACTCTCATCGCTAGAGAAGCAAGGTATCACGCGCTTTTACATGCAGTACTTCCAGGAGCCCGGTGTGGCAGAGGCGGAATTCGAGCGAGATGTCCGCCTGGCACTCAGCCTGGTCTATTTCAATTCCAGCGGAGACCAGCCTGATCCTGAGAAAAGTTTTTCCATTCTGCCGCCGAGTGGCGGCTTTCTGGACAACAAAATGGCTCCGGCCAAACTACCAGCCTGGCTGACCGAGAAAGACCTCGACTGGTTCACGGGCGAATTCACCCGCACGGGTTTTCGCGGAGGGCTGAATTGGTACCGCAACCTGACGCGCAATTGGCGCCTGACTTCGGCATGGCAGAGCCAAGCGATTCGGCAAGCGTCGATGTTTATTGCGGGGAGCC
Source organism: Betaproteobacteria bacterium (assembly GCA_043760705.1). Taxonomy (GTDB): domain Bacteria; phylum Pseudomonadota; class Gammaproteobacteria; order Burkholderiales; family Burkholderiaceae_E; genus JAPOKJ01. The sequence continues at coordinate 6,627 of JAYUOT010000118.1, forward strand.
GCGACAGCGTGCTGAAGTTTCCAGCCTCTAAAGCGCAGATTGAAATGTTTCCCAAGTCGCTACCTGGTATTCGCGGCACTCATATTCTTGAGGGGGCAGGCCATTGGATACAGCAAGAGCGCGCCAATGAGGTCAATCAGCTCTTGCTGG
>JAYUOT010000119.1:0-17541 GCA_043760705.1 Betaproteobacteria bacterium
ACCGGCGGCGATTGATAAACCGGCGGCGACGGATACACAACCGGCGCCTGATAAACCGGCGCGACAGGATAGACGACAGGCGCCTGATAAACCGGGGCAGGTTGCCGATAGACGGCTTGGCCGTGGTGTCGCTCCGTTGCCACCACGGTGCCGAGCGCGGCACCCACAGCGGCACCAATGATGGCGCCTTGGCGCCCAGCAATTTCACCGCCGATCATGGTTCCAGCGCCTGCGCCGATGACGGCGCCAATCACAGCGTTGCCGCCAGCCTGGGCACTTTGAATCATGCCAAGGGAAGCGACCGCTACTAAGGCGCTCGCTTGGACGGTATTAATCAGTTTGTTGCCCATCATCATCTCCTATGTTTTGGGGGTGTACTGCATAGACGGCTGAGGACGTCAAAGCGCAGACCTAAAACCTGCAAGATATGTAAGCGGGTGTAAGGAGGGGGCCAAAAACCCCGTAATCAGGCAGATCTAGCGATCAAAGCGGCCATTTTTGGCCCTTCAGGTATAACCTGACTCTCTACAAAACCGAGTTTAAACAAGTTATGGCGATTCAATGGTTCCCCGGTCACATGCATTTGACCAAGAAGGCCATCACCGAGCGCATGAAAACCATAGACGTGGTGATCGAGCTGCTGGACGCCCGCCTTCCTGGCTCCAGCACCAACCCCATGTTGGCCGAGCTGACCGGAACGAAGCCCAAACTCAAGGTACTCAATAAGCAAGATTTGGCAGACCCCACCCGAACGGCGCTTTGGCTAGAGCACTACAACGGCCAGCCGGGCACTCGTGCCCTGGGCCTGGATGCCTCCGTGATTGCACCCAGTCAAAGGCTGTTGGCCGAATGTCGTTTGCTCGCCCCGAATCGCGGTACGGCGCTTAAACCCATGCGCGTATTGATCTGCGGTATTCCTAACGTAGGCAAATCTACTTTGATTAATACCCTGTCGGGCAAGCGCATCGCCAAAACCGGTGATGAAGCGGGCATCACCAAGTTGGAGCAGCGCATCGACCTGAGCAAAGAATTTATCTTGTTCGATACGCCTGGCATGCTCTGGCCCAAAATTATTGCGGTGGAAAGCGGCTTTAACTTGGCAGCCAGTGGTGCGATCGGGCGCAATGCCTTCAATGAAGAGGAAGTCTCGTTCGAGCTTCTAGCTTATCTGAAACTTAACTACCCCAGTTTGATTGAGCAGCGCTACAAGATTGAAGGGGTGGCTAATCTGATTGACTCCGAGTTGCTGGTGGCGATTGGTCGCAAACGCGGCGCCTTGCTGAAAGGTGATCGTATCAACTCGCAGAAAGTGGCCGAAGCCGTGCTGCTTGACTTTCGCTCGGCCGTGTTTGGGCGGATTACTCTGGAAACTCCGCAGGAGTACCTGCACTGGCAAGCGATCGGCGAGGTGATCGAGGCTGAGCGTCAGCTCAAGAAGAAAAAATAATTGCGCTCACCTAAGTTACGTGGTTAAAGAGGTTGCAGCTCGGCCACTACGCCCTCGGGCAGGGGATATTGATCGACATTCAGCGCCATGCTCACCAAGGTGTAGTAGCTCATGGTCCCCATCAAATCTACGACACCGGCCTCGCCGTAGTGCTTGACCAGCTCCGCGAACACGGCATCAGACACCTTGCGATTGGTTTGCAACTCATGACAAAACCGGTAAACAGCAGCCACTTCGCCGGATAACTTGGCAAGACCCTGAGGTGCGCGTCCTGCCGCGATATCTTCAACCATACCCCGATCCAGGCCCGCTTCAAGGGCGATGCTGCGATGCGCCCACCACACGAACTGGCTCGTCCAGGTGCGCGCCACAATGAGAATCGCCAACTCATTGAGGGCCAGCGGCAAGGATGAATGATAGCGGGTGTGGGCACCGAACTTTTGGGCAAGATCACCCAGCTCAGGACTACGCAACAAAACATTGTAGGGGCCTTGCATGGAGCCGCGCTTGCCCGTCAAAACGCTCTCCACCATACGCACTTGGGCGGGATTCATGGTGCCCCAATCGAGCGGCTTGAAGCGTTGGCCCCTCAGCTTGAGGTCGGGTCGCGCCTCGCTCATTGGCTTGCATTCAATGCGTCGTGATCATCGCTGTCAGCACTCATACCTTTTTCTTTCCTAAACGGGCTGGGTGCCCTTAAGGGTAATTCGGTGCATGACGCGGCGAAAGCCATGGTAATCATTGATGGGGTTATGAAGTGCGCAGCGATTGTCCCAGAAGGCGATGGCCTTGGGCTCCCAAGCAAAGCGGCAGGTGAATTCGGCCTTGACTTGATGGGCAAACAAGAAGTTTAAGATCGCCGCACTTTCTTCATCGCTCAAGCCTTCGATGCCCGCCGTGTGAGCCACATTCACGTACAAGGCTTTACGACCCGTTTCGGGATGAGTGCGAATCATCGGATGCGCCGCCTGATACTGTTTTGGCGTAGCGTCTTTCGCGCCGTCCTGAAGCGCTTCCTTGCCATCCGATTTAATACGATCTTCTCGGGTTTTCGACACATCCGCCTTGGCGGAACTACTGATTCCCTTCAGACCCGCCAACAAACTCTTCATGGTCTCGGAGAGCGACTCATAGGCCAGGCACTGATTGGCAAACAGGGTGTCGCCCCCAAAGGGAGGAACCTCACGTGCGAGCAGCATCGAGCCCATAGGCGGCACCTCGAGATAGGTGGTATCCGAATGCCAGATGCCGCCAAAGTTCATCCTTTCGTGCTCAAGCTTTTTCACCTCGATAATTTGAGGAAAGCCTTCCAGACCCTTCACGAAGGGATACTCAACCGGCTCACCCATGCTTTGCGCAAAGGCCAGGAACTGTGCCGATGAGAGATCTTGATCGCGAAGAAAAATGACCTGATGATCGAGCAAAGCTTGTCGAATGGCCTGAGCTTCGGAGATCGAAAGCCCTTGCGACAATTGAATGCCAGCTAACTCGGCCCCGAGAGCCCCTGCAATTTTACGAATCTTCATCCGGGAAATTATCGCTCATTGGCGCGAAACATGGCAGGCCGCTTTTCGAGAAAGGCCGCAATGCCTTCTTGGGCGTCGCCACTGGCGAACACCTTACGAACCGCCCGATCTTCTACGCTCAACCCGGCGTCACTCACTTCTTCGCCTGCCGCCGCGACACAGGCGCGGATCGCATGGATTGCCAGAGGACTGAAACGGGTGACCTCAGCAGCCATGGCTAAGGAGTCCTCAAGCAAAGATTGCGCGCGCGCCAGGCGATGGACTAGCCCCACCTCTCGTGCCTCACTGGCCGCCAAGACCTTTCCGGTCAACATGATTTCCAACGCTCTGGCTTTGCCAACCAAGGGGGGCAAGAACTGTGTGCCGCCATAAGCGGGTAAAAGACCGAGCTTGATTTCCGGCAGTGAAAAAGTAGCATGGTCCGCCGCCACGCGGAAAGTACAGGCCATCGCCAATTCCATGCCCCCGCCGAACGCCAGCCCGTTAACGGCGGCCACACTGATCACCTTGGAGCGCGACAGTCTTACCAATAGGTCACGCGCCATCACCGTTTTGGTTTCGCGTTCGGCCATAGACATGGTCGCAGTCTCAGCCAGATCAGTCCCAGCGCAAAACGCCTTCGGGCCCACCCCGGTGATGATCAGAATCTTTGGGCGCCCATCGTCCTTTTCAGCCTTTTCAAGCTGATCGAGACAAGCTCCCAAACTGAGCAACATCGACTGGGTGATGGCATTCAGTTTGGCCGGCCGGTTCAAACGCAAAAGCAGTCCATTGCTTAGGGTTTCAATCACCGAGTCGAGTGAACTATTAGGGTGCATTTCAGTATCCATCGTTCAAGTGTAAGCTAACAAGACCCTAGGCCATACCTTGCAAGTTTATATCAATGCACCATCTAGCCAAACCCATCAATTTCCGGGATCAGCCCTGTGTCGAGCTGCAATTGCCCAGCGGTGATCGCGCTCTCGTGTCCTTGCACGGCGCCCAAGTGCTTTCTTGGCGAACCTGTGATGCGCTCGAGCGTCTTTACTTGAGCCCACAGGCGGTCTTTGACGGACAGAGCGCAATTCGAGGCGGTGTCCCTGTTTGCTTTCCTCAGTTCAATCAGAGAAAACTCGGCGAGCACCTGCTGCCCAAACACGGCTTTGCGCGATCGCTGGCTTGGTCAGTGCTTGAGCCAAGCCAGGTGGCTGTCGTTGGCCGGGCAGGCACCACGAACCTGGGTCGACCGTGCTCAAATGTTGCCTTGGGTCTTACTCACAGCGCGCTTAGCCGCGAGATGCAAGGGCTTTGGCCCCACAAGTTCGAAGCGGTTGTGCACGTGTGTCTTGAAAAGGATCGCCTTGCCATCACCTTTTCGGTCAGCAATCGAGACTGCGAAGAATGGTCCTTTGCCTTCGCCTTGCACACCTATTTGCGAGTGCCTGATATTGCTCAAGCCTATGTGCAAGGCTTGCAAGGGGTTCGCTACTGGGATGCGGTGAAAGATCTAAAGGCGCCCGAGATTGCGCAGCCGCAAGTCCTCGAAGACTTGTTCTTTTCGGGGGAGACGGATCGCGTGTATCAGGCGGCTCCCGCCTTCGTCCGCTTGCGCACGCCAGCAGCATCGCTATTGGTCGAGCAAAGCATGCCTTTCACCGAGACGGTGGTCTGGAATCCAGGCGCTGCCTTGTGCGCGCAACTGTCGGACATGCCGAGCGATGGCTACCGCGAAATGCTGTGTATTGAGGCCGCGTGCATTGATCAGGCGATCAGCCTCAAGCCCGGTGCGAACTGGCAGGGCTCACAAATACTGAGTGCCGCTCAACACCCAACGGCCCTTTAGCGGCCCCTTGGCAGAAACATGGCGAAGCTGCGCGCAAAAGCGCAACGCCACAACACGCGCCCTGAAAAGCCATGACAAAATAGAGGGCTTACGTCAAAGGATCAGCATGAGCTCTACTTCCAATCAAGGCAAAGTTGCCATCGTGACCGGTGCCGCCACGGGCATCGGTTTTGCCGCCACCAAGGCGCTCTTAAGTACGGGCTTTAATGTCGTGATGGCCGGTCGCCGTCAAGAAGCACTCCGTGAGGCGCTAGGCCGACTCGGTGATTTGTCCAAGAATGCGATTACTGTATCGACCGATGTGGGTCAGCCGGACTCCGTCAAGAATCTTTTCGCCGTGACCAAGCAAACCTATGGTCGCCTCGACGTGCTGTTTAACAATGCCGGGAGTGGCACACCACCTGTGCCTTTGGAGGACATCACCTTTGAGCAGTGGATGGGGGCCGTGAATGCCAATCTCACCGGTGCATTCCTGTGTACTCAGGAAGCCTTTAAGATGATGAAGGCGCAAGATCCAATGGGGGGTCGCATTATCAACAATGGCTCGATTTCGGCGGACGCTCCACGCCCGTTCTCCTCGCCCTACACCTCGACCAAGCACGCCATATCCGGCCTCACCAAGGCGTCGGCCCTGGATGGACGCGCCTACAACATCTCGGTCGGTCAAATCGATATTGGTAACGCTGGCACGGAGATGACCGAGCGTATGAAAAAAGGTGTTCTGCAGCCGGACGGCACGATGCGTATTGAGCCGATCATGGATGTCGAGCATGTCGGGCAAGCGGTCCTGCAAATGGCCAGCCTCCCACTTGAGAGCAATATTTTTCACATCACCATCATGGCGACTAAAATGCCCTATATTGGTCGCGGCTAATTCATGGTGCCGGGTGCTGCAGTTAGCGAAGAAAGCTGCGGCTCGTTCCGTCAAAAATATTAGTTGGATTTGCTCGCCGCCTAGTTGGATCGGGCAGAGCCAGTCCTTAAAAAATAGAGCGTCGGCCAGCCAGTTTGTTTTTAGCCAAGATCATTTGATTGATTCAAGGCAAAAGGGCTAGATGGGTTTTAGCGGCTTTCCCTAATCGTTCATCGAAGGTCAGTAGTGGGCATTTTAGTTGGGTGGCTAGCCAAAGATAGGCGGCATCGTAGGCCGTGAGCTGATAGCGAACGGCAAGCTCATGCACACTCGATGGGCTGATCGCATGGAACTGAATATCGGCTGACTCAAACTGCTGGACGCCCGTCTTTGCCAAATCATCAAAGCCGCTTAGATGTTTTTTCACAGCGACGCTGACCATTTCGACCTCCAAGAGAAAAGGCGCATGCAAAGACTTGCCAAGCATTCGAGCCAGTGCTTCGGACGCACCGGTCTCCTTAAACACAAACGCGGCGAACACACTGCAATCAATGACGACAGGGGGCCGAACTAGAAATTGCGGCGGGGGTTCGGCAAGGTAAAGCACGGGCGCATCGCTGCTCATCGGGCGTCCCTTTCCGCCCGAATCACATCGACCGCCAGGGGCGCGTCCCCTACCAAATCCGCGAAGGCTGCACGCATTTCTGCGGCGATTTCCTCGATTGTTTTCGTGCCTCGGCTGCCTCCTGAACTGGTTCCTGGAGCCAAATGTATACCGCTGACAGAGGACTGTGCTTCCCCACGCACCACTGCCTCAACCATGGCAAGAAGCTCACCTTGCAAGGAACGGTGATGGCGGGCCGCTCGCTGACGCAAGGCTTCCGCCCAAGGTTCCGGCACGTCCTTAATCGACAAATTCGACATCCTACCTCCAAAATAGCTTCAAAGAGCCATTTTGGAGCCAACCGTCTGGAACGTCAAGCTTCAGAGCGGCAACACCGAAATCTTAGGGGTGAAGCCGCTTAAGGCTTCTCTTTAGTTGAAGGCATGCACTTGCTTACAAGCTCTCAACGGGCTGCACGAATCGCCAAGCGCGCGCCCACAATCATTTGATCAATCTCGGCTTTACTCACATTCAGGGCTGGCATAAATCTCAACAAGGCCGGGCGAGGTGAATTCAACAATACGCCCATTCCTCCGCCGATATCGATCGAGTCCCGAGCCAACTCCACCACTATGGCACCAATTTCCTGCTTGAGATCGAGCGCACGAAGCAAGCCTATACCGCGCTCCGCTCCCAGACCCAGCTCAGCCGACAAAGCGGTGAGCGACTCGCTCAAGTATTGGCCCATCGCGCGCACATTGGCCAAAAATTCGGGTTTGCTGATTTCAGCGAGTACGGCAGCACCCACCGCACACATCAAGGGATTCCCGTTATAGGTGCCGCCTTGATCACCATGCTCAAACACGCAGGCATGACTTTTGGCCAGCAAGGCGCCTAAAGGCACGCCACCGCCAATACCCTTGCCCAGGGTCATGATGTCAGGTTCCACCTCAAAATGTTGGTACCCAAATAAAGTGCCCAAGCGGCCCATGCCGGTTTGCACCTCATCGCAAATCAGGAGCAGATGATGTTTGTCGGCCAGTGCGCGCAGCCCCTTCATGAACTCGGGGGTAGCGCAATTGACCCCGCCTTCGCCTTGTACGGGTTCGAGCATCAGGCCCACCGTCTTGTCGGTGATGAGCGCTTCAACGGAGGCCAAGTTGTTGAATTCGGCCTTCGGGAAACCAGGTACCTGAGGTGCAAACATGACATCCCAGCCAGGCTTGCCCGAGGCCGACATGGTCGCCAAGGTACGGCCATGAAACCCGCCCACGGTGGTGATGATTTCGTAGGCGCCCGCCTTATGCTTTTGACCCCATTTTCGCGCCAGCTTGATCGCACCTTCGTTGGCCTCGGCACCGCTATTGGTAAAAAAAACTTGCTGAAAGCAGCTCTTCATCACCAGGTCATTCGACAGGCGCAGCATCGGCTCGTTGTAGAACGCTGGCGACGGCGAAATCAACTTCGTGGCCTGGGCGCTCAGTGCGTCACTGATAATTTTGGGTGAATGGCCGAGAGCATTGACCGCCCAGCCTTGAACAAAGTCGAGATACTTCTTGCCATGGTTATCCACCAGCCAAGAGCCCGACCCCTCCATAAAGACGAGGTTCGGACGCGACGTGATGTTCATCAGCGTGGAGGTGGGTAGATCTATAGCGTTCATTGGAGGCTCCAGAAAAGGCAAGCGTAAAAAAAGCCGCGAGTGGCGCGGCTTGATTGTAAATTTGAAAATTGTTTTTTCAAATTTTGGTGCTCAAACACCTGCTTTCAACGCGCGCAACGCTCCTGTGAAGGAAATCGGCGTCGGTTGAGGAAGGTATTCATGGGAACCATTATGCATTAATTCTGAACTTGCGGCTAGTGTTGTTCATCCCCATCAACTTGACGGGCGGCGCCATTCAGCAAAAAGTTGATCGACCCCTTACAAGGTCTTAACTCCCCAAGAATCGGCGAATCTCCTCTGCCAACCATCGCTCCTTCGCCCCATATTCAGCCCCTGCCCCAGGCACCATCCACTGGCGAGATCCGCTTTGTATTAGTGCCAACTTCCTTCGGCCATTACTTTTCAAAGTTGGTGCGATGTCGTTTTCGGCATAAACATCGAGAATCGGGAAGCCGTAAGCTCTTGTGGTCCAAGAGTACCCGCCGGTCAGGGACATACACACCCAAGCCGACACTTCCCCCTGAGCATGGCGCTCATCCAGGTATTCATTGGCCATCCAGGAGCCCATGGCGTGCGAGACCAGCACCGGTTTATCGAACCCTGCCGCTTTCAACCATTGAAGGGATCGCCCGATGCGATCCTTGGCGTCGCCAAACACTTTAGGGTAATAGTCCTCCAGCTTGGCATCCCGAGCCTGCACAGGTAGCTGAATCGAAAGCGTGGTGTAGCCCAGGTCAAACAGCAGCGACCGCAGTTGGCCAATGACGCCAAAGTCGGGATGGGTGCCAACATTGTGCAAAAGGAGTAGGGCCTTCCCAGGGCGTTCGGCCTTGGCGAACAGTCCGAGAAAAGATCTTCCGCTGCTCGCCATGATTTGAACCGCTTCACCGACCACCAGGCTGGGGGTGATTTCTTCAGCCCAGCGTTGTTCACGGGCATAGTCCTGTGCCGTTGAAGACCCGCTATGTCCGAGCGCCAGAAGACACGCCAAGCCCGCCACCCAGGTGTCAAGACGACGGGAAATCACCCAAATATTCTTTAAAGAACCCATGGTTTAGAGCTTACACCCTAGTCCAAAAACGGTTCAAGCCCAGCCCAAACCCCATGGACCGCGGTTTTAGTGAATAATCACGGCCCTCATGAGCAAAACACCCTCCCCCCAAGAAGATTTCTGCGCGATTGACTTTGGCACCTCCAATTCGTCCCTCGCCGTGTGTATCGATAACTACCCCACCCTGATTGCGCTCGAGGGTGAGGCCCAAAACCTGCCTACCGCCTTGTTCTACCCGGCAGAGCCAGGCGAAGAGGTCAAAATCGGTCGTGCCGCAATTGCCGCCTATATGGCCTTTGATGAAGGTCGCTTGTTACGCTCCATCAAGAGCGTGCTCGGCTCCTCCCTGATGGGTTCCACGACGGAACTGGGCCCGGGTCTGGTCATGAGTTACACCGAGATCATTGCGGATTTTTTATCTCGTATTAAGTTTCGCGCCGAGCGCGCGACGGGCAAAACATTGGCCCATGCGTTGATCGGACGCCCGGCCTTTTTTGTAGACGATGACCCGGCCAAAGATCAAGAGGCTCAAAACTCATTAGAGGAGGCTGCACTCTTGGCGGGCTTCAAATCTGTCGCCTTCGAATACGAACCCGTTGCGGCGGCCCTGGCTTTTGCGAGCCACAGTGACGAAAGGCCCGTGACCGAACAAATTGCGCTGGTGGCTGATATTGGCGGTGGCACCTCCGATTTTTCGATCATTCATATCAACCACGAGGGTAGCCGCATCTTGGCCAACCACGGCGTGCATGTGGCCGGCACTGATTTTGATCGGCGCGTGTCCCTGACCAGTATCATGCCCCTTTTTGGCTTCGGTGCGAGCAACCCCAACGGGCGTGCCGTGCCGAGCAGCATTTACCGTGAACTGGCGACCTGGCACATGGTCAACGCGCTCTACTCACAAAAGAGTAAATCGGCTCTCTTCACCCATCGTGATATGTACGGTAGCAAGCTCTTCTTTACGCGGCTAACTAAAGTGCTTGAAGACCGACTGGGGCATCAATTACTGGCCCAGGCCGAGTTGGCGAAAATCCATGCGTCCGACCAAGGGCAATTCTTGATGCGTTTGGATGATGTTGAAAAAGAGCTCATCAAGGACGTTTCAAGTAAGGATGTCGGCGAAGCCATCCACACCGAGTTAAAGGCTATCGCCCAAGCGGCGCAGTTCACCATCACCCAGGCGGGCTTGAAGCCAGAGCAAATCACCTCGCTATTTTTCACCGGTGGCTCGACCGGATTGAGCGTCCTGCGCGCTAGTATTGCTCAAGTGGTCCCCAATGCTCAATCCGTCGAAGGTGAGCGCTTCGAATCAGTGGCCTTTGGACTAGGGATAGCCGCGGTGGAAAAATGGGCGGCGCTCTAATGACACCGCCCCAAGTGGAGACTCGATCCCTAAGACTCAACACGGCACGCGTGTTGATGCCTCAAATTCAAGAACGCTGCGCCGCGCCACTTTGCACAAGCTTGGGGCTATCGCGTGGCGAAACTGCCTCAAGTGGAAATACCATCGCCTGATCGGACTCTTGCTCTTGCGATGCCGACGCCACTTCGATCAATACTTTGGAGTCGGCCAACAAGGCTTGATAGCGCAGACAGGTGACCCGAAGAAACGAAGTGAAATTGGTCACCTCGCCTCGATGCCGACTCACCTCCTCATGCAGTTTGACAATCAATTGATTGGTTGTCATTGCCTCGGACTCCGCCATGCTTGACAGTAGCTGCCAGAACAGGTTCTCTAAACGAATGCCGGTGATCGCACCGTGAATTCGGATTGAACGCGAACGCGATTCATAGAGAATCGGATCGGTCATCGCATAGACCTGACACATAGGGCCCTCCTCGTCAGACTGCAAGCAACAAACATTGCTGCTTGCACCCTACCAGACACTTAGATCGTACGCTGCTTCATCTGCTTGGCAATGAAATCGGCTTGCCGAATAGCTAAAGTCACAATCGTGAGCGTTGGATTCTCTGCGCCCCCCGTTGTAAATTGGCTACCATCCGAAATGAACAAATTCTTGATGTCATGGGTCTGGCCGAATTTGTTGCACACGCCCTCACTTGCCTTGGTACTCATTCGACAGGTGCCCATATTATGGGTTGAGGGATAGGGCGGTGTACGGAACGATTTCAAAGCCCCAGCGGCCGCATACACCGCCTGGCCCTGCTTGAAGGCATGGTTACGCATCGCGTTGTCATTGTCATGATCATCGAAGTGAACATTAGGCGCATTCAGGCCCCATTTGTCCTTCACTGTCTTGTTTAAGGTGATGCGATTCTGAGAGCGCGGCATATCCTCGCCCACAATCCACATGCCTGCGAGATTGGCGTAGTTGTCCATGTATTCGGAAAACTCATCACCCCAGTCGCCAGGATTCAAGAAAGCCGCCATGAAGGGTAGGCCTAGCGCTAAGGTTTCCATTTCGTACCCCCCCACAAAGCCGCGTTGGGTGTTGTGTTTAGATTCGTCCGAAATAATGCCGGCCATCGTGGTGCCACGGTAGAAATGAACAGGTTTATCAAAAATCGCATACACCGATCCGGTTACATGACGCATATAATTGCGACCCACCTGGTCGGAGCTATTCGCCAGACCATTTTTATAGCGCGAAGACTCCGAGAGCAACAAGAGGCGTGGTGTCTCAATAGAATTTCCAGCCACACAAACGACCCTTGCTTTTTGTCGTTGTTCTTTGCCCGCGCCATCAAAGTAAACGACCCCGGTCACCTTGCCCGAGTCGTCATGTTCAATACGCGAGACGTGACATTCGGTGCGCAGCTCGTACTTGCCTGTCGCCTCGGCCGCTGGGATTTCCGTGTAGAGCGTTGACCATTTTGCACCCGATTTACAGCCCTGGAAGCAGAAACCCAACTGCATGCAGCGGCCACGCCCATGTCTCGGACGACTGTTGATCGCCATGCGTCCCGTATGCACTTCCTTGTAACCCAGCTTCTTCGCGCCGGCATGCATGATCTTGAAATTATTGTTACCGGGCAAGCCAGGAATACCGTTGGTCCGAGTCACGCCCATTTTGTCCTCCGCCTTGGCATACCAGGGTTCGAGTTCTTTAAGGGTTAAGGGCCAATCGAGCAGACTTGCGCCTTGGAGTTCGCCGTAAGTGGATTTAGCCTTGAACTCATGCGCCTGCAGGCGTAGGGAAGCGCCCGCCCAATGAGTCGTTGTACCACCGACAGTTTTACAAATCCAGGCCGGTAGCCCAGAGAAATCCTTCGCTACCCTCCAATTGCCCGATGTCGTGCGCGGATCGGTCCACGCCAATTGACCGAAAGACTTCCATTCGTCATTTAGAAAGGACGCAGGCGATTCACGCTTACCGGCCTCAAGATTCACCACCTTGACACCTTTTTGACAAAGCTCATTGGCCAAGGTGCCACCACCCGCGCCACTACCGATGATCACCACGACAGAGTCGTCATTTAAACTAAAAGTTGCCATTCCCAATTCTCCTCGTTGTTGACTCGTTTTTATCTCGTTCGCTCAATTACATGTAGGCTGCGGGACTCGCTGCAAGCGGTGGGTCAGGCAACCACTTCAGGTCGTTAAAGCCGCGGGTAATGTAGCCCCCTTTGTTGAAGGCTTCGCCCTCATAACCAAAGTGAGCATAGGCCAGTTGGTTGTCATAGAGTGACGTTACGCACTGGCCGCGCACTTTCTGAAAAAGAGGCAAGGCGGTATTGGCTTTGACGGCAGCGAGTTGTTCGGCTGGCGAGGCCTTCATCCAATCGCCACCATCCACGGCCTTGTTGAGTGCGCCAATGCCGTCGCGCATATCCTTCGCGGTGGCTGCGTCTTTGGCGGCGCCATCCAAATCCTTCACAGCAATGGCGTTGATCGCGTCGGGCATCTTCTTATGGGGAAAAATAACTTGTGTGAGGCGCAGCAAGAACTTTCCTTCCGCTTCGTTGAGAACCGAAAGTTCGGCCGCCCAGGTCAGCGAAGGAGTCAACATCGACAAGGTCGTGCCCTGTGCGATGACTCCCGTCAGGATCGCCGTCCCCTTCAGAAATTCGCGTCGTGCCAGCGGCGCATCCGATTTCACGAAAATCGGTGTGCCAGCCACCAGTGACTCCGATTCAGACTTGAGCAAAATAGTTTTCATGCCTACCTTCCATCTTTTACGTGTGAGAGAACTATTGATAGTGCCCGTTACGTTCGAGCACTTCGATTTTGTAACCATCAGGATCAACAACAAAGAAAAAACGCGCAGACAGAACCTCGCCTTGACGAAACTCCTTGATGGGCGTCGGCGCAAAGCCGAAGGTCTCGAAACGACCCCAAGTACCGGTAATATCGGCCACGGCAAAACCAAGATGCCCGTAGCCGTCGCCATGGGCATACGGTTCGGTGCGGCCCTTGTTCACGGTAAGTTCGATCTCGGCATCGGTCTCTGCGCCACGCAGATAGACCAGCATGAAATCAGGGAAATCAAGGCGATGGGATTCATGCAAGCCAAAGGCGCGCGAGTAAAATGAGATGGAGCGTGCCAAGTCAAGCACTCGAATCATGGTATGAATGAGTTTCGCCACGCTGTCTCTCTCTTCTAGCGGTACATTCCGAGCATTGCTGGAATCTTAGAATGCTTGAATATAGGACTAAGCGCAGTGCTTGGGGTAACAATGGCTTGCTACGTGTTCCAAAATAGTGCTCGCTTGATCCGCGCGCTGCGGCTTTATTCGGGAAGGGCAATATATGCGAACGCGTGAACCCGTCAAGGTAGCTTGCGCTGCAATGTTGAGCATCGTCGGCTTCGCTCTGCCTGTATTCGCGGCAGACGAACCCAGCCCTAGGTCCAAGGATGCTGTTGTGGACGCTCGCTTGCCGATCTTCGACGCCCATATTCATTACGCCCACGATGCTTGCGAGATGCTCGGGAAGAACAAGAATCTGTGGAGCGACCTGGCCTACCGCACGGACATGGGTAGCGGCGGCCAAGTCCATCGGCAGTGGCTTGAGCTGATTCAACGCTTCCCAGATCGCTTCATGGTGGGCACGGATACTTTCACCCCGGAGCGCTTGCTCTATATTGGCGATCATGCCAACTACTCGAGAGGCTGGTGGGCCGCGCTGCCGAAGGAGCTTGCCGAGCGTGTGGCCTTTCGCAATGGCGACGCACTGCTTGGTTTAGTGTGGAAGAAGCCGTGAAGACCTGTGAATGACCCATGCCGCCAGCAAAACGTATGATTGGCCCCCCGGATAACTAATAAGGTCAATCATGGACGAAGAACTACTCGCGCTAGGCCTGCAGGTCGGCAATCTTTTGAAGGTCCGCGGTGAAACCGTCGCCGTGGCAGAATCGTCAACCGGCGGACTCATCTCAGCGGCGCTCCTGGCCGTACCGGGCGCATCGGCCTATTATCTAGGTGGAGCGGTTGTCTATACCCGTCGCGCCCGACAATTGCTGATGGACTTGCCCAACCCGGCCGTGACCGGCGTCAGATCGGCCAGCGAGCCCTATGCGCTTTTGCTGGCCCAGACGTCCGCTCGGCGCTTCGAGGCCACGTGGGGTATTTCCGAAACCGGTGCCACGGGACCTAACGGCAATCCCTACGGAGACCCCGCAGGACATAGTTGCCTGGCCGTTTCGGGGCCGATCCAGCGCGTGATGACCTTGCGTACCGGGGATTCGGATCGACTCAAAAATATGGTGGCCTTCGCTTGTGCATCGCTCGCCCTATTCGCCCAGGTGCTGGCCGAATAGGTTGGCGAATCTCAATATTTCGAACTATTAAGGCTCAACAATGCTCAAACTCATCAGCGCCACTCCCAGCCCCTACGCTCGTAAAGTGCGTATTGCCCTTGCTGAGAAAGGCATCCCCTTCGAGCTGATCACCGAAGTCCCTTGGAACAGCACTACCGCCACACCAAAATACAATCCGCTCGAGAAATTGCCAGTGCTAATCCTGGACGACGGTAGCAGCGTCTATGAATCGAGCTACATTCTGGATTGGTTAGAGCTGAAGTACCCGCAGACGCCATTGTTGCCCAAAGACGTCGACGGCATTCTTGCGGCCAAGAAGCTCGATGTACTGTGCAACGGGGTTTGCGACGCCGTGGTGCTGACCCACTTCGAGCGTTTGCGCGGGGCGGGCGCGAGCGCCCCGTGGCTGGCGCGCCAGCGTCGTAAGATTGAGGGCGGCATGCGGGAAATAGCAGCCCTTATCGGCGACAGGCAATGGGCGGTCGGCGACCAATTTGGTTTGGGGGACATTGCTGCGGCCAGTGCGGCAGGATATCTAGCGGTTCGCTTTCCTGAATTAGTGCAGCGTGAACTCTATCCCGCATTGGCAGTCTACTGCGAGCGGCTTGAGCAACGACCCTCGCTAATGAACAATAAGCCCTTCGCTCAAACCATTAGCGATAAAATTGTTTGACTCAATGCGGAGCATTTGAGGCGCTAGGAGCGTGGGCGGCAGAAGGCGTGCTGGCGAGCCACAGTCATTTCAACGACCTGACAAAAACGCTTCAAGCAAGCCCGCCAAGGCCTCTGGCTGATCGTGATGGACGTTATGACCCGCATCCTCGATATGGCGAATTTGTAGGTCTTGATAGGCACTGGCGCGATCCTCAAATTCGTTTGGCGTGGCGCTCAAGCGGGCCATGAGGCCCGAAGCAGCACCGTCGATCCAAAGCACGCAAGCGCTTGTTTGTCGCCAACAAGCGATCACCTCCTCCTGAGTCATGGGCGAGGGGTTCATGCGCTTATGGGCTGGGTCGGCACGGCGCACCACGCCGCCCGCTTCCTCCTTGCCCCAGTGTCGCACGATAAAGCGAGCGCGCTCATCGGTCAGGCGCGGGTTTTCAGATTGCATGCGCAGCGCGAACTCATCGAAATCCGCATAGGGGCGTTGCAGGCTGTCGTCACGCAACTGGGCCAGCCACTTGGCAAGCCTTCGCGGTGCTGGATCCTGGCGCATCATGGGCGGACCAAAGCCATCCAGGTTCACCAGATGGCTGACGCGATCCGGTCTCAGCCCAGCATACACGGCGGCGATATTGGCTCCAAGGCTATGGCCGACGATGCGAACCGGGTGCTCTGGCGAAAAATGATCCAGCAGTTTGTCAAGATCGGCGAGATAGTCGGGATACCAGTACGAATCCGATCCGCTCCACTCAGACAGTCCATAACCCCGCCAGTCCGGCGCGATGACCTGCCATTCACCTTGCATCGCATCGACCGTGAATTGCCAAGAGGCCGACTCATCCTGGTAACCATGCAGCATGAACAGGCGCGGCGCGGACGGCTCGCCCCATCGTCGACAATGAATCTTTAGGCCACGGATCGTGACAAACTCGGATTGGCTCATTTTCATAGGCGGGTTCTTCGCGACCGACATGACATCGAATCATGTCATGTTACCGATGAAGCCAGCGCTAAAGCCTGCGCCGTTCCGTCCATTCATTGCGTGCCAGCAATTTCAGTGGGGCCCATCGGCTCGGATGCGCGGGCCAATTTTTCCGTATGATGGGCTCAGACCGTCGCCCTCCATTTAACGCCCTCCATTTAACGCCCTTCACTCAGCGCCCAAAAGAGACCTGACTTGCCCGTCATTCAAAAACTTGCGCAGCGTCTTCCCTTCTATTACGGCTGGGTGATCATCGCCGTCGCCTTCGTCAGTATGGCCATGGGGGTCAACGCCCGCACCGCCTTTTCGCTTTTGTTGCCACCGATTCTTGGCGAGTTCGGTTGGGACCGAAGTGTGACCGCCGGCGCCTTTTCCTTCGGCTTCCTGATCTCTGCCTTTGGTAGCCCACTTCTGGGCCGCTTGATGGACTTGAAGGGCCCCAAGCTCGTGGCACAAATCGGTATCACCTCGATTGTCGCTGGACTGTATCTCGCGACACTGGCGCACCAGCCTTGGCACCTGTATCTCACCCTAGGTGTTCTGATTGGTGTGGGTAGTGTGTGTCTTGGCTATAGTGGTCAGTCGCTCTACCTGCCAAATTGGTTCGTGCAAAGGCGCGGGCTCGCAATGGGCATTGCCTTCTCGGGTGTGGGTATAGGCTCGATTGTTCTACTTCCCTGGATGCAAAGGCTAATGGATGCACAGGGCTGGCGCCATGCCTGCATCATGCTCGCCATCACCGTCTTGATCATCGGCTTACCCGCTACGTTTTTACTACGTAAGAAGCCGCAAGATCTTGGGCTCTTGCCAGACGGCGCGCACGCTCGCCCTTCCCTGAACCCCGAGACAGGCAGCACCTCGAATCTGGCCGCAACGCCAAAAACCAATATCGTCGACGCCCAATGGGCCGCCATCGACTGGACCTTAGTGCGAGCATTGCGCACCGCTCGCTTTTGGTGGCTTGCAGCAGGATACTTTTGCACCATGTACGCCTGGTACGCGGTGCAAGTCCATCAAACCAAATACTTGGTCGACGTGGGCTTCTCAGCCACCGATGCGGCCTGGGCCTTGGGAGCGGTAAGCCTGGCGGGCATTCCGGGCCAAATTGCTTTAGGTCATCTGTCAGACCGCATTGGCCGCGAGTTTGTCTGGGTCCTGAGTAATCTCGGATTCATCGCTACGTACCTCGCTCTATTGGCTCTTGGCAACG
>JAYUOT010000120.1:0-6738 GCA_043760705.1 Betaproteobacteria bacterium
CTTCGTTGAATTTTTAGCCAATAGCAAGTGCTATTGGCCGCAAAATCCGCCTTGTAGCCCATCCCAATTCAAGGGCCAAGCATCCACGCGATTAAATCCGCGCTTCCCTAGTGGCCGGGTGACCGAATGAATGCCGCACCTGACTCAAAAATGTTCCCGGAAATCTTGGCCATCGGCGAACCCATGGTGGAGTTCAATCAAACCGGTGAGGCTGGCGGTCGTAGGTACTTGCAAGGCTTTGGCGGCGACACCTCAAACTTTGTGATTGCAACCTTTCCCTGCCTGCCCGTCGATGCGACGGGTGCAGGCGATGCCTTTGCCGGCGCCTTGGTCGCAAGACTTTCTCTCGCGATGCGGCGACGCTCGCCGAGATGTTTGCCCGGCAGTAGTTTTTACTCAGGCCGCATCCCAATTGCCTGGACAAGCTTTCCCCAGCGCTCTCTCTCTGCCTTCATAAACTGTACGAAGGCAGCGCTATCCATGCCTGATTCGGCCATCGAACCGAGGGTGACGAGGCGTTGAATCAACTCTGCTTGACCCAAGGCAGCGTTCAAATCGCGATTTACTCTGGTAATAATCTCTGGCGAGGTCCCTGCGGGTGCGAACAGACCGTTCCACCCGGCGTACTCGAAGCCCGGAAAAGTGTCCGCGAGGGACGGCACTGTTGGCAGGTTGGGCACTCGCTTCGCCGTGCTGACCGCAAGGGCTTGAATTTGATGGTTCCGAATATAGGTCGAGAGCGCAGCGTCCGGCAAGCAAATCAAGGCCACCCGTCCGCCGATCACATCTTGAATCGCATCGGTGGCCTTGGTGTAGGGCACATGATTCAGTTTGATGCCGGCCATGGCGGCAAAACTATCGGCCAACATGCCCGAAAAGGTTTTAGGGCCCTCTGTGGCGATGGCGATTTTTTCAGGTTGCGCCTTGGCGGCGGCGATCACCTCGGCGAGTGATTTAAAGCCCGCGGCTGGGTTGGAGGCAATCACGAAAGGGCTGCGGCCAATCAGCGCGACCGGTGCAAAATCCTTTTCAGGATCGTAGGGGAGCGATTTAAAGGTGAAGGAATTGGTCACCATCGCCGCGGTGGTTCCGTAAAAGAAGGTGTAGCCGTCGGCGGCTGATTTTGCGGCGGCTTGCGCACCGATGACGTTTTGTCCGCCAGGACGATTTTCAACGACGACGGTTTGTCCCCAGGCGCGCGACATTTGTTCCGCCAAAAAGCGAGCCAGAATGTCGGGGCCCGCGCCAGCGGGCTGCGAGACGATCCACCTGATGGGCCGGTTCGGCCAGGGGCCGCTTTGCGCGGCGACCTTACTTGCGCCTAGAGCGGAAAGGCTTAAGCCGACCAAGCTCAACAGGCTGCGCCGCTTTTGGGTTTTTGGTGGATTCATCTGAGTAGAAGTCATGTTATTCCCTAGTCTTATTTCTTGGAGTCATGGGTGACCTTAAGTGATTCAGCATGGTCTTGAGCTGAGCGCCGCTCTTGGCCACTCCGTAAACATAATGGTCAGGTCTGAGAATGACCACGGCACAATTCATGGCTTCGAACCAAGTGCTCAGAATTGCGTCGGCTTCCCGCCACTGGTGACGCTCAAGATCCATGACGGCCAGCTGCGGTGAGCGCGCCCGTTCTGCCACTTGTCGCATACGATCACTGATTCCAGCACGAACGAACAGTCGCCAGCCTCGCCCGAGAAGATCATCCATGCGTCGCTTTTGCATTCCCCAAACCATCCATGCTTGCGGAAAAAGTGTGCCGAGCGCGGGATGTGTCAGGCTAGCTCTCAGCCCGGGGCCAAGGGGAGGTTGGACGTTTTGGCGCGGCGTCGCGATCACTTTGCCGTGGTGCTCGCTGAGCAGCTTCTGATCGCGGAGCTTGGCCTTTTCGGGATCGCGCTCAGCGACGAGTTGCCCGATATGTTTGATGCGAGACGTGAGTTCTGTGACATGGGACTTGCGTTCGCTTTCATAGCTGGTTAACACGCTCGGAGGAGCACCGCTTTGTAAAACGGCTGACAACTTCCAGCTCAGATTGGCCGCGTCGCGAATGCCTTGGCACATGCCCTGGCCCAAAAACGGCGGCTGCTGGTGAGCGGCATCACCGGCCAAGAACACCCGACCGACACGCCAACGCTCAGCCACCAAGGCGTGAAACTGGTAGCTGGCCTGGCGCCACAACCGTGCTTGCGTCGGCAGCAGCCAGCGCGAGAGAAGTTCCCAGGTGCCTTCGGGCGTTGCGAGATAGGTTGCGTCTTCGCCTGAGTTGATCGCAAATTCCCAACGGCGATGCATGCCAGGACCAATCACCATCGTGGTTGGGCGCTCGGGCTCACAGAACTGGACGCTGAACTTGGGGAGTTTTTTGAGCCCCTCGCGGTTGAGCACGGTATCCACCACTAGCCAGGCTTGATCAAAGCCAAGGTCGGTCCAGTCAATGCCTAGCGCCTTGCGTACCGTGCTCGATGCGCCATCGCAAGCGATCAAATATTGGGCCCTCACTGTCTTGACGGACGAGGCGGTTTGAACATGCAACTCCACCTCGTCGCGGCCATTCTTTAAATCAGTGAGCGTGGCCCCAAGGGCCACGCTCACGTTTGCAAGTTTTTGAACCGCCCTGCGCAGCGCCGCTTCAATGGCCGGTTGAGTAAAAACCAGTGAAGGTGGAAAGCCTAAAGGGTAGGGGGGCGGAAGGGTCGACATGATCTTGATCAACTGACCCTTGGCGCCGAAAAAATAGGAATCCGTGAAGGGTTCAATGAAGGGCGCGATCTCGTCCAAAATACCGATTTGCTGAAACACCCGCATGATTTCATGATCCAGCGCAATGGCGCGCGGCTTGTCGTAGACTTCGGTTTGGCTGTCGCAGACAAAGACCTTGAGGCCGTACTGGCCGAGCAGGGCAGCGGCGACCGCACCGGTGGGACCGAAACCGACGATGGCAATGTCGTACATGGAAGCGTCTTCAATGCGACCTTGCGGGCGCTGAGTCGTCGCACTGTTCGGGAGCGTTGACCGCCTAGTCTTTTGCAAAATGCACCAAGCGCTGAGCGGCTTTGAGAGCAGCGGAAGGGGCTTGAGATAGGCCCCAGTGATCGCTGCGTCCGGGCCCCCAGGCCCATTGCTCGGGCGTGCCCGCGCGATAGCTGTCGTCGACCTGCTGCACATCGGCGGTGTACTCGATCACCTCTCCAAAGGGCCCAATAAAGTAGTTAAAAGTATTATTTCCGGGCCCATGCCGACCTGGGCCCCATTCAATCGGGTAACCCGCGTCTTTCATGCGACCACCGCCGCGCATGACACTGTCCAAGTCCGACATTACAAAGGCGATATGGTTCAAAGCGTTGTTATCCGTGTCGCCCAGGGCAATGCTGTGATGGTCGTCATTGCAGCGCATGAAGGCCATGATGTGGGTGCGATCAGCCAAAGAGAAGTCAAAGACATTCTCCAGGAACCTCTGGCTGTCAGCGACATTGTCGCTATTGAGCACTACATGGGCCAGCCGCGCCGGTTGATCCTTTGTGTCAATGCTCCCAGCCGCGGGAGAGGGAGGCCTTGGCTCATCGCCAAACACTAGGCGAAACACCCGTCCTACGGGGTCGGCAATGGTGAGTGCTTGGCCGCCGCCTGGTTCCAGGAGCGGGGCGCTTGGCCGGAGAACTTTTCCGCCGTCCATCGTGGCGGCCTGGGCAATAGCCTCGAGGTGAGTGCGCTCCCGAACTCGCAAGGTGACATGGCGGATTTGTGTAGGCCCCACTTTGTGATGCAACGCCAAAATATACGGATCGCGGCCCGAGCCCCGAAAATAGAGGGCATCAGGCTCTCGGGCGCAAACGGTGAGACGCCATATATCGGTATAAAATTTCTCCGCCAAGACGAGATCTGGCACGTTGAGGGCCACGCTTCTGAGCGAATGAATATGTTTTGAGGCGTGGGTCATGCAAATCCTGTGTTTGAGGATAAGTTTAGCCTGTGGGAGGGGCGAGGCCATTTACCAGATTCGAATCATATAATCGGGAGATCTTGAACAAGCAGGTCTTTCACAACCGTGTGGGGCGCAAAACTTTGGAGTGTCGATGTCCTCTTTGACCCTGGCTCAGGCCAACATCATTATTGCCACCGCGCTGGCGAAGGCCAGGGAGTCTGGTTTTGCGCCGATGGGCCTCGCGGTGCTCGATGCCTCGGGCAACCTGAAGGCCTTTGCCAGTGAGGACGGTGCCAGTATGTTTCGCTTCGATATTGCTCGCGCCAAGGCTTGGGGGGCGGTCGGTATGGGCGCCTCCAGCCGCATACTGGGGCAGCGGGCGAAGGATAATCCCAACTTCTTTGTATCGCTCTCAGCGACCTCTCAAGGCAAATTCCTGCCGCAGACTGGCGCCGTCGTGATTAAAGACGCGCAGGGGGCCGTGATCGGTGCGGTGGGCGCGAGCGGTGGTACGGGTGATGAGGATGAATTGATCTGTATTGCCGGGGTCACGGCTGTTGGACTCACGCACGCCTAAGGGCTCGACCCGGACTCCACGCCAAAGCCACCATGTTTACGTGGTGGCTTTGGCTGATCAAGTCTGGAATGAAGGCAGTTTCCGGCGCGCCAATCCCGGCTACGTGTTGGGTAAACCCTTCGTCTATGTCGGGATGACCGGACTCGATCCCGACCGACGTTTCGACAAACATAAAGCCGGCATCCAGTCGAATCGCTTCGTACGCGACTACGGTGAACGACTGATGCCCGAGCTTTACGAGATCTACAACCCCATGCCTTATGAGGCGGCTCGCGAGATGGAGGTTGAGTTAGCCATCGGTCTGCGCGAAGCGGGCTTTGGCGTGTGGCAGGCTTAGGAGCCTGGGATCGTCCCAACCGCCTAAGGTTTCATCAACGAAAAAACCATCTGACCCGAGGAGGGAAAAGAGACTGCCGACACACCCATGCCTCGTAGACCCAAGGCAATGAATTCAACGACGCTTGAACTCGTTCCGTCGCTGGCGGTCACGGTTTCGGGTGTGCGACGCGTGAATCCATTGCGAGGGGTATTAATGCTCAAGGTCTCCGAACGGGTGACTCCACTGCTCAGGGTGCCAACCGAATTTGAGCGCAGAAAGCTGTTGGCCGACGTGTTGAGGGACGTGATGGTGTTCGTTCCCTCCGATACCGTGGTCCCGGTCAGGTTTGACAAAATCGCTTCGTTCCAAACATTCTGGACGGTTCCGACGGTCGGTAACGTGCTTACGCGGCTCTTGGTGCCAATCACATAGCTGCCGTTACCGGCCAAGCTGACCAGCATCAGTTCCCCGCCACCGGCACGATAGGCAAACATCCGGTTAGTCCAGCCATCGGTGGTGCTGACCACGTCGAAGCCGCCACTGGCCGTGTTGGCTTTTGCGTTGATCACCTTTCCGGTCACCGCCACGCAAGTGCTGATGGGATTGCAATTAGTAATATTGCTAAAGGCCCCGGTTGCCGAGATAGTCGTGCTGACTGTGACTAAGTCATATAGGGCCGAATTGCTGGAATTTCGCTCCTGCCCGATCGTATTCCAGTCGCCTGCCAAGTCGGCCAGCGGGATGGTTTGTTCTGGAAAGATTATCGCCGCGACGTTCACACTTCCATCGAGGGCACGGTTAATGGCAACTCCCGATGGCGAAACGAGCAGATCGCTACCGGTGTTACTGAGAAAGCGGCAAGGTCCGTTGGCTGTGAGTGTTGAGACACTACCGTCGGGATTCGTCGCTTTCAACGTGGCCGCATCAAGAGTAACAATTTGCGTGGAGAAGGACCCGGCCGTCGCCGGACGGAAAGAAACCACCCGGTAGCGTCCGCTACGCAGTGCCGAGCAATTGCTGGCTGCTGTTTTCAACAACAAATCGGCCGGAAGAGAAGCTGTCGCACTGGTAGTGACTGTCCCGCTGGCGGTTTGGGTTGAACTCCCACCGCCGCAAGCCGTCAAGCCTGCCGCGAGGGCGGCTGCGAGTACGACTTGTCCCTGAGTTCTGATGATTTTTGCTTTCATTTTGGATTCTCCCTGGTAGATTAAAACGTTCGCTAGAGGTGTGATGCTGCTCATCGACCATCAACAATGACGAACAGAGTGGGGACAGAGTAGGGCTTCAAACTGCGACGCGCATCGCCTAAATTGATGAGACCACACTCCTGGATTGAGCTTGAACGGGTTCTGCCACACCCGTTCCTGGTTCGGGCAAATACATGAACATGCGATGACGCAAATGCCCAACTATGCCAAGATGCGTTTTGGAATCTATTAGGAGCAATCCGATGAGTTGGCGCGTCTTGGTCGTGGATGACGATACAGAAGTGCGCGCCTTTGTCGCCCAAAGTGTCGCTGCCTGCCCTGGGCTCGAGCTCGTTGCCAGCCTGGGTAATGTCGCCGATGCAAGAGACTGGCTCATGCAAGACCATCATTTGGTCGACGTACTCCTTACCGACCTCGGCTTGCCCGATGGCAGCGGACTCGAACTTATTCGCCTGGCCAGCCGCCGGAATCCACCTTGCGAAGCCTTGGTCATCTCGGTTTTCGGGGACGATGATCACGTGCTCGCGAGTATCGAGGCTGGCGCCTTAGGCTATTTGCACAAAGACGAAACGCCGGCCAATATTGCGCAAACCATTCTCGATATGAAACGAGGGGCTTCGCCTATTTCGCCCATGGTCGCGCGGCGGGTCTTGGCGAAGTACCGGCGGCTCCATCAGCCGACTCCTCTTGCCACCGAGCAAGCGCCTGAAGT
>JAYUOT010000121.1:0-6729 GCA_043760705.1 Betaproteobacteria bacterium
CAACAGCCGACAGTATCGCGCCACTTTAGGTGACGCAAATAGCATTTGCGCGACAAATACACCCGGCTGCGAAATTGCTGTCCCCCAAATTACCCTGCAATTAATCAGTGCTTCCTTAATGATTTGTTTGGATAAATTGATGTTTTTCTCTGGTCCAATCACAAGGTTCAAGACTTCCCCTGTCTCGATCAGTTCCTTGCAATGGCCTTTGCTCAATTCACTTAAACAGACCGGCTTGGGCAGAAGCGCCTATGAGGCGCTTGTCACGAAAGGCGTGATGACCTTCACCCCAGCCCCAACTCGTCACTTGGTGACTGCACTGAAGAGCCATTGAAACCAGTATTGAATCATGCTCGAAGTTCGTAGAAGGCCAGAGCAGGGGTTCGAACCGGCAAGACGGTGAAGCTCGAAAACCCCGCCTGCTCGGCAAGAGCCTGAGCGCGCTTTGGCCCCCAGCAGGCTCCCAAGCCTGGGCCGCCTTGAGAAAGCGATTGCGGTACACAGTGTAGGCAACTCATGCCGTACAGTAATTTTCCGAAAGGTGTGCGGTTGTTAGTCAGTTCATGATCCATGCGCGGCTCCACCATCAAGTAGCTGCCGCCGCTAGCGAGACAAGCACGAATTTGGCGCAGCACGGAGAGTGGCTCCGGCAGGTCATGGATCACATCAAAAGTGCTAATGAGATCATAACCCGGCTTCGGGTCAATCGACTCAGCCTTTCCAACGGTGAAGCGAATTCGGCCATCCAGCCCGGCTTGCTGCGCGTAAACCTTGGCAATTTCGATGGAGCGGGCGTCGAGATCAAGCCCCTCAATGTGAGCCTCGGGGTAAGCCTTGGCGAGTGTGATGGGAACGACCCCGGTGCCACATCCAATATCGATCGCCCGTCCGCCGGCTTGCAACTTTGCGACCACCTGTGGCATGGCCGGTAACCAAGTCTTGGCCAGTCGATTTTCATAGACCGGGCGGTTCATTTGCTCCAAGGCGACCGGAAGACCTTCACCGAATTCTGAAAACGTAATGCCTGAGCCTTTCTCAAACGACTGTACTAATTTCGGGACCATGGCCATGAGGCCGGGCAGCCCTGTGAATAAACCGCCTAAGTAAAACTCTGTGGAATCGTCGGTCAGAAACAGGGCATGTTCGTCGGGAAAATGAAAAGTATTCGAATCAGGATCGTGATCGACATAGCCGTTGCAAACCATGGCGCCAAGCCACTCCTCAACATAGCGTGGATGAATGCCTGTTTTGGTGGTCAATTGCTCCGCACTCATTGGACCAACACCCGCCATGGTCTTAAACAAACCCGTTTGTTGGCCCACCAATACCAGGGCGGCGGCCAGCGCGGTACCCACATCACCCACGACTTTTTGCATGAATTGTTGGGAACGTTCTTTGTCCATGGGTGCTCTATGCCTGTCGATCGGTTGATGATTCGCTCAGTATGAGTGAGTGGGGCGCAGCACTGCGTACCTGCGCTAAGGCACCTGAGTTGTGGTTGTTTGCTCACCAGCGACCGTCGTGCGTCGCATATCGCGAGGGTATTGGTCATCATAGCGCCGCACACGATGCATCGTTTGGCGGTTGTCCCAAATGATCAAATCATGTGCTCGCCAGCGATGGACGTAAACATACCTGGGTTGAGTGGCATGCTCATTGAGATCGCGCAGCAACAGGCGCGCATCGGGGGTCGTCATGCCGATGATGGCGCCCGCGTGTGAGGCAAGATACAGAGATTTTCGGCCATGGCCAGGATGTACGCGAACCAATGCTTGCCGTACTGGTTTGAAGAGGGTGCGCTCCTCGTCCGTGAAGTCGACCAGGCCGAGAGCGCCGCGCGAATACATCAAGGAATGTTCGCAGATCAACGGGTCGATCTCCGCCTTGGTGGTGCCGTCCAAATCGTCATAGGCGGCAGGCATATAGGCAAATTCGGTGTTGCCGCCTACGGGGTTGACGACACGTGCCGATAACAGGGAGTACTTAGCCGGGATTGGGCGAAAGGAGCTGTCCGAATGCCACAGCATATTGCCAAGATTGAACAAACGATGACGACTATCACGCTCCAAGGGCTTGCCGTTTTTACCCAAATTGGAGACGTCGTTCATCTCAGCGGGTAAGCGGGCCTCTTCGGGTTTGCTGGGCAGATGACCACCCCGTTTATTTTCAATACTCCCAAGGCTCCGGGTAAAAGCGACCTGCTGCTCATTGCTCAAGTTCTGACCGTGAAAAACCAACACGCCAAACTCGTCCATAGCCGCGTGGATCCGGGTGACTTGTTCTGGCGGAATGGGCAAGGTGAGGTCGAGCCCCGAGACTTCCCCCACGAAGAGAGGATGGAGTGGTTGAATGTTTATCGTCATGGGCTGGGCTCCGCGCGCTGGATCGGTTTTATGAAGGTCCGTCAAATTCTAATCCGATCTTGTTCCAAATGTCAGTTCGATCCCATCCGCTGAAAAACGTTTGCGCGCATAGTTCATTAATTCAGGTCGCCGTCGGCGTTTTGAGCGATCCCGTTTGAAATGGCGCCGGACCGTCAAAATTCGCTGCCCACGATGCGTGCCGGTCGAGGCGATATTTAAGAATCATCGATTGGATCATCGCATCCTGGATGCGTGATTTAAAATATTTTTGTCCAATTCCAATATGAGGAGACTTCAAGTCATGCAAATCATTAATGACGTTACGACGCTGGCTATGGAGGGTGATATCGCCGTACTGACGATCAATTCACCGCCCGTGAACGCGCTGTCTCAGCCTGTGCGCGAAGGCCTGCTTAACGGCATGAAAGCGGCCAATGCGAACCCCGCCGCCAAGGCTGTGGTCTTGATCTGTGATGGGCGCACGTTCATTGCGGGTGCCGATATTTCCGGCTTTGGTAAACCGCCGACCTTGCCGTCCTTGCCCGAAGTTCAAAATGAAATCGAGAATTCATCGAAACCGGTCATTGCGGCGATTCACGGTACTTCGCTCGGCGGCGGCTTTGAGGTCGCGCTTTGTTGTCATTATCGCGTCGCGGTTCCGAGCGCGAAATGCGGCCTTCCGGAAGTCCATCTTGGTTTGCTCCCCGGGGCGGGTGGTACTCAGCGGCTGCCTCGCATTGTGGGGCCAGAGAAGGCCCTGGAGATGGTCACCAGTGGCACCCACGTAGGTGCCAAGGCTTGCCTGGACATTGGCTTGGTTGATGAGCTGGTCGAAGAAGGCAAGCTGCGCGAGGGCGCTCTTACTTTTGCCCGCAAGGTGTTGGCCGAGAAAAGGCCGCTTCGCAAAGTAAGAGACTCCAACGAGAAGGTCGAGGCTGCGCGCAATCACCCGGAAATTTTTTCTGAGTTTCGCAAAGCCAATGCCCGTAAGTTTCGTGGCTTCAAGGCGCCCGAGTTCAATATTCGATGCATAGAAGCGGCCGTCAATCAAGCCTTTGATGAAGGTATGAAAACTGAGCGTACCTTGTTTCTCGAGTTGGTAAGCGGCACCCAGTCTGCCTCGCAACGTCATGTGTTCTTCGCCGAGCGACAAGTCTGGAAAATTCCTGATGTGCCGGAGGATACCGCTCTCATTGCCATCAAGAAGGTCGGCATGATTGGTGCGGGCACCATGGGTGGCGGCATTGCGATGAATTTTGCCAACGTCGGCATCCCGGTGGTGCTGGTTGAAACCAAGGCGGAGGCACTTGAGCGTGGCCTGTCGGTGGTTCGCAAAAACTATGAAAACACGGCCAAGCGCGGTCGCATCAAGCCCGAGGATGTCGAAAAGAGAATGTCCCTCTTGACGGGCTCGCTCGACTTGAGCGTTCTGGCAGATTGCGATCTGGTGATCGAGGCTGTTTTCGAAAATATGGCCATCAAGAAAGAGATCTTCGCCAAGCTCGACAAGATCTGCAAGCCAGGAGCGATTCTGGCTACCAATACCTCGGCCCTGGATGTGAATGAGATTGCTTCGGCCGTGTCCCGGCCGGAAGCCGTCGTGGGCATGCATTTCTTCTCGCCCGCCAATGTGATGCGCTTGCTTGAGGTGGTGCGTGGCGCCAAGACTTCGAACGAGGTGTTGCAAACCGCGATGCAGATCGGCAAGAAGATCGGCAAGATCGCGGTCGTCTCAGGGGTGTGCCCAGGCTTTATCGGTAATCGAATTTTGGCTGCTCGTTCAGCGCAGGCACAGGCGATGGTGTTTGAAGGTGCGATGCCCTGGGAGGTGGACAAGGTTTTGTATGACTTTGGGCTGCCGATGGGACCTTTTGCCATGTCAGACTTAGCGGGCTTGGATATTGGCTGGTCGAAAGAAACATCGAAGAGCTCGACGATTCGAGAAGTGCTATGCGAGATGGATCGGCGGGGCCAGAAAACCAGTGCAGGCTATTACGATTATGACGAACAGCGTAACGCCAAGCCTTCGGAAGTGACCCGCAAAATCATTGGCGATTTCATGGCCGCCAAAGGCGTCACCGCGCGCCAGATCAGTGAAACGGAAATTCTCGAGCGCTGCCTCTATGCCATGATCAACGAAGGCGCCAAGATCCTGGACGAAGAGATTGCGATCCGCTCTTCCGACATCGATATCGCCTGGATCAATGGTTATGGTTTTCCGGTGTATCGAGGAGGCCCGATGTTCTACGGCGATACGGTGGGCCTCGCGACGGTGGTCGCGAAGTTGAAAGAGTATGGGCCTTTGATGGGGCCAGGCTTCAAGATGTCGCCTTTACTGGACAAGCTGGCGGCTGAGGGCAAGAAGTTTTCTGACTTCAAGCGCTGAGCTTTTCGCTCGCGTTGGGCTGGTCGGCTGGGACAGTCATCTTTCGCTGTCGCAGGTGTTCAGCCATGCGCGTCGAGCCGCTCGTACCAGGCGTCTCCGCGAATGTCCCCCGGGCCTGCGGCCCTCCTCCTGATTTATTTCGCTCCGACACCTGGTACGAGCAGCTCGACAGAAGCTGCTCACTGGTGAGGACAAGGGATTGGCGCCCCAGGTCGCGAGTCTGGCCCGCGAACTCGGTCTTGTAGAGCCACTTCGCTCGGCCACGAAGCGCACAAGCCAATGATGGCTTCGGGTTTTTGAACAGCGACTTCCGATTGATAAGTCGGCTGTGGTCAAGAGTTTCCTATTTTATAAGGAAAGTAAGCAACGGAGCATCCTCACAATTGTTGGGTTGAACTCTGTCTGCGTCTTGGCCGCCTGCACATTTAGGGTCAGCGTCAGCAACGCTAAAAATGACCGCAGGGTCAGACGCATTTTCTTCGTAGATAAATCCTCAGGAAATTTTGAAGACTTTTCATTAAAAGTCGATGACTGGCCCTATGCACTGAGCGCGGCATAGCGCTCCAAATGGTGGTCCGCATCACCAAAACGCTGGGCGATCATGGTCAGTCTCCGGAAGGTATGGGAGACTTTCATTTCTTCGGTCATGCCCATGCCGCCATGTAATTGAATGGCCTCCTGGCTCACTTGACGTGCGGCGTCAGCAATTTTGATTTTGGCCATCGAAACCGCGCGTTTTCTCTCGTTCGCGCTGGCGGATGCGTCCACCCGCGAGGCCGCGAGAATGGCCATGGAGCGTGCTTGTTCGGTCACAATGTACATGTCCACCAGACGATGCTGGAGCACTTGAAAGGACGCGATCGGAACACCAAACTGTTTGCGTCCTTTCATGTATTCGAGGGTGGCGTCGTTGGCATACTTCATGGCGCCTATGGCATCTGCACAGAGCAGTGCCGTGGCGAAATCCAGGGCTTCGTCAATCCGCTCGCCGGCTTGGCCAACTTCTCCAAGCAAAGCCTCGGCACCTAGCTTGACGTTCTGAAAGATGATGTCGGCGGCACGCTGCCCGTCGACAGTGCGGTAGCGACTCAGGCTGATGCCTGAGGCTTTCGTGTCCACCAAGAAGAGACTGGTTCCGCCAGCGTCTGCTGTGACGACTAAGTGATCGGCCGTAGCAGCCCCAAATACGACAAGCTTTTCGCCATTCAATTCCCAACCCGTGCCACTAGCCCTCGCAGTGGTGAGCTTTGGCGCGCCGTCATAGCGTGCCCCGCGCTCCAGGTAAGCACACGCAAGCTTGAGGCTTCCATCCATCATTGCGGGCAAGAGTTTGCCCCGCTGAGTGGCTGAACCGGTCCGTGCAATCAAACGGCCCGCAAGGGCAATATGGTCGATCAGAGGTTCCACTACAAGAGCTTCACCGAAGGCTTCCATGCTGGCCATGAGATCCACGGCGCCGCCTCCAAAACCGCCATCGGCTTCAGGAAAGGCAATGGCATTCAGACCCATTTCTGCAAACGTTAACCAAGCCGATTGATTGAAGCCGGTCGTGGAATTGATGGTGGCTTTACGCGCCTCGAAATCATATTTGCCCGCCAGGTACTTGCGTACCGAATCGGCGAGTTGTTGTTGCTCTTCACTAGTTTCAAAATTCATGGTTGCACTCTGGTTGGCGTATGCGTCAAAGACCGAGGGTCATCTTGGCAATGATGTTGCGCTGAATCTCATTGGAGCCCGCGTAAATACTGGCTTTGCGATAATTTGCATAGCGCGGGGTGAGTCGCGACAGCAGGGGGTCGACGCCGCCGCCATCCACGCCTACGTAAGGTTGCGCCAGAGGGCCGGCCGCCTGCATCATCAATTCGGTCATGGCCTGTTGAATCTCGGTGCTTTTGATTTTCAACATCGATACATCGGCCCCAGGCGGTTGCCCACTACGACGCATGCGATCCAGAAAGCGCATGGCCGTGAGTTCAAGGG
>JAYUOT010000122.1:0-3322 GCA_043760705.1 Betaproteobacteria bacterium
CTGCGGCACGCAGCTCGAAAGCAGAGACCCCACCCCCGACATCGACCTCGATCAGGTTCGACAGCGCATCGGCACGGGTGCCGGGCGTGGCGGACAGCACCGTGCCGAGAAAGCGCGGGTGGCTGGCGGCGAAACCCAGCCCGTCCCAGCCCTGCACCTGGCCGTCGGCGTCGGCCGCCTCGACGCTGAGCGTCAGCAGGTTGGTCACGGTGCCGGCATCGGCCACCGTCAACACGGCGGCGGCGCTGTCGGCCCAGGCACCCGCTGTCTTCAAGAAGACCGTGGCCACGCCGGCCACGGTGATGAGCGCCAGGCTGCCGTCGGGCGCGGTGCCCAGCGTCAGTGGCGTGGCCGGGCGCTGCACCTCACGGACCTGGAACAGGCCGTTGCCCGCAGCGCCGCCAAAACGCGCCCGCACGGTGACATTTTCAGCCGCGCCACCGCCATTGCGCAGCAGCACCGAGGCCGCGGTGGCGCCGTTGGCGGTGCGCACCACGTACAGCCGCGCGCCGCCGTTGTCGAAGTAGGCGCGCACCGCGTGGGCGACGAAGTTCAGCCGGCGCGAAGCGTCGGTCACGTCAGTCGGGCTGGCACAAATATTTGCAAGCAGAATCATTGGAGTTTTCAGATTTGATCGCTAGCGCCAACCTTTGGGCCTTGGATTCTCGGGTAGGTATCGGATTAACGGCTGAGACCAAAAGCGCAGAGGACGGCAAACTATTTACGGTTCAAGCAGTAGCGCTGAAGCCTGGAGTTGGATTTATCGTCGAGTGCGTGGGTGCAAATCTAGAAGGTTTAAGCACTCTTCGCTTTGGTGGGGATGGACGTGCAGCGACGTGTCAGATGGTCCAGATCGACTGGCCCAAGACAGATCATCAAAAAATGGCTGGTGCTGGTCGCTGCAAAATCGTACTCACCACGCCAGGAGTTTTCGATCTTGGCTGGCTTCCGACCGGGTTCACCAAACAGCTTGACGGTACCTTCCTGTTCGATCTTATGGGTGTACACGCACGTCTCGTAAGCGCCTCGGTACCGCGATACGATGTTATTTCAGGCTGGGATCTAGCCAATAAAAGCCCAAAGCCCTCAGAGCGCGTCGTGCCGTCTGGGGCAGTGTACTGGCTGGATGATCTCCAGGCCACGCCTGAATCGCTCGGCAAGCTTGCCGATCATGGCTTATGGATTGATCTTGGGCACAATACGTCAAGACGGGCCGAAGGCTTCAATCGATTTTGCTTTGCGGCTTGGTAATAGGTAAAGAGACTAACGGTATAGGACACTCATGCATTTAGATATCAGCTCACTCGAAAAAGCGCTTGCCTCGCTTGGGAGGGCGCTCGCCCGCTCAATTCCTGCTCCCGATGATGAAGAGCTCAGAGATGCCTGCATTCAACGGTTTGAGTTTACTTTCGAACTCGCCTGGAAAATGATCAAACGCCGTCTGGAGCAAGATTTGCCCAGCGCCGGGGATGTCGACGCCTTGAGCTATCGCGGTCTTATTCGTGTAGCCGCCGAGCGCGGTTTGGTAAAACCACCAGAGGCATGGTTTACCTATCGCGAAAAGCGCAATCTCACTTCACATACTTACGATCAGGCCATCGCCCGGGACGTATATCGGCATATTCAGCCATTCCAGCGAGACTGCATTTTGCTGATCGGCGCGCTGATTGAAGCAGGCACACAAGATGATTGATCTTACCGAAAAGCATCTTGAGCTGGTGCAAAATTTGCTCGCAGTAAATATTCCGGGTGCGCAAGTAAGAGCGTTTGGGTCACGCGTGTCTGGATGCGCAAAAACCTTCTCCGATCTTGATCTCGTCGTGATGAATGATTTGCAATTCACCGACGAGCAATTCGCAAATGCCGCTTTCGCGTTTGATGAAAGCGACTTACCTGTCCGCGTTGACCTTGCGCGATGGTCTGAGCTACCGCCGTCAATCTGCCAGGCTATCGAGGCGAATCACGCCGTTGTCCATTTACCCCAAAAAGAGTCTACCCACTATGTTTGAAAAAAAGGCTGCTCTGTTTCTTTACGCTGTGAGCCCTGTACACATGGGCGCAGGGACCACGGTAGGTGTGATCGATAACCCCATTCAGCGCGAGCGACATACCAAACACCCAAGTTTTGCGGGGAGCGGCATCAAAGGCGCGGTCCGCCACGGCTTTGAGGCTTTGGGAGGTGACAAAACGCTCGTTGATGAGATTTTTGGTCCGGAATCTAATAGTCAGACTTTACATGCAGGGGCCGTAACTTTTGGTGATGCACAAATCGTCGCATTTCCGGTGCGAGCGTTAAAGGGCGGCTTCGTGTATGCCACTTGCCCTCAGGCTTTAGCTAGAGCACAGCGGCTATTGTTGCAGCTAGGCATCCCGTGCAACTGGACTCTGCCGACTTTGCCTAGCCAGAAACAATGCGGTCCATGCCTTGTCGTCCACGAAGCCAACTTGGCGGTACGCGGCCAGGACAAGCTTTTGCAAGTGGAAGCATTTGAATATATTGCGTCGGTAAGCGCGGCTCTCGGGGAAATTGGAAAAGATCTTGCACAAAGAGCCCTACCCTCCTCTGAGGGCTTCAAGTTTTTTCGTGAAAAGCTTGCGACCGATTTGGTCTTGCTGAGTGATACTGATTTCTCCTATTTTTCAGAGAATGCAACCCTCGTGGAACCCCACGTCCGCATTAATCCTGAGACTGGCACCGCGAAGGATGGCGGCCTGTTTTACACTGAAAATCTACCGCCAGAATCTTTGCTGATTGCACCTGTGCTGACCAGCAAAATACGCAAGCCAAGCGTTGACAGGAGCGCAGGTACGGTCATGGCAAATATTAAGACTGCGCTGCACAGCAAGGTGCTTCAGATCGGCGGCGACGCAACAACGGGCCGTGGCCTGGTTCAGGCCACCCTTGTAGAGGGAAGCTAATGGAAACTCTTGAGCAAATGCGAAGCAGACAGGCCTGGGGCGACGCAACGAGAAGATTTTCGGAAAGTCCAAAAGCGTTCGACGGGTATCGAAATTGCACCAAAGCGGCCCCAGTCATGATCATGGATAACGGTCTCATGACGACGCTTGCCTTCTACCAGTCGCGAAAGAAAGGCGAGGACAAACCCTTTGTGAAAGATATGGTGGCTTGGTTAAGCACGCGCAAGATTCTCGATCATGTGTCGATTGGGGTTGCGGGGAAAGTTGCGCCGAGAAACACTCCCACGGACCCCTTTACTCTTACTATGGAGCGCTTACTCCATTCGCCGAGTGACACCTATCAGCAGGCGACTTCCGAAGTGCTGGCTTATCTGAGATGGTTGCGTCAGTTTGCGGACGCAAT
>JAYUOT010000123.1:0-3321 GCA_043760705.1 Betaproteobacteria bacterium
AGGTGCCCCTCGAAAGCTTGTCCCTGAGGTGGCTTGGCGTTGTCAAGATAACCGATCTGTGATGGGATGATGGCATGGATATCTCTCGCCGCTACCCTCGTCACCGTTTCCCGATTGAAATCTTTGGTCGCTGCGTTTGGCTGTACTTCAGGTACAGCCTGAGCTATCGAGATATCGAAGAGATGATGTTCGAGCGTGGCGTCACCGTGAGCTACGAGACAATCCGAGAGTGGTGCTTTAAGTTTGGAGCGGAGTATTCTAAGCGCCTCAAAAAGTGTCGTGGCCCGGTCGGTGATACTTGGCATTTGGACGAGGCCTACCTAAAGATTGACGACCGAAATCAGCATTTTTGGCGAGCCGTAGATCAAGAGGGCGCGGTGATTGATATCCTCGTACAGAGTCGCCGAGATGCGAGGGCGGCTGAAAGGTTTTTCAGAAAGATCCTGAGAGTGGAAGGCTCGTTGCCGCGCCGGATAGTGACCGACCGTCTGGGCAGCTACGGTGTCGCAATGAAAAGGTTGATGCCGGGTGTTGAGCACATCAAGGACAAGGGAGCGAACAACCGAGCCGAGAATTCACACCAGCCCACGAGGCAAAGAGAGCGCAGGCGAAACCGGTTCAGATCAGCTGGCTCAGCGCAAAGTTTTCTGGCCAGTTTTTCAACCATCAACAATCACTTCTGCAATTATCGACATACACTGAGCGCATCGAATCACCGGTTGGTGATGACGAAGCGTTTTGCCGAGTGGAGTTTAATGTGCGTGAGCTTGAAATGATTTTCGTTGACTGCTGCTTTCTTTCAGCTTTTGGCTCTTAAATTGACAACGCCGTTGAAACATGGGGCTTGAAGCAACATGCCCAGCCTCCGATATGGATACATCATTTTGATCAACGGGAGGGGTAAGATCCAAGGCTCACCGTCCATCAAGGGTCAAAAAGTGAACAAAGACAAATGAACAAAGACTTAAGAATTAAAGAGATTAAGGCTTACGCCACCTCCTTCCCTTTGCCGAAGGATGGCAATGTTCGCTTGGGAATCGGTCGGGCCGTGAAGAAGGACGCCGTGGTGGTGAAAGTGACGACTGAGGGCGGTCTCATTGGTTGGGGAGAATCACATCACGCGCGGGCGCCCTCCACGATTGCCAAGCTGGTTGAGACCACCTTGAAAATGTTGGTGGTCGGTGAAGACGCCAGCGACGTGCAAGGCATCTGGAAAAAAATCTACACCAAGCAATTGGCTAGCCACGGTCTAGGCGCCGGTACGGCCATGGCTATGAGTGGTATCGATATGGCGCTCTGGGATATTCGCGGAAAGGCCACGGGTTGGCCGCTCTACAAACTTCTTGGCGGTGCCAGCAAACCAGTAGCTGCCTATGCCGGTGGCATCTCGCTAGGTTTTCAAGACCCGGCCGAGTTAATTGACGAAGCGCGCGTGCATTTAGCAGCAGGCTACAAGGCCGTGAAGCTGCGTCTTGGTGATAACCCGGCCAATGACATTGCTCGTGTAGCGGCTATTCGCAAAGCCTTCGGGCCGGAGCTTGTGATTCTCACCGACGCCAATATTGGCTACTCTGTCGCCGACGCCCGCGAAGTCATGCCCGCACTGGATGAGTATCGTGTTGCATGGTTGGAAGAGCCGTTCCCGGCGCATGACTACCGCAGCTATCGCGAGGCCAAGGGTTTTGGCCGAGTGCCACTCGCGGCGGGTGAGAACCATTACACACGCTTCGAATTTTCTCGTCTAATCGACGAGGCAATGGTCACAATCTTGCAACCTGATTTGTCAAAAACGGGTGGGGTTACAGAATTTATGAAGATCGCGGCGATGGCCTCGGCCCACAAGTTGCCTGTGCATCCCCACTCCTCGATGACCGGTCTCAACATGGCCGCCTCAATCCACGTGCTCGCAGCGCTCGATGATCCGGGTTATTTCGAAGGTGATGTCTCCAAAAATAATTTATTTCGGGATGTGATGGTCAGCAAGCCCTACGAAGTAGACGCTAAAGGTTTTGTGCGTCCCCTTGAAGGACCAGGGCTTGGTCTTGAAGTCGATGAAGATTTTTTAGTGAAGCATCCGGTGATTGAAGGACCGAGCTACGTGTAAAGTAATCGTGTGACGGGTCACCCTAAGTCGCGAACCGTTTACTTCTAAAGGATCTAAGATATGTCGTTCAGCTATTTTTCACGACTACGTCGCGCCAGCGCATGCGCGGCTTTAGTTCTTAGCCTAACGATCATCGCTGGGCTCAGCGCTCCCCTTGCGCAGGCTCAAACATTTCCGTCCAAGCCAATCAAAATTGTCGTACCTTTCCCGCCCGGTGCCTTTAACGACACCTTGGGTCGTACCCTGGCCAGCGAATTCTCCAAGGGTTTCGCTCCGGGTTCACTGGTAGAAAATCGCCCAGGGGGCGGCACCGTCATTGGCACCGACGCAGTGATGCGCTCGCCCGCCGATGGTCATACCCTGTTGGTGGTGGCCTTTCCATTTGCACTCATTAATAGCCTGCATACCCATGCCAAGATCGATGTCACACGCGATTTTGCCGCCGTCACCTATGTGGGCGCAACCGCAAACTTGTTGGTGGTGAATCCCAACTCACCGTACAAGTCCGTCAAGGACGTCATCGCGGCCGCCAAGGCCAAGCCTGGGGCCATTCCTTACGCTTCGACCGGAAATGGCTCATCGAACCACCTGTCGATGGAGTTGTTCAAACTCATGGCTGGTGTTAACTTGAACCATATCCCCTACAAAGGCAGCGCACCAGCCGTCACCGATCTTATCGGTGGCCAGGTCGAGGCCTTATTCGACAATACGCCAAACGTGCTCCCGCACGTGAAAGCTGGGCGCTTGCGCGCACTCGCGGTCTCATCGCCCAAACGTTCTTCCTTGGTGCCAGATCTTCCGACCGTCGATGAGGCGGGTGTGCCGGGTTATCGGATGCAGGTGTGGTTTGGTGTGGTGGCCCCAGCCGCGACACCCAAGGATGTCATCGCCAAGCTAAATGCCGAGATCAACCGCATCATCGCCAGCCCGGAGGTCAAGGAGCGATTTAATGCAGCCGGTGTTGAAATCTTGGGTGGTACGTCTGAATCTTTCGGTGCTCACATCAAAGAACAAGTGGAGACTTGGGCTAAGGTCGTCAAGGACTCGAACATCAAGATCGATTGATCAAGCAGTCGAAGGCTTGGAGCTCGGAGCCTCATCGCTCCGGCTTTCAGCGATAAGGGACGATTACCTCCCTTTGGCCTTCAACGCCACATCTAACCTCGGATAGACACGCCGCGTATTGCCCTCATAAATCTGGTGCCGATCAGCGTCGC
>JAYUOT010000124.1:0-3320 GCA_043760705.1 Betaproteobacteria bacterium
CAAGAGTCGCTCGGTCAGCCCGTGATCGTTGAGAACCGCTCGGGAGCGAATGGCAACGTCGCGGCCGATTCCGTGTCGAAAGCACCGGGCGACGGTTACACCTTCGTACTCAGTACGACGGGTATCGAGACCGTCAATCACCTCATCTTGCCCAAGACAACGTTTGATGCCACCAAGGATTTGAGGCCGGTGGCCGTGTTGGGAGACATCAAGTTGTTCTTGGTCACGAAAGCCGCCTTGCCGCCCACGAACGTGAAGGACTTCATCAGTTTTGCCAAGGCCAATGTGGGCAAGCTGACCTATGGGTCAGCAGGCTCGGGCAGTACGCCCCATCTGGCGGCGGAGTTGTTCAAACAAAGCGCCGGCGTCTTTGCAACCCACATTCCCTACCGGGGCGCTGCACCTGCCTTACAGGACCTACTGGCCAGTCAGATCGACTTCTTCTTTGATCCGGGTATTTCCTTTCCCCACGTGCGCACCGGTCGACTCAAAATGTTGGCCGTCGCCAGTGGCTCGCGCTCGGCACTCTTTCCAGAGGTACCGACCCTGACCGA
The DNA here is from genome assembly GCA_043760705.1 of Betaproteobacteria bacterium. GTDB lineage: Bacteria > Pseudomonadota > Gammaproteobacteria > Burkholderiales > Burkholderiaceae_E > JAPOKJ01. Next base: position 555 of record JAYUOT010000124.1, read on the forward strand.
ACTCGGGTTCAAAGATGTTGAAGCTGATACGATTTTCGGGTTGTGGGCCCCATCGTCAACGCCCGACGACCTCGTCAATCGCATGCATCGCGAGGTCAACAAGGCTTTGAGCCTAGCATCGACGAAACAGCGTTTTAATTCTGTGGGTGGAGAGGCCACACCGCTCTCCATTGCCGATTTCAAGGCCAAAATTCGCGCCGAGGGCTTGCGTTTTGGGGCGATCATTCAGAGTCGCAAGATCCAGGCCGATTGAGTGCTCGGTGGCCGGTGTGGTCAAGCCCGTCAAGCGCGTGACTCAAGACATCGTGAATGGTGTGGCTAACTACAGGACGCTCTAAGCGTGACAGCGAGGGCTTTCGAGCTAGGAGCCGGATGAAGCGTCTAGCACCTAGCGACGGGGAGCGCTTTTGACCGTTGCTCCGGCTTTGTCGTGACGCTCGCTCACCTGTGGCGGACCATTACGGCCCGCCGTTTGATTGTTCGGGTAGGTAAACCAGAGAGCTAGAGTGATCGGCGTCAGGCCGATGGTCGCAGCGACCAAAAGGTGACGACGACTAAGTGTCTTAGATTGAGTCAAGCGGGTCTCCGAACGCCAAGGTCTTGCCATGGCTTTTTGATATGTTTTAACTATATACTGATTTTAAGTGTAAGCCCAATGCTTTCACCAGGGGTGGATAGTGATCAGTAAATGGGTAAGGCCGGGTAGGGCAATGCTTTCGGCTTATCATCGGGCATGCACTTTCAAAAAATAAAACCGGACTCGACCGGTGATGCGCTCTACAAAATCGTGGCTAAAGCACTACTTTCTGCCATTCAAATGGGCCAGATCAAGCACGGGGATAGCCTGGCGAGTGAAACCGATTTAGCCAAGTCCTTCGGTGTATCGGTGGGCACGCTTCGAAAGGCTGTCGATGAACTTGTGGCACAACAGATACTGGTGCGATATCAGGGGCGCGGCACCTATGTTGCAACCCATAGCCGTGATCGGTTTTTGGATCAGTTCTTCCAGGTCGAGGCCCTGAGCGGACTCAAAGAATTCCCGCTTGTAGAGGTTATTGATTTCGAGCAAGGCCGGGCCAGTGCTTTGGAGGCGTCGATGCTCAACCTCTTCCTCGGCGATCCGGTTTTTCGGATTCGAATCCATTTAACTCTTCAAGACCGAAAAGTAGAAAGTGATCGCGTCTGTTTGCCGGTGGTGCTCTTTCACGGGCTCACCGCTCAACAAGTAAGAGATCGACCCTCGACTCTCTACCATCTCTATCAGACGGAGTTCGGTATTACCGTCGTGAAGGCCGAAGAGCGATTGCGCGCAATTTTGTGCTCTGAGGACCTGTCCCGGGCTTTATCCAGGCCGGTGGGTACGCCAATGATTGAATTGCATCGCATTGCGCGTGGCATCAATGGTCAAGTCGTCGAATATCGGGTATCGGTGATTGACACGACTCAGCATGCCTACGTGAGTCATCTGGTGCCAAGTTAGAAATGGGCGCGAAGACTGGGTTTGGAACCACAGCCGGGGGGCCGACACAGCCGACCCCCCAAATGGGCGTCTCCTCGGGGCCCTCTTTGCGAGCCCATCTCCTCTTTTTTTCCTACGACATGTTTCCTGAGAAACAGGTAACTCATCTATATGACCGGGCGGATTCTAGCACTACCCTCGAAAAACAGAAGTTTCGACTTAATACCCGACTAATTCTGTTGGGTATAGGGTGTCAAAAGGCCCTCAAAACCCCTGGTCTAAGGATCGCGCCAAGTCGACGTTGTCACGAACCCGCCCGGAATTGCGGATAATGCGTGATGAACCCAAGCCGCCAACCACTTCGAAAAAATCACACGAGCCACCCCCTTCCTTGTCGCTATTGGGCCCATTTGTCGACTGTGGATTTCCTTGCACTTGACGCTTCACGGACGATTGCCGTGCTGCCGGTCGCAGCCACGGAGCAGCATGGCCCCCATTTGCCGCTGTCGGTGGATACCGTGATTGTGGACAGTGTGATTCAAGCCGCGATGCCTCAGGTTGCCCAAGGCCTGTCGGTCTTGATCCTGCCCACCCAAGTCATCGGCAAAAGCAATGAGCATGCTGCGTTTCCTGGAACGCTGAGTTTTTCCTCGGAGACGATCCTCAGAGTTTGGACCGAAATTGGCGATGCGGTTGCGACGGCAGGCATTCAAAAACTGGTGCTCTTCAATGCTCATGGCGGACAGGTTTCGGTCATGGATCTGGTCGCGCGGGACTTGCGAGAAAAGCACAGCATGATTGTCGTGTCGACAAACTGGTACACCTTGCCGCTTGATATGAGTGACTTTAGCGCCCACGAATTGCGCTTTGGCATACACGCCGGAGAGGTGGAAACGTCGATGCTGCTGGCGGCGGCTCCCGATCTCGTCAACATGAAACGAGCTGAGAATTTCAAGAGCAGCAGCGAGGAGCGTAGCCAAAAATTTGCCATCCTTGGCAATGGTCGCTCTGCCAAATTTGCCTGGCAAACCCAAGACTTGAACCTCGCGGGGGCCGTGGGTAATGCCAAGGCGGCAACGGCCAAGAAGGGTGCAAAACTGATTGAAGAGGCCGGCCAAAAGTTGGCTCAACTGTTGGGTGAAATCCACCAACTACCTTTGAGCCTGGTGAAGCGTAAAGTGCGCACCGCAAGGCGACGCGCAGAGCCTTCATGAACGGGTGTTCGGCATTTTGTTCAAGTGGGGTCGCCGACCGTGGCTCATTTTTAATCTTTCTTCGAAGGTGCTGTAACTAATTCGCGCCAGCCC
>JAYUOT010000125.1:0-6706 GCA_043760705.1 Betaproteobacteria bacterium
CCCACGGCTGCCGCTGCACCGGTCTTGGTGGGAATCATGCTCATGGTCGCGCTACGAGCGCGGCGCACGTCTTCATGGTAAACATCGGTCAATTTCTGATCATTGGTATAAGCGTGGATGGTCGTCATCAAGCCGGTTTCAATACCAACACTGTCATTGAGCGGTTTGGCTAAAGGCGCCAAACAATTGGTCGTGCAAGAAGCGTTGGAGATGACCGTATGGGAGGCCTTCAACACACCGTGGTTGACACCGTAGACAACGGTAGCGTCGACATCTTTACCACCAGGCGCTGAAATAATGACCTTTTTCGCACCGCCTGCCAAATGCTTGCTGGCATCCGCCTTGGTCGTAAAAAAACCAGTGCACTCAAGCACCACATCGACACCCATTTCGCCCCATTTGATATTGGCAGGGTTACGCTCGGCAATCACTTTAATGTGATCACCATTCACCACGATACTGTCACCATCAACCGTTACCGTGCCAGGGAATTTTCCGTGCGCGGTGTCGTACTGCGTGAGATGCGCATTAATCTTGGCATCGCCCAGATCGTTAATCGCGACGATTTGAATGTCATGCTTTTTGCCGCCTTCATAATGAGCGCGCAAAATATTTCGTCCGATACGGCCATAGCCGTTAATGGCAACACGAATGGTCATGGAAAGGTCCTATGCAAAAAAACAAAATCTACAAAATATAAAATCAATCCGCGCTCGCGTCAGTCTCTACTTCAGCGAACGGCGACGCAAGCTCTCTAAAACAGTATCCGCTAAATTGCGGGGATTCAGGCCAAACAGGTCGAAAACCTGCCCGGCAGGAGCAGACTCTCCGAAGTGATCCACGCCGACGACGGCATCGCAACCGTACTTCCACCATCCATCAGTCACCCCGGCTTCAATGGCGATGCGAGGCAGATTGTCGGGCAAGACGTTGCGTTTGTATGTGACATCTTGCCGATCAAAGAGGCTTGTGCAAGGAATAGACACAATTCGAACCTGCACACCGTCGGCGACCAAAAGCTCTCGCGCCGCCAGGGCGACGCCGAGCTCGGAACCTGTGGCAATGATCACGGCTTTGGCCTCGGCGGCATCTCGCAAAATGTAGCCACCTTTAAAGATGGCATCCGTCTGGCCTTGCGAACGGGTGACAAAGGGAACCGCTTGGCGCGACAGCAGGAGCGCCGAGGGCCCATCTTTGCGCTCAATGGCGTGAGCCCAGGCCATTGCAGTCTCGATAGGATCCGCTGGACGCCAAACGTCGAGCTGAGGAATGAGTCGCAGGCTCGCTGCATGCTCCACCGACTGATGGGTCGGGCCGTCCTCACCAAGACCGATGGAGTCGTGTGTGAACACGTGGATCACCCGCAGCTTCATGAGGGCGGCCATGCGAATGGCATTGCGAGAATAGTCTGAAAAAGTTAAGAACGTACCCCCGTAAGGAATGAATCCGCCGTGCAGGGCCATGCCATTCATGACGGCGGCCATGCCAAACTCACGAACGCCGTAGTTGATGTGGCGACCTTCTAAAATGGCCACACCTCCATCGACACTTGGACGGAGTGCTTTCACCCCGGTAAAGTCGGTCAGATTACTGCCCGTGAGGTCGGCCGAGCCGCCCAACATCTCGGGCAGTGCCGGGCCAAAGACGTTGAGTGCATTTTGGGAAGCTTTGCGAGTGGCGATCTTTTCGGCCTTGGCGTTGGCTTGATCGAGCACCGCGTCCAGCGCGTCATCAAAAGCACCAGACATTTGCGAGCGCATACGGCGCTCGTAACTTACCGCTAATTCCGGGAAGGCTCTTTGGTACTGTTCGAACAAGCCTTCCCAGAGGGCTTGTTGCTGGGCGCCGCTGGCGCGAGCATCCCACTGGGAATAAATGTCGGCGGGTATTTCGAAAGGTCCATAAGGCCAATGGAGGGCGGCGCGGGTTGCGACGATCTCGGCGTCGCCGAGCGGCTCGCCGTGCGCTTTCGCCGTGCCCGCACGAGTTGGCGATCCCTTACCTATCACTGTTTTGCATTGGATCAAGGTCGGTGCGAACTTGTCGCCACGCCCCAGACTCCATTCCCTGGCCATGGCAAGCGCTTTGTCTACCGCCCAAACATCATGACCATCAACATTGGGAATGACGTTCCAACCATAAGCCTGAAACCTTTTCGCGGTATCGTCGCCGAACCAGGGACCGACTTGGCCATCAATTGAAATACCATTGTCGTCGTACAGAACGATCAGCTTACTGAGCTGGAAACTTGCCGCCAAGGCGCTGGCCTCATGGGACACGCCTTCCATCAGGCAACCATCACCCGTAAATGCATAAGTAAAGTGATCCACCAATGAAAAACCCGGACGGTTGTACTCGCTGGCGAGATGCTTTTCGGCCAGCGCCATACCCACCGCGTTGGCAATACCTTGCCCGAGCGGCCCCGTGGTAGTCTCGACGCCAGGTGTTATGCCCACTTCAGGATGACCCGGAGTTTTGGAGTGGAGCTGACGAAACGCCTTAAGGTCGTCGATCGTCAGGGCATAACCAGTCAGGTGCAGTACGCTATAAAGCAGCATCGAGGCGTGGCCGTTCGATAACACGAAGCGGTCGCGATCAAACCAGGCGGGATCCTGCGGATTGTGCTTTAAATGCCGACCCCATAACGCAACCGCCATTTCAGCCATGCCCATTGGCGCACCAGGGTGGCCCGAATTCGCTTTTTGAACGGCGTCCATGGACAAGGCACGAATCGCGTTGGCCATGTCGGCATTGACCGAAGAAACGGGGCTGGAAGGGGGCATTGCGGCCATTGGGAATCCTTGGGTGGGTTCGAGTTGAAGCTAACTCGTTAGAATAGATCTTTGCGGCGGAAATTTTACCTTAGCGACAAACTGGGGTTTGGAAGTCAGTGATTTGAAGAGCCTCCCAGCATGACCCCACGCCTACTTTATGAGCTTCCACCCACGGGCGGGCGGGTCACCGTCAATTTGGAGCAAAGCCATTACCTGCTCAAAGTCCTGAGGCTCAACCCTGGCGATCCGGTCGAGGTCTTCGACGGCCATGGCCTGCGCTTTAACGCCAAGATTGTCGCCATCCACGGCAAGCTGGCGAATTTAGGGGTTGACCCAGGCGAGCGCCATCAGCCACTTCGAAAATACGAGCTCTGGCTGATGCAGGGGCTTCCATCTGGCGACAAGATGGACTGGATCATCGAAAAGGCAGTCGAACTGGGAGTCACCCGATTGAGCCCCCTCGAATGTGAGCACTCCATTGTCAAGCTCAGCGGCCCGCGAAAGCTCAAGAAAATGGCCCATTGGCAAGCGCAAATTGAGGCGGCATGTATGCAAAGCCAACGTGACGATCTCATGCGGCTCGACGATCTGGATACAAGTCAAGCTGGGTTCGACGCCCCGATCAGCACGGTGTTCAAATTCATTTTGGACCCCTCAGCGAAGCTCAGTCTGCTTGACGCCGTCAGGGCGGCAACAGGTCACACTCCAGGCGATGCGGTCCCTGGCAAAGTGATCCCTCTTTCAGCTTTAACCGGCGGAGGCTCACCGGCTACAAGCATCGTCATGGCCATCGGGCCTGAATCAGGCTTCTCGGATCGCGAGCGACGGTACGCCGAGCGCGTAGGTTTTGTGGCGGTCAGCCTGGGCGCCCAGGTTTTGCGTACCGAAACAGCGGCCTTGGTGGCCACCGCAAAGCTCCAGGCCTGGCTTGAAATGCTTCAATTGCCTCACTTTGGCGGCATTCTATAATGCTGGCGAATTGCGCGAGAAACTCTCTCGATCAATTCGCCGTTCCATCTACTTAGGAAAGTAAAATGAGCTTATTACAATCAATTCTTGGTGCCGCTGCTGGAGCAATGACGGGTCAGCAACAATCGCAAAGCAACCCACTTCTACAAGTAGCGCTTAGCTTGTTAAGTAATGGCAACGCCCAAAGTGGTGTGGGCGGCCTGGGCGGCTTGCAAGGGCTAATGGGGCTCTTTCAAAACAAAGGCCTCGGCGACGTGATTGGCTCCTGGGTCGGGAGTGGACAAAACTCCGGCGTCTCGGGCGACCAACTGATGCAGGTGCTTGGTTCCGGTCAGATCGGACAAATCGCGGGTCAATTAGGCTTGTCAAACGGTGATGCCGCCAATCAGCTCGCCCAAATTCTGCCAAGCCTGATTGACCAATTAACGCCCCAGGGTCAAGCGCCAGCACAAGGCTTCGGTGGCGCGGACGACATCATGAAAATGATCGGTGGATTGATGCAACAGCGCTAGATGAGCGGTTTGATTCGGATCTTTTAAACAAGACTCAGTGCTTACTGATTTTGTGCACTGAGTAAAAAATTCGAAAGGCAATCTTTCTCTCCGAGAAAAAATCGGATGCATCGCGAAATACGTCAAGCAAAGCATCGCGTTCATCGGGGTTGAATTGCGGACTTTCCGGGAGGGATTCGAGCACAACGACCAACCCCGGATTATCAGCAACAGGCATCGGTTTTAGATCGGTTAAGCAGTCGTACAAGGCATCAAGGTTCAGTCCAAAATGCTTTGGCAACGGAAAACCTGATGCGATCGCGGCGAGGACTGCTTTTTTGTCCTTGGCAGCCGCACAATTCGCATACAACCAGGTTTGGTCTGAACGTTCGGCCGATCGCTTTAAATCATCAAGGTCGTATGCGCTGAGGGGCAGCACAGCTTGAAGCGGCATATTGCTCAAGGCGGACATCATTACTCCCTTATTCGCTTGAATGTTTGATAATGATCGTCGCTGTAATAAAGCTCAGTCGAGGACCGAGGTTCACCACCCACGACGATTCTTCTTGCACCCCGGCTTCTCTCACCAGGCGTCTTTACCGTGTATTCCGTGTAAAAGCCTCTAGTTTGCTTGGGCAGAAATCTTTCGCGATTGCCGAAGACTACGCCATCTTTGGGATAAGGGAAAGGTCCACCCTTGCGAATCAGAACAATCGTCGCCCGGGCCTCGGTAGGAAGTGCGGACGTCTTGATGTCGGACAACGTGCCAAGCGTCTCAAAGTCATTCCGCGCGTAAACACTCTTAGGCTGCAACAGGCCCAACAAGGCAAAACCGCAAAGCATTGCAGTAGCGAAGCTGCGCCATGAATCCCTTGAAACCATAAAAAAAACTCGTTGTAGCATGAGGTCATGCTAGACGAGTTTTCCTTCCATGCCAAGATGCTTTTTACAGGATTTTAAAGGATCGTAAATCTTATTGGGCGGAAAGCGTTTCGATGGCTCGATCCAAGGCCGTGCCTGGCGGGGCAATCTTAGCCTTGCCATGTTTGATCAGCATGGTGAACTCCTCGCGAGAAACTGACTGCGTGAAGTCCGGATGGCGGCGCAACACAAATAATTTGCGACTCGGACTCACCCACGATACTTTGACACGCATTGGCTCAGCATCCTCCTGATCCAAGTCAATCAAACTCGCCTTAACGATTTCGGCGAGCGGATCGTCTGGAATGTCGAGTTCGTTTGCCGGCTCCTTGGCCGCGCTAGCCGTCACACTTGTCGCAATCTTACTATCGAAATGGATCGTGCCATCGGAGCGCATTCTAACTGAGGATTTACGTCTTACGTCTGCACTCTGAGCGGACTTTGTCTTGGCCGTTGTCAATAGATTTGTGGTCCATTTGAACCACTCATTAAAAAAGGTCTCGCGAACCTCTTGCTCGATGTGAGTAGGCACCAAGCCTTTCTTCAATCCGTCGATTAACTTGGGGAGCATGCTGGCCAGACGTGCGACATCCTCCGGGCCTTTACTCGCCACGCTCCAGATCAGTTGCTCACAGACGACCATGGAGCGCTCTAAATTCAAGCTCTCTTCCGAGCTTGAAAACTGGGCATGGGCCATCGCCTCAGCCCACCACTTTTGAGCGAACTCTCGTATAAAATCGGGAGTGGAACCGTCAATCCTCAAGTTGATCTCGACCAAAGCGGCTTCACGAGCGCACATCAGTGCCTCTTCACGCTCAGAATCACGATCTTGTTCAGCAAGCTCAGCAGATCGACGCTCCAGTTCCACCCGCACAAACTGGCCGAGACGATCCCGAGCCTGGTCAAAAATTGCAAGGTCGCGATCAAAACCAGAAATTAAACCGGAAACAATCGTATTGATCTCAAGCACCAGCGGTGACGCATTTGTCGCGTCCATTTCAGGGTCGCAGGCTGTCTCAGTAATGATATCGATCAAATGCCGAAGCGGGTGCTGGCGGCGCGCAAAGAAACTACGGTCCAGCAAGGCGGCCTTAATCGCTACAACTTGCAAACGAAGCAACTGCTGCTTCACTGGGTCGACAAGGCGTCGGTCTGCGTAAATATAGTCAAAAATCAGGGAAACAATCTCTACGGTCACCTGATCAAGCGGTGTACCCTTATCACGGGCCTCGCTGCTCAACTCGCCAAGCAACTGGGCACTCAAGGGTACCTGATGCTGCGACTCGGCTTGCAAGCTAGCAAGCGCACCAAGGAGCGGAGGCTGGGCAGCGGGCAAGGGTAAGTCGGCGACACCAAACATGCTGGGATCGGCGAGCAACTTGGCCGCCTGAAAGCGCGCCGACGTTTGCCCCGAGGCAATTTGATGGGCAAGACGCTCAAACATTTCTGCCGCGAGGGGGACGGTCATACCTTGACCGGACCCTAGGCCCTGACCACCCTGCCAGCCCAGATCGGCCAAAGCATTGGCGTACTCAGAGGGCACGCTCATCA
>JAYUOT010000126.1:0-3310 GCA_043760705.1 Betaproteobacteria bacterium
TCCGAGTTCACAGATGGGGATCTACTTGAGGCTGTACTCGACGACCTTCGCGAAAATGTACCCACATCAACCTGGCGCACCATTTGCGAGTGGACTCAAACAGTATTGGACAATGAACAGCTACAAATGGGGGATTGGCAAGCAAGATTTGCAATGCTCGAGGTAGCAAATCAGCCAAATTGCTTTTCCAAAGTTCAAGATCCTTTGACTAGGGAAGTATTGGCTACTGACGCGAAACGCTTTAGAGCAGTCGTTCGCGTTGCTGAGACAAATCACAAAAATTTGTTACTGCATTTGAGCGACGACGATCTTGTTCTGCTTCAAAAGGAAAGATTGCCTCTCGGTGATGATTTTGTCTATCCAACCGTGGAGCTTTTGATGGAACTAACTGTTAGGTGCAGCTTCGATCAGATATGGAAGCAAGCGGCCTACGACCTTAATGCAAGCGAAGCTTCGAAGATTATTGAAGCCCTAGTTGAATTGCGCAGAAGCAGCGGCGCAAATGACCGAGACATTGAGTCGTTAGTGCATGTTATGGAAGCGAAACTCCTCAAGGTGCCAGCGCGGTAGATACTGTTGTCAAGCGCCATGCAAAGCTGGGTTGAATGGCGTGTTTGATTTCAGTATGCCGTACGCAATCTGAACCAGTTTTCGCATCAACGCACCGATGATCACCATTGGTGGCTTGTGGTTATCGGCCAATCGTTTTGCGAATACACGCCCCCATTTCGTGCGGCTCATCGCGACCATGGCCGGCATGTAGAGCGCGCGGCGAATACCCGTGTGTCCGATCTTCGACATGCGCGGTTTGCCGCGTACGCTGCTTCCCGATTCGTGTTGGCGCGGATCGAGCCCGGCAAAGGCCACCGCCTGTTTGGCGCAGTCAAACCGTTGCTCTCCACCGTAGTGTGCGAGGAGCACGGGGATGGTCTTCTCGCCTAAGCCAGGTACGCTGTCGAGCAACGCATATTGCTGCTTAAGACCGGTGTCGTCGTCTATCTTCTGACGAATCGCCTGGTCAATCTCGGTGATCGATTTGCTCAAGAAGTCGAGGTGCGCAGCGATATCGGCGTGCACGCTCTCCCGTGCAACATGCAGCCGATTTTTTTCTTGCGTACGCATGGCTTCGAGCGCAGTACGTCGTCCAAGCAGGGCGCGCAGCTCCCGTAGGCCAGCCGAAGGCGGTTGCCACGCTTGCGGGTGCTGGCTGGCGCAATAGGCCGCGATTAACTTTGCATCGAGCTTATCGGTCTTGCCACGGGTGAGCTGGCTGCTTCCATAGGCTTTGATCTGCGCCGGATTGATGACGCTGACGACATAGCCTTGATCTGCCAGCGATTCGGCAACAGCTTCCCAGTAAATGCCGGTGGCTTCCATGCAGATGTGAAGCGAGCCGTCGTGTTGCTTTTTGACCCAGTCAACAAGCGCCTTGAATCCGTCCGGTGTGTTGTCAACCACTTTGCTGCGTGTCTTGCCGTCGCTAAACCGTATGGCGATGTCCAGCTTGGCTTTCGCGACATCAATACCGAGTGTCGCGTCGAACTGTTCACTGATGCGTTTTTGCATGTCATGCTCCTCAACAAATCAACCTTGTGAATGCGGGCTCTGCGTGATGCCTGGCCAAAGATACTGTCCGATCTAGAACGCGAGGGTGGGGAGAACAGCATAAAATCTACGCTGCGAGTGCGATGACTCTAGGTTGGGCTCGGTGTCTGCTCCCCCCGGCTCAGGTGCCCCTGAGTAATGCAACTACAACACTATTTTGACAATACAAGGTTGGGCTAGCTTTATCAGCCCAACATTACACAGCGCACAAATTCGGGATTGGCAACTTGAGCGGCATTGTTGGGCTGATGAAACCAGCCCAACGGGCTCATTTTTTCGGTGAGGACTGCGATTCCCACCTGCGTACAAGCTTGTCAAACCTTTGAAAAACTTCTTCTTGTTTTTTCAACTGGTCTTCAAATCTCTTCTGATGCTCGTCTGTACGTTTGGCTTGCTCAATGTACTTGTTCTGGATTTGTTCGGCTTGTCGCGCCTGCTCCCAGTACTTCTCCATCAACCTGTCCTGATTATCCGAAATACTTGTTTGTGTTGCGGCTCCACTTGGCGCAGAGGAATAGGTACTTATTGGCTTGAAGATGAATAGCCACAATGCCCAAAAAATAGTTGCAAAGACAACAGATTTGAGAATAAAAATACCTGCAATTTTCATTTATGCTCCTTTAGTGGCAACTTCGCAGGTTGGGCGAACCTTACCAGCCCAAGATCACCAGCTACGCTAACTTTCATGATGAACAAGAGCTTACCACCGCTTCATCCGCACAACATTACAACGGATGGAATCGCCAAAAACCACCCACCCCAAGTGGTAAAATCGGTGTCAACATCTCCGCCTCAAAATGACCCCCTTCGTACACCTCCGCCTCCACTCCGAATTTTCCATCGTCGATGGCATTGTTCGCATCGACGAGGCCGTTGCCAAGGCGGCGGCCTCAGGTATTCCGGCGCTCGCGATCACCGATCTGGGCAACCTGTTCGGTGCGGTGAAGTTTTTCAAGGAAGCGCGCGAACATGGTGTGCAGCCGATTATCGGTTGCGATGTCTGGATCGAGAACGAGAAGAGTCGCGATCAGCCTTCGCGCTTGTTATTGCTGTGTCGCAACCAGGCGGGCTATCTCAATCTGTGCCAGTTGCTCACGCGTGCGTTTCGCGAAAACACCTGGCGCGGTCGTGCCGAGATCAATCGCAAATGGTTGTCGGGCAACGGCGCGGGCAACGGCGCGGGCAATGGCGCGACCGATGGCCTGATCGCTTTGTCCGGCGCGGCGTTTGGCGATATCGGCCAGGCGATTTTGCAGGATGATGGCAAGCGCGCTGAATTGCTGGCACGAGACTGGGCGAAAGATTTTCCGAATACTTTTTACCTGGAGTTGCATCGCGTGAACCGCGAGCGCGACGATGTTGTCGTCAATGCAGCGCTGCAACTTGCGGCCAAGCTCGATCTGCCCGTGGTCGCCACGCATCCGATCCAGTTCATGGCGTCGGACGATTTCAAAGCCCACGAAGCGCGCGTTTGCATTGCGCGCGGTGAAGTACTGGGTGACAAACGTCGTTCGCGCGAATTTTCACCGGAGCAATATTTCAAATCGGCCGAGGAAATGCTTGAGCTGTTCGCCGATATTCCGGAAGCGATCGAAAACGCGATCGAAATCGCCAAACGGTGTTCGTTTGAATTCACGCTGGGCAAACCGAAGCTGCCGAATTTCCCGACGCCCAACGGCGAAAGCATCGACGCGTATTTTTTCGA
>JAYUOT010000127.1:0-3307 GCA_043760705.1 Betaproteobacteria bacterium
CAGGCTGCGGATATTTACCCTAACCGCCCGGTACGCGTGATCGTCCCTTACGCACCCGGTGGTGGTCCCGACCTATTAGTGCGTCGCCTCGGGCCTAAACTGGGCGACATCTTGGGCCAGCCGATTGTGCTCGAAAATAAGGTGGGCGCAGCAGGCATTGTCGCCGCCCAATATGTGGCCCAGGCCCCGGCGGATGGCTACACCCTGATGATGGGTTCCAGCACGCATTTGATTCAAAAAATCCTGCAGCCCGATCTCAAGTTCGATCCGCTCAATGGATTTACGCCCATCAGCAACATGGCCGCGGCAGCCAGCATCATGGTGGTACTTTCGGAAACGCCGTACAAAAAAATCGAGGATGTGATTGCAGCGGGCAAGGCCAACCCTGATAAGTTCAATTACAGCTCGGGGGGCATAGGCACTGGTGCCCATTTGGCAGCGGCTACCTTCATCTCGCTTGCTGGCATCAAGGCTATCCATGTGCCTTTGAAGGGCTCGGTCGAGATTGCCGGCTCATTAATGCGCGGCGAAACTCATTTCGCTTTTCCTACGGCAGGCACCGCCATTCCTCAAGTGAAAGGCGGGCGCTTGAGGGCTTTGGCGGTGACCGGAGCACAACGGCTCAAAGAACTGCCCGAGGTACCTACTCTTCATGAGGTGATGGGCAATGATTTGACGGTTCAAGATTCATGGTTTGGCTTTTGGGCACCGCTTAATACACCGGAGGACATTGTGCGTCGCCTGCACGCAGCGATTAATCAAGCTCAGGCCGATGCCTCGATTAAAACGGCATTTGAGGCAGCAGGAAATACGATTGCAGAGTCGCAAAGCCCGAAGGCTTTTGCTGAATTTATGCGCAAGGAAAATAAGAAATGGGCCGATATTATTCGCATCGCAGGTGTAAGCGGCTAGTCGCCCTGAACCGGTATCAGACTCCCTTGGAGGAAGTATGTTTCAACCCTTGAAGGGTGTTCGAGTGCTCGACCTGACGCAAGTTCTGGCCGGCCCTTATGCGACCTACCAGCTCGCACTGATGGGTGCCGAGGTCATCAAAATTGAACCGCCGGGCAGCGGCGACTGGACCCGCTCAGGCGGTCAAGACGAAGCACTTGGCAAGACAGGCATGGGGCTGAGCTACCTCACACAGAATGCAAATAAAAAATCAGTGGTGATAGATCTCAAGCAACCCGAAGGCATTGAACTTGTCAAGACCCTGTTGGCGAACGCCGATGTGTTCGTCGAAAACTATCGCCCTGGCGTGGCTGCGCGGCTGGGGCTGTCCTTTGATGCACTTAAGCGCATCAAACCCGATCTAGTGTATTGCTCCATCTCGGCCTTCGGTCAAGATGGCCCACTAGGCGGGCGCCCGGCTTACGATCATGTAATTCAAGGCATGTGCGGCATCATGCAGAGCACGGGCACCCCGGAGAGTGGTCCCACCAAGGTGGGAGCACCCTATGTGGATTACGCCACGGGTATGAACGGTGCCTTCGCGGTCGTCTGTGCTTTGCACGAAGTGCGCCGCACCGGCAAGGCGCTGCATGTGGACGTAGCGATGCTCGACACCTCTTTGCTGCTCATGGCTTCCTTGATGACAAGCGTGCTCAGCGCAGGTTGGGAGCCGAGCCCCTCGGGCAACGCCGCATGGAGTGGCAGCCCCTCCTCGGGAGCCTTCGACACCACCGACGGCATGCTGATGGTGGCCGCTAATACTGACCGGCAATTTCGCGCCCTCTGCAAAGCCTTGAGCCGAGAAGATATTCTCGCGGACCCACGTTGGGACGAGCCACAACAACGCGGCCAGCACAGCGTGGCTTTGCGCGAAGTATTGGACAACATCTTTAGCACCCAAAACGCTGCCCATTGGGAAGAGTTGCTCAACCGCGGCGGTGTAGCCTCGGCGCGTGTTCGAAGCCTAAGCCAAGTGTTACGAGAAGAGCAGGCCCAGGTGCGTGGCATCATGGCTGAGATGGCCCTACCCGGGCGCGAGGCTACGATTCATGTGCCGACCTTGGGCTTCAAAGTGAATGGCGAGGCGGTGGGGCCGAACAACGCGCCCCCCACCTTGGGCGCAGACACCGACGAGGTGTTGGCTAGTATTGGGGTGGACGCCCAGCGAATCCAGAGTTTACGAAATAAGGGCGTGGTCTAGCAGTTCGAAGGTATCAGGAATCAGACGCGTTGCTGTGAAGCTCGCACTTCAATCCGTACCTGCTCGGTGAGTTCGGCCTTCAGTGCTGAAAATTCCGCTGAAGTTTTTACGGAGTAATGACGTGGATGAGGTAGATCGATGCTTCGGGCAAGTTTAATACGCCCTGGGCGGGCACTCATAACCACCACTCGACTGCCCATGAAAACAGCTTCGTCAATATCATGAGTGACGAAGAGCGCCGTCTTGCGCAGCTTTTCCCAAATTCCGAGAAGCAGCTCCTGCATGAACTCGCGGGTCTGATGATCTAGCGCTCCAAAGGGCTCATCCATCAGCAACATGCGCGGGTTATTCGCCAGGGCTCTGGCGATGGCCGTTCGCTGCTGCATTCCGCCGGACAACTGCTTTGGAAAATGAGACTCAAATCCGCGTAAGCCTACTTGCTCAATAAAATAATGGGCAGTGTCTTTCTGTTCAGCCAACGACAGGGCCTTCTCACGCAAGCCAAAACATACATTTTCCATGACGTTGAGCCATGGGAACAAGGTATAACTCTGAAACACCATACCCCGTTCCGCACCGGGGCCTTTGATGGATCGCCTCTCCAAAAATACCTCTCCTGAGGTTTGCTGATCCAGCCCGGCGACAATGCGCAGCAAGGTGCTTTTGCCGCACCCGGAGGGGCCCAGGATGGTGATGAAGTCGTTCTCGGCAACCTCAAGATCCGTGGCCTGCAGGGCAAGAGTAGCCGCGCCCCTTTGCTGGTCGCGGGAAAGCTTCGAGTCAGGCCTTTGATCGATAAAAAATCAGTGCTCACGAACGTCATCGCCCCAATTGCGCCCAAGGAAACCAGATTCGATTGGCCCCCTTGAACAGATAATCGCTCACCAGGCCAATCAGACCAATCACAATAATGCCGAAGATAATTTGATCGGTGGCTAGCAAAGCCTGACTATCTGTAATCATGTGACCAATGCCGCTCGATGCGCCGATCAGTTCAGCGACGATGACATAAGTCCATGCCCAGCCCAACACCATGCGCAGGGTTTCGGCGATTTCAGGCGCGGCCCCTGGAAGTAACACCCGTTTGATCAAACTAGCGTCACTGCTACCGAGGGTGTAAGCAGCCTCCACCAGATCGCGACGGGTATTACCAAC
>JAYUOT010000128.1:0-6666 GCA_043760705.1 Betaproteobacteria bacterium
CGATCTGCACCTTTGACTTACCCGCCTCAGGGACACAGGCTGGGAGCTCGATGAAAAGATTTTATTGGCAAGGTTTTTTGGTAGGTGCCAGCAACCCGAAAGCACTCCTATTCTTTGCGGCTTTTTTCCCTCAGTTTGTGGACCCTGATCGAGCCTGAGCTACCCAATTCGCAATCCTTGCTCTGACCTTTGTGGTGCTTGAATTCACCACCTTGAGTTTGGCTACGATATTCGCGGCCCGGATTGCTCCCTGGTTGCGGCAAGCCGGTCGCGCGCGAATATTTAACCGGGTGTCCGGCGGATTGTTTGCGGACATGGGTTGCGTAATACTGGCCGCGCGCAAGTCCGCCCCATAGCGTCTAACCGAGGTTTGAATTACTCTTCGATCCCTTCAAGCTTTTTTAGGAACCTAATGACCGCCATCACCGCTCCCAAAAACAAGCAAGTTCGCCTCGCCGCTCGTCCCGTAGGCCTCCCAAAACCTGGTGATTGGACTCACACCGAAGAGGCGCTTACGCTGCCTCAGGACGGCGGGATTTTGGTCAAAAATCTTCTGTTGTCGCTTGATCCCGCTATGCGCGGTTGGATGAATGACGGTAAGAGCTACATTGCCCCGGTCGGCATTGGTGAAGTGATGCGCGCGGGCGGTATTGGTGAGGTGATTGCCTCGAATAACACTCAGTTTCCCGTAGGTACCATGGTCAGCTCCACCTTGGGCGTGCAGCAGTACACGCTATTGTCTGCCGAGAAAATTAAGGCTCAGGGCACTTTTGTCATCGACACGAAATTGGCACCGGCGGAGAAATGGCTCAATGCCTTGGGTATGCCGGGCATGACGGCCTACTTTGGTCTTTTAGACGTAGGTCAACCGAAGTCAGGGGAAACGGTCGTGGTGTCGGGCGCGGCGGGTGCAGTGGGTCAGACCGTCGGGCAAGTGGCCAAGATCAAGGGTTGCCGGGTGGTGGGTATTGCAGGAGGCCAGACGAAGTGCGATTTTGTGGTGAAGGAGATGGGTTTTGACGCCTGTGTCGACTACAAATCACCCGATTTTCGTGCCGCTTTAAAGTCAGCCTGCCCCAAGGGTGTTGATGTGTACTTTGATAATGTCGGCGGCGATATTCTCGATTTGGTGCTCACCCGTATCAATCGCAAGGCTCGCATTATCGTTTGCGGCGCGATCTCCCAATACAACAACACCGCGGCCGTGAAAGGTCCTTCGAATTATTTGTCTTTGCTGGTTAATCGTGCACGTATGGAAGGGATCGTCGTGTTCGATTATGCCGCTCAGTACCCTGTGGCGATCAAGGAAATTAGCGGCTGGATGAAGGCGGGCAAGTTCATCTCCCGTGAAGACGTCGTCGACGGTATTGAGAAATTCCCGTCGGCTCTGCTCAAGTTGTTTAATGGCGAGAACTTTGGGAAGTTGATTTTAAAGGTTCATTGAGCTTCACCCGACCCATTTGAGGGCAAACGGTATGAGCAAAGCCCCTAAAATTCCATGAAGCCCCATCGCGAGACTCGCATAAGCGCCGGCCTCCTGGCTGACGCTAAACGCGCGCGAAGCTCCGATGCCATGCGCTGCCACACCAATTGCAAAGCCGCGCTGCCACCAAAGTTTGATGGCAGCACGGTCTAATACAATCTTCGCGATCACCGCCCCCAACACACCGGTCAGCACGGCAAACACTGAGGTGAGGGTTGGCGATGCTCCGACTCTTTCGGCGATGCCCATAGCGATCGGTGCGGTCACGGACTTCGCGTAAAGCCCGCTCACCAAGCTTGGATCCACCCCAGCCAGTTTTGCAACGCCTACCGCGCTCAAGATCGAAACCACGCCGCCACTCAGCAAAGCCGCAAAGAGTGGAAAAATTCTAGCCCTGATTTTGGGCATGGCAAGCAAGCCTCGGTAGATAGGCACCGCCAGCGAGACGGTCGCCGTACCAAGCAGGAAGTGAACGAACTGTGCGCCTTCGAAGTATTTTAGGTAGGGCATCTCAAGGGCTTGGATAGCAAGGGCCACCAGCAATATGGCAATCGCGACCGGATTGGCCAGCGGGTGATTGCCGCTGCGCTGATAGAGGGTGAGCCCGATCTGGTAGGCACTCAAGGTCAGGATAAGCGCCAGTAGAGGGCTTCCTGAAAGGTAGACCCAAATCTCGGCAATCGGCAGACGTTGATCTTTCATCGACTTCGGTCCAGGACTTTGAGGACTAAGGCAGTGACCGTGATGCTTAAGGCCACGCTGATCAGGAGCGCCGAAAGTAAACCCAGGAAATTAGCGCGCAATTGCGGCAAAAACAGCACCACGCCGACCGCTGCCGGTACGAATAAAATACCCAGGTGCTGGCTAAAACCGTCTGAAACAAACGCGAGCGACTCGCTCACGCAGCCGCGAAAGGCGAGGTAGACGAGCAATAGAATCAAGCCAAACACGGGGCCCGGTAGTGCCGGGAAAATAAACTTTGAGAGCCATTCGCCAAGACCTTGGAAAATCAGGATCTGCACTAAACCAAGAATGAAAGCCGCCTTTTTTTGCTCGGGTTTTCCGTGCACGGGTTGCGTCACGCTTTCTTCGTGGAGTGGGGCGTGGTTCATTCGTCTATCAATGCCAAGAAGCCGCCACTTTGCCGGGTCCAAAGACGTGCATAGAGGCCTTTACGCGCGAGCAGTTCTTGGTGGGTACCCATTTCCACGATCTTGCCCTGGTCCATCACAATGAGTCGATCCATGGCCGCAATGGTGGAAAGCCGATGAGCAATCGCCAGCACGGTTTTACCGTGCATCAAGCGACCGAGACTTTCTTGAATCGCAGCTTCGACTTCGCTATCCAAGGCGCTGGTGGCTTCGTCCAATACCAAGATGGGAGCGTTCTTCAAAATGACTCTTGCGATGGCGATGCGCTGTCGTTGTCCACCGCTGAGTTTGACCCCACGCTCACCGACATGGGCTTCAAACCCAGTGCGCCCGGAAGGATCCTGCATGCCTTCAATGAACTTTTCAGCCTCGGCTTCTTGCGCTGCGCGGCGAATATCGTGGTCGCTTGCGTCGGGACGACCGTAGCGCAGATTTTCGGAGATGGAGCGGTGCAACAGCGACGTATCTTGGGTCACCATGGCGATGTTAGCTTGCAGGCTTTCCAGGGTGACTTGGGCGATATTTTGACCGTCAATCAAAATCTTTCCGCCTTGAATATCGTAGAGCCTGAGGAGAAGATTCGTCAAGGTACTCTTACCCGCACCAGAGGGGCCGACCAGGGCAATTTTCTCGCCCGGTTGAATTGTGAGGTTGAGGCTGGAAAATACTTTGAGATCTGGGCGATAGCCAAAGCTTACATTTTCGAAACAAATCTCACCGCGACCGACCTGCAAGGGCTTGGCATTGGGCGGATCTTCTACGGTCAATGGCTGAGAGAACATGTTGATGCCGTCTTTTACGGTCCCGATGTTTTCAAACAGAGTGGACATTTCCCACATGATCCAGTGTGAGATGCCATTCAGACGCATGGCCATGGCCGTTGCCGCCGCCACCGCACCCGGGCCCACTTTGCCTTGGCTCCAAAAGTACAACACCAAGCCTGAGGTGCTCAAGATCATCGCGACCGACAAAATTGCATTGGCGATTTCAAACTGGGTGGCAAGCCGCATTTGGGCGTAGGCGGTGCCTAGAAACTCTTGCATGGATTCTTTGGCATAAGCGGCTTCGCGCTCATGATGGGAGAACAATTTGACCGTGGTGATGTTGGAGTACGCATCGGCGATACGGCCGGTCATGGTGCTCCGTGCATCCGCCTGCAACTTGCCGACGTCGCCGATCTTAGGCACAAAGTAACGTAGCAACACGATGTACAGCGCCAACCAGCCAAAGAAAGGGACAAGGAGCCAAAGCTGAAAGCCGCCCACTAAACCGGCCATGGTGAAAAAATAAATCATCAGGAACACGGCCAAATCGCAAAACGCGATGAGTACAGCACGCACGGCAAGGGCCGTCTGCATCACCTTGGTGGCGATTCTTCCGGCGAATTCATCTTGATAGAAGGCGAGGCTCTGCGACAGCATCCAGCGATGAAAGTCCCAGCGCAGGCGCATTGGAAAGTTACTGAACAAGACCTGATACTTGATCGTCGCCTGAACCGCCACTAAGGCAATGCTGCCGATAAGAAGTGCCGCCAGTAGCGCCAAGTCGTGCCCGCGCTCGGCCCAGATTTGGGAGGGTGGCGTGCTGGCAATCCAATCGACTATCTTGCCCATGAAAGAGAAGAGCAGCGCCTCAAAGCCTCCGATCAAGGCTGTGACAAGAGTAAGCGCAAGGTAGAAACGACGCGTGCCCTTGGTCGATGCCCAAATGAACTCTTTGATGCTTTTGGGCGCAACCTTGGGCGGGGTGGCCGGGAAAGGATCGAGCAGGCGCTCAAAATAACTAAACAACCATATTCCAGTGCAAAGAGTTCTGGCTCTAAGTGTCTTCCTAGCTCCCGAGAAATATTTTAAAACAGCACCACGCCACGAATTGACTCACCACGCTTCATGAGATCGAAGCCCTTATTGATGTCGGCCAAAGGCATCGTATGGGTGATCAAGTCGTCAATGTTGATTTTGCCGTCCATATACCAGTCCACAATCTTAGGCACATCGGTGCGCCCTCGTGCGCCACCGAAGGCGGAGCCTTTCCATTGACGGCCAGTCACAAGTTGGAAGGGGCGCGTGCTAATTTCAGCACCCGCCTCAGCCACGCCGATGATAATGCTTTGTCCCCAGCCCTTGTGGGTGCACTCCAACGCCTGGCGCATGACCTTGGTGTTGCCAATGCACTCGAAACTGTAGTCGGCACCACCATCGGTGAGCTGCACAATCGCGTCCACGACGTTTTCGGTGTCGCTGGGGTTGATGAAATGAGTCATGCCGAATTTACGCGCCATTGCTTGGCGATTCGGGTTGATATCTACACCAATGATTTTGTCGGCCCCTACCATCTTGGCGCCCTGAATGACATTTAAGCCAATACCGCCCAGACCGAACACGACAACATTTGCACCCGCCTCGACCTTCGCGGTAAAGAGCACGGCGCCGATGCCCGTCGTCACGCCACAGCCGATATAACAAACCTTGTCAAAGGGTGCGTCTTTGCGAATCTTGGCCATAGAAATTTCCGGGGCCACGGTGAAGTTGCTAAAGGTCGAGGTGCCCATGTAATGAAAAATGGGTTGGCCATCCATTGAAAAGCGGCTGGTGGCGTCGGGCATCAGGCCGCGACCTTGGGTGCCGCGAATTTGCTGGCATAAATTGGTCTTGCGCGACAGGCAAAATTTGCAGCTGCGGCATTCTGGTGTGTACAAGGGTATGACGTGATCGCCTTTTTGCAGAGTGGTCACACCCGGACCGACATCCACCACGATGCCTGCACCTTCATGGCCAAGTATCGCAGGGAAAATGCCCTCTGGATCGGCACCGGAAAGCGTGTAGTAATCGGTATGGCAAATGCCAGTGGCCTTAATTTCGACCAGCACTTCGCCAGCGCGAGGGCCATCAAGGTCAACCGTTTCAATAGTAAGAGGTGCGCCGGATTTCCAGGCGACTGCGGCTTTGGTTTTCATCGGGATTTTGACTTTTTGTGAGCATTAAATGCGCGTGGTTCGCCATTGTACGGGGTGAACTATTCTGATCGCAAAAGCGCAGTGGTTCTTGCAGCCGTGCCGAGCCGGGAAATTTATTCGCGGTCGATGGGGCGCTTGCGACCATGAATCATGGCGGCGATAAGATTTTCGTGATGGTGGCGCCCAGCATGGAGCGCGCCCATGACATGCACGGCCACGAGCAGGACCAAAGGCCAGGTCAGTAGCGCATGCAGGTTGCCGACCCAAGCGATTCCCCAGAAGCGCTCGGTGGTGTAGAGCCACCCCATCAGCGCTCCGAGAACGGTGATAACGAGAAGCACAATCACCATCCACGCACCTAAGGGGTTATGGTTGAGGTGTCGAATTTCTTGTCGTTTCAGAACGGTCTGTGCATAATTCAAGGTGTGCCGGGCTCCGCGTGTAAAAGTCGAAAAGCGCGCAACTTTGGGCCCGGTAAATCCAAGCGCGATTCGAAGGCTGGCCAGGAGCAGCGCGGCGTAACCGAACCATTCATGGATCTTTCCGTTTTGATGGGTGAGCAGGGCTGCGATAACGCTCGCCGCTAAACTCCAATGCAAGAGGCGTTGCCACCACGGCCAAACGAGCACACTTGAGCGCAGGCCGGACGCCATGATCAAGCGCTGACCGCAGAGCACGTGGAATTCACTTTCGCTACTAGCGTTTAGTAGGGACTGAGGCCAATGTGACCGGGTGGAAATACGCTTCCACTCGCTCGCCTTTTTCATTGAGCGCATAGACTTCGTAGCAACCGCCGTCTTCTTTAATGCGGCGCACGGTCCAGCCTTTTTCGGTGAGCATTTTTTCCAGTTTCTCAACTGGCTGCCATCCGCTTTTAGGCCCGGAATCGCACGTTGCGAGCCCGGTCGCGGAGGCGCTCCGGATGGGTGGGTTAAAGCCCGCGCACAAGCCGAAAGCAATCATCAAAGAGACCGAGCCATTTTTCCATATAGACGCTTTTTTCATGATGTTCCTTCGAGTTCGATAGTCAGAATTCCTAAAGAATACAACTGAACGCCGTGTGCAGCATTTCTAGC
>JAYUOT010000129.1:0-6661 GCA_043760705.1 Betaproteobacteria bacterium
CAAGGCTCAAAGCGCAAAAGCTAACCCTCGCCTCTCACTTGAGACTCGCGCCCATTTAGACGAAGTCGCCGACACCTTAGAGGCAGCCCTCAAAGCGCAGACCCATCGTGTCGTAGGCTAGTGTGGTGAGTCACCGCAGGGGGAGTGCAATAAGTCGATGAGACTGCCGGAAGCCAACAGCCCAGCAGTCTACTTGGCGTCTCTCATGATTGGAACAGGCGACGATAGTGCTTTAAAACGGCCGCATCGTCCTCTAGATCAAACCCGGCCGCGCAAGCCTCAGAAAAGAGCTTCGCGGCCTTTTCACCGAGAGGCAAATCAAGCCCATGCCGTTGTGCCAACTCATTGGCCAATCGTACGTCTTTAGTCAAGACCTTGGTTTGCGCCCGGGGTTCAAAATCATTTACCAGGGCGCGGGTTAAGCGATCATCTGCCATCCAACTCTGGCCGGAACTGACTGACATCAAATTAAGGAGCTGTTGAGCGTCCAGACCGAGACGCTCACCAAAGGCCAAGGCCTCCGCACCCGCCAGCAAATTCAGTCCCGCCATCAAGTTATTGGTGAGCTTGGCTTTTGCAGCATCACCGAAGCGCTCCGAGATGACAAAGCGTTTCGCGGTCATTTGATTCAACAGTGTTTCGAGCCCGCGCAGTACTTGTGCGGGTGCGGCCAACATCATACTCATGGTGCCCGCCGCGGCACGAGCAGGTCCACCGGAGATAGGCGCGTCGACTGCTTTTGCACCGCTTGCTTGAACAGCCTCGCAAAAGCGTTGCACATCCTCGGGTGCAATCGTACTGTTAAAGAGAACCGTGTGCTCGGGAGTTAATGCTTCGAGTAGACCCAAAGGCTTGCCTGGCCCCCCCCAAAGTACTTCCCCAATTTCTTCGCGATCTACCACCACGACAAAGATCGTCTTGGCTTGCGCCGCAGCCTGAGCAGGAGAAGCCACGGCGGATGCGCCAATATTTTCGAGCATTTGTTCACGCGCGGCGAGTACATCCCGAACAACAACCGCGTGCCCGGCCGCCAGAAGACACTTCGCCATAGCGCCACCCATGGCACCGACGCCTATGATTGCAACAGAGAAACTCATTGATTCGTGCTCTTTAAGTAAGTGTTCTTGGGTGAGGTCATTCGGACACGTCAAGCGTCCCCCATTGCAAAAGGCCAAACAGTGTTTGGCCTTTTTTTTCTGCGCAGCTTCGCCTCAAAGATCGAGACGAAACGTCTTTGAACTAGGTTGGCTTTAGTAGCCGCTGCGACCACCGCCGCCGCCGCCATACCCACCACCACCACCACCCCCGCTGCCGCCATAACCGCCACCGCCACCGCTACGGCCACCGCCGCCACCGCCGCCACTGCCACTGCCGCCGCCGCCACCGCCAAAGCCACCGCCGGGTCGTCCACCACCGCCGCCGCCAGGTCCGCGACCGCCAAAGCCACCGCCACCAGGGCGTCCGCCGCCGCCACCGCCGCCGAATCCACCGCCACCAGTTTTTTCGCGCGCAACGTTTGCAACAACGGCACGGCCTTCAAGTTCAGTGCCATTGACCGCTTCGATCGCAGCGTCAGCTTGCGCAGC
This sequence comes from Betaproteobacteria bacterium, assembly GCA_043760705.1. Lineage (GTDB taxonomy): Bacteria > Pseudomonadota > Gammaproteobacteria > Burkholderiales > Burkholderiaceae_E > JAPOKJ01. Next base: position 1,587 of record JAYUOT010000129.1, read on the forward strand.
ATCGGCCATCGACACAAAGCCAAAGCCACGTGAGCGAGCCGTTTCGCGATCCACCATCACTTTGGCCTCGATCACTTCGCCATGCGGAGCAAACATCGACAGAAGTTGCGCATCAGTAGCGCGCCAGGGGAGATTTCCTACATAAATTTTGGTTGCCATTCGAACCCGATCAAATAAATAAAAAAGTGTTAACGGCCAGCTCAACACTTTTAGTGCTTAACTGATTCAACACGCAAGCCAATCGTCCAAAAGCTAAACCTGCGAATGAAAGTCTGAGAATTTCAAACGATTTGCATGTTTGTCGCTGACGAAAATTTTACGCAGCTCCATTGTGACACACGCATCACCGCTTGCCAATTGCAGATCAAAGTCAAGCGGAATATGACATTTGTTCATGGTGAATTTACTACATTTACGCCAAAACCGTGCATTTTTTACGCATTTTAAAACATCACTTGCCTAGAATCACATTGGTTACGGAAATGTACTAGTTGGTTACTCTCAAATTCCAAGCCTTGGATTGTTGTGCATTATTCTCATTTTTGAAAGCTTTTACAAAAATGCCGACAGAGCGAATCCTGTCGGCCTTACGGCGTATTGATTGAATCGCGGTTAATCGAACTTCATGCCTAATCCCACCGTAAAAAAGCTATCGGTCTTTTTCACACCGACACCCGGGTCAGAGTTTTGACGAACCGCCAAGCCCACGGTCACATTGCTCGACTTAGAAATGGCAGCACTCAAGCCAGCATCAAAGCGAGCCAGGTATTGACCACGATTGCTCATATTGGGATAAAACACAAAGCGCTGCTTGGCACTGAGGGTCTCCGATAACTTGTGTGTGGACTCTTCACCCAACACCAAGTTCATATAACTGTAGCTTGTACGATTGGCGTTGTCGATGAAGCGTGCCACACCGTAACTGTCGGAGGTGTACCCGATACCGCCAAACACGTCGAAGGTGGTATTTGCGTCCTTGATCACGTGATAGCCCAGACCACCGGACAAGCCCGTGCGCAAGCTCAACTTGGCCACGCCATCTTTTTCAAGGTCCAATCCGCCAAAGGCAAACAGCTTTTCACTAAGATTCCAGTCGTAACGAGTACCCAAGCGCAAAATGTTTGCGGTGGTGGTGCCTGAAGCACGGCCGTACAGGGCAGAGCCATAAAGGCTCCATTTGTCTTGCTTGGTCGCGCGCACACCCTCGCCAAGGAAGGACAAGCTAGACGAAGAAGTATTACCAGAGGCCGAACTCACACCTAACGAGAGAGCTGAGCGCCACTGCCCGTCTTCCTTGACAATCACTTGAGCCGTGGCTTGGGAGCCAGTAAATGCTGCAACGATTGCAGCGCCAGAGAACACAACTTTGCTGTACATCGGGAACCTTCGCTTAAAGATTGAGAAGGTTCCGATTAGACTGGTAAATACTTAAATCAAACGATACAAACCGTCAACAAGAAACGCTTAGAAACACTGTGTCAGATCAAGACCACGACCTAGACGCCCTTGTTATTTTGGCGCTAAACCCAAGCGATTAATCAAGGCTTTTTCACTCACAAAAGTTTCGCGAGCCCACTTGGCGTAGTCTCCAGAGTTCTTGTACCAAACGTCTTGATCAAGTTGATCCAGGACTTTTTGATGATCAGGATCATCAATCGCTTTTTTGAAAGCGTCATGAAGAATTTTGACAATCGCGGGATCCATGCCCTTAGGTCCCGCGATGCCGTATGGGGAGGTCGAGACAATGCCCAATCCCAACTCTTTGGCAGTCGGCACCGTGGGCCAGCGCTTGGTGCGATTCTCACCGAACGTCACCAGTAAGCGCATCTGCCCGGCATCAACAAAACGGCCCCAGCCAGTGGCATCACTTTGTGCGTCCACATGGCCGCCTAGCAAAGCTTGGGTGGAGTCTGCGTTGCCTTTGAAAGGCACATGGTTGAGTTGCACACCCGCCTTGAGCGCCAACTCTTCAATCAGCAAATGAGGAGAGGTGCCCACCCCAGTGCTGGCAAAACTGACCTGATTAGGCTTGGCTTTGGCGGCGCTTAAATATTCCTGCAAGCTCTTGTAAGGAGAATCAGCCTTCACCGTGAGGCCAAAGGTATAGCCCGTAATACCAATGACAAAAGTAAAGTCCTTCAATGGATCAAAGCTTACTTTTTGCATATGTGGCAGGCGCAACATTCCCATAGGAAACTGCGACAGGGTGTAGCCATCGGGTTTGGCTTGGGCGGCCATCGAGGTTGGGCCCAGGGTGCCACCCACACCAGGGTTATTCACGATGATGACCGGTTGGCCCAACTGCTTAGAGGCCGCTTCAGCGAAAGCGCGCAGATGCCGGTCAGTTGAACCGCCGGGTGGCCAGGGCACGATGAGAGAAATCGGACGGCTTGGGAATTTGGCCTCCTGCGCTTGGGCACTTTGTGGTGCCATTAAATACACGGCACCGGCCAGCAGTGCAAGGCTTGCCATGAGCATGGCACGTTTGTGCTGAGCCCGATTGAGATGCTTATTCTTATGGATGAATGTGGCCGGAAATATATTGGCCACAGCCGTATCGGTCACATTCAAAACCGCACCCATCTTTTGAACTTGAAGTTCCTGTGTATGCATCGCTGATTTCCCAGAATATTGAAGGTTTTATTTTGTTAGGCCGAAGGTTACCCCAAGCTCCTAATAATCCCCGTCTAAACCCAAAAGAAGATTGGACTTGACATTTTATACAGTACTGGATGAAAATACAGGTATCGGAGTATTTTCAAGTATTCACGATCTAAGCATTCACGATCTAAGTATTTACGATTCAAGTATCCATGACACTCACCATGATCACCAGATAAGGCCACCATGACTGTTAAAGCCACCGTTCCCGCAAGTCTCGCGACAGCGACGCCAGCTTTCTCCACTCGCCCTCTCACCGAGCGTCAGCAAGAAATTCTGGAGTTGATCAAGCAGCATATCGCGAGAACCGGCTATCCGCCCACTCGTGCCGAAATCGCTACCGAGCTTGGTTTTCGCTCTCCCAATGCCGCCGAGGAGCATCTCAAGGCTCTGGCCCGCAAAGGGGTGATCGAAATCATGGCCGGCGCCTCACGCGGCATTCGTTTGGCCGAACAAATGAGTATTCAAATGAGCGAGCAGGTGGGCAATGCGGTCAAGCTGGCGCTCAGCCTACCGCTTATTGGTCGAGTCGCTGCCGGTAGCCCCATCTTGGCGCAAGAGCATGTCGAGGCTCATTACGCGCTAGACCCCAGTCTGTTCAGCGCCTCACCCGATTATCTTTTGAAAGTGCGCGGCATGAGTATGCGCGACGCCGGCATTCTGGACGGCGACCTGCTCGCCATCAAGCAAGCCAATGATGCCCGCAACGGCCAAATCGTAGTCGCCCGCTTGGGCGAAGATGTCACCGTGAAGCGCTGGCGCAAAACCGGTACCAAGGTCGAGCTGATCGCCGAGAACCCCGATTTCAAAACGATTGTTCTCGATAGCCGAACGGATGAATTTTCGCTCGAAGGCATCGCGGTCGGTTTAGTGAGAGGCGGGAAAGGGCTGTAGGCTTTTTCACTGCTATGGGGTAAGCGCTCTTACAAACTTTACTTTTCAGAAAAGGCATGCTGCAATGAGTGCATTACGCAAATCCGACGACTTGCTCAATAACATGAGTGGCCTGTGGCGTGCCGATCAACTCGGCCATAGCGCCGTAGCCGCCCTGTCCAGTAGTTACCCCAAGCTTGACCGCGAACTGCCTGGTGCAGGCTGGCCTCTCGGTATGCTCACCGAGCTCATCACCCGTGAAGCAGGCATCGGTGAGCTGCGCCTGCTCGTTCCCCTCATCCGCCAACTGACTCGAGACGGCAAGGTGGTGATTCTGCTCGCCCCGCCTCACATCCCCTATGCCCCCGCCCTCGCCAGCTTTGGCATTGATCTCAAACATCTCATCATCATCCAGGCCCCCAATGCTGCCAACCGTCTGTGGGCCATTGAGCAAACTCTAAAAAGCGCCAGCTTCGGTGCACTGCTGGCCTGGTTACCGCAAGATAAAACCAAACCCGAGCATCTACGCCGTATGCAGCTCGCAGCCCAAACAGCACAAGGCCCGGTCTTCCTCTTCCGCCAACTCGCCGCCCAATTCGAATCCTCGCCGGCCCCGCTACGCCTACTGCTCCTGCCCAAACCCGATCAAAAACTCGCCGTGCAAGTGCTCAAGCGCCGCGGCCCCGTCTTGGCCCTGCCCATCCTGCTCGATCTGCCGCAACCGATTCAAGCCATCAAGCTCAAGCCTAGCTTGGTGAAGGACAACGAACATCCCGCCAAGCAAACTCAGCATGTGAGTGGCTTGGCGACGGTGCATAGCGGGGCGGGGCTGGCTGTGGTGAGTTAACCCAAAATCCAACCATCCATCAAGAGTATCGCCAGAGTTTGCTTGCGTAGTAGTAGGTCGACCGATAGTATTTCTCATCAGCAAGCCGTTGAAGGCGAATCTATGAAGAACGAAAAACCACTCAACGTATCCATACGGAGTCTTGCGTAATGGATTTTCGAACCGGCGCCTTCGATATTTGGGTCTTTCGGCAAGACCCGGATGCCATAAGATATTTACTGCTTCATACCTCCCAAGAAAAAGCGGATCGCTGGTTTAATGGCGGGCGCTTCTGGCAAATCCCTTGCGATTTTGTTGGTACGCAGGAAACGCTTGTCGAAGGGGCCAAGCCATGCCTAAAAGACTTTGCGCTTGAAGGCGACTCGCTCTGGGCAGTCGAGCACTCCTATACGGGCGCTACGTCACTGAAGCGAACCAACAGCTACCCGAATTAAAGCTTGTGTAGGCACCGGCATCACACCGGCATCACAATGATCCCCGTCGATATCCATACCGAAATCCTCAAAAGAATGCGCGCCGCAGAAGCCGAGCACGGCGTGCGCATCTTGCTCGCCATCGAATCAGGCAGCCGTGCCTGGGGGTTTGAGTCACCCAATAGCGACTACGACGCTCGTTTCATCTACGCTCACCCTCAGGACTGGTATTTATCGGTCGGACTGGAAGAGCAACGCGATGTGATTGAATACCCGATCAT
>JAYUOT010000130.1:0-6661 GCA_043760705.1 Betaproteobacteria bacterium
GGCCATGGGCCCGAGCGGCGACGACCCGTATATCAAAGCGATTCCGGGCCATGCCCATGTGGTTCAGGTGAAACGTGAGGCCGATGAAAAAACACCGATATTTGCCGAGACCTGGCATACCGACTGGAGCTTTTTAAAGCAGCCACCAGCAGGTACGGCTCTGTACGGGAATATCATTCCTTCTACTGGTGGCGATACGCTCTTCTCGAACCAGTACGCAGCGTGGGATGCCTTGTCTGCCGATCTGCGCCAAACCTTGAAGAATCGCCTGGGTATTCATTCGGCTCGTAACGGCTATTCGCGCCAAGGCTTGTACGGTGAGAAGGACCAAGGCAGGTCCATGGCCATCATTTACGATGACCATGCCATGAAAACCCAGCTTCACCCCATCGCACGAGTGCATCCCGAGACCGGACGCACGGCCCTCTTCGTCAGCCCAGGCTATACCATCGGTATTGAGGGCATGCCCGAAGATGAGTCACGCGATATTCTGGTCAAACTCTTTGCTCATCAGGTTGCGCCCGAGTTTATTTATCGACACAAGTGGTCGGCCGGGATGTTGACGCTCTGGGACAATCGCTGTTTGATTCACGCCGCAACCGGCGGCTACGAAGGCCACGCGCGCTTGTTACATCGCATTACTATTGGAGAGCGACTTGACGCGCAATAAGATATTTACCCATGCCTTTGCCCAGGCGTTCACACTCGCCTCGGCTCTGATTTTCGGCCTCACCTTAAGTACCTCGGCCAGCGCTCAGACCCAAACCTGGCCCCATCGCCAGATTCGCTTCATCGTTCCATTTTCCCCCGGCGGTGCCAATGACCTGATGGCGCGCACCGCGGCTCTTGGAGCCTCGAAAATTCTTGGGCAACCTATTGTGATTGAAAACAAGCCGGGCGCTGGAGGCACCATCGGCGCCGACGCGGCCGCCAAGAGCGCCGCCGACGGTTACACTTTTTTAATCAGCGCAGCCGGGGTGATCTCCAACTCCATGATCAAACGCAACATGCCCTACCAGGACAGCGATCTTGTGCCCGTCGCGATGATCGGTCTGGCACCTTCCGTGATCTTGGTAGCGCCCAATGCTCCGTATAAAACCATCAAAGATCTGGTGGACGCCTCGCGCACCGTCGGCGGCTTGCATTTCGCAACGGCGGGTACCGGCAGCACGCCGCACTTTGTGGCCGAACTCCTCAATACCCGCTACGGCGCAAAGTTCGATCCAGTGCCTTACAAGAGTGGCTCGGAATCGACCACCGCCCTGATCGGTGGGCAAATCGCCGCAACCTCTGAGGCCAGTATTGTTTCTTTGGGATATCTAAAAAGCGGAAAATTGCGCGGCCTTGCCACGACCTGGATCAAACGCATCGAGGCCTATCCCGACTTACCGACCGCGGCCGAGCAAGGCTTCCCCGACATCAGGATCGCGCACTGGGCGGGCTTACATGCGCCCAAGGGCACCCCTCTCGAAATTCTCGACAAGATGAGCGCCGCCATCGACGCCGCGATGCGATCCGCCTCCGTAGTTGATCGTTTGAGTCCCTTGGGCATTCAGCCCGTTGGTGGTACCCGCGCCGACTTTGAGCGTTTCGTGGCCGAGGAACGAGCCAGGCTGGGTGCGACCGTCCGTGCGTCGGGCATGAAAGAAGATTAACATTTGGCCTAGCCACTAAGCGGCATCTTACGGAAAGCACGGGCAATGAATACAATCACCATGACCTCAGAGCAAATTCAAGCCCGGGCAAGGCTTGAAGCCTACGATACGCCGCTCGATCAGATTAATGTCAGTAAGCCGAGGTTTTTCCAGTCCGATACGATCTGGCCCTACTTTGAGCGCTTGCGTCGTGAAGACCCCGTGCATTTTTGTAAAGCAAGCGTCAATGGCCCCTTCTGGTCGGTCACCAAGTTCAAAGACATCATGCAGGTGGAAGGAAGCCACAATATCTTTTCGTCGGCCGCGGGCATCGGGATCAGTGATCCACCGCCTTTTTTGGTATCGGGCGGTTTTATCTCGATGGACCCGCCCAAGCATGACGAACAACGTAAAGCGGTCAGCCCCATCGTGGCGCCCGGCAATCTGATGAACTTTGAAAAACTGATCAGATCACGAGTGTGCAAAACCCTGGACGAGTTACCCATCGACGAAGAATTCAATTGGGTTGATAAAGTCTCGATCTCACTGACCACTCAAATGCTGGCGACGCTCTTCGACTTTCCTTGGGAAGACCGCCATCTCCTGACCTTTTGGTCCGACGCCGCCACCTCAGAAGTAAAAGGTGGAGGGGTCATCACTTCGGAAGCGATGCGCGCCAAGGCGCTCAGTGAATGCCTGGAATACTTTACGCGCCTATGGAACCAACGCGTCAATGCCGATCCGGGAAGCGATCTCATCTCGATGCTGGCTCATTCACCCGCCACCCGAAACATGACCCCTGAAGAATTGCTGGGCAATCTCATTTTGCTGATCGTCGGCGGCAACGACACGACTCGTAATTCGATGACGGGCGGACTTTACTTTCTGAATCAGAATCCGAAAGAGCTCCAAAAAGTTCGGGGCCAACCTGCGCTGATCCCGAATATGGTGTCAGAAATCATTCGCTATCAAACTCCGCTGGCCCACATGCGCCGCACGGCACTCGTGGATACCGAGCTGGCTGGCAAGCCCATCAAGAAGGGTGACAAAGTGGTGATGTGGTATCTGTCCGGCAACCGCGATGAGGAAGCCATCGATCAGCCCAATGAGTTCATCATTGATCGCCCACGCGCGCGTCAGCATTTATCCTTTGGATTTGGGATCCACCGTTGCGTGGGCAATCGCTTGGCCGAGCTGCAACTTAAGATTATGTGGGAGGAAATTTTGAAGCGCTTTGACGAGATTGATGTGGTCGCCGAGCCGCAAAGAATTTACTCCAACTTTGTGCATGGCTACACCACCCTGCCGGTTCGCATTCGCTCGCAATCCGTACTGTCGCGCTAATGGCGAGTCGCACCAGTATATGATCGCCAAAAGCAAGCCTTACCCTCGCCATCGCGGGTGTCACCGCACTGGTGCTGGGAGTCATTTTTGCGATCCCCTTTAACTGGCCGGGTCTTGGCAAGTTCACCAAATTCGCGTTCGTGCAGGGGGCTGTTCATTGCCTTAACCGCAACCGCCGTATTTCGCGGATTGAACAACACCGTAGGCACGGGCGTGCTGGTGGTGATGGTCTTAGGGAAGCACTGATTAAGTATCCTAACCGTTCAGCCAGCGGCGTTGTTTACAAGCCGGTTGCAGCTTCCCCGCCAGAAACGAACCATCGGCGCGACGGCCCTCAATGACACCAGCCAGTGCGGCTGACGTGCTGATCGCCTGGGTGTCGTGACGTTTGATGACCTGACAGACATACTTCAAGATGACGTAACTACCTGAGCGCTGAGCCAGACGGTGGCTGAACGGAGACGCTGCGCATTCCGGGCAAGCATCCCCCAAGCAAGCCAACCAAGTGAAGCCTGGGTCGCGGCGCCATCACCTGAAGGATCGTGCCTTCTCGTGGCTCATCGTTCATGCAGCCCTGAATTAAACCGGCACCCACCGTTACAACCACTTCACCCTCAAGGTCAGTCATATCCTCGTCCGTATCAATAGGGTCGGATCTAAATCAACGACCTCTTCTTATTCATTTTCCTGAGGTACTAACCGAGCCTCGACAGTATGCCTACCGAGTCTGCGCCCAAAACAGACCTCGTGAAAGTCACCAATGGGACGGGTCCGGTGAAACTGCGCCAACTGCCAGCATACCGGCTTCTAACGCTTTACCGAAAAAGCTAACCTCTAAGTGACTGATACAAAGCGACGCCGACAAAAAGGAGTTGGCGCAAGCTCTGACCTGGGTTTGACGCAGAGCGCCCATCAGCGCGCTTGCCTGACCGAACTGTGGGGGCGAGCTACGGGATCATCGCAGCGATTGTGCAAAGGGCAAGAATTTAGAAGATCCTCACGCACTCAGGCTTAGAAGCCAGATCGCCAACGAGGTCGCCTGTGCATGGGCAGCGCTCATTTGCACAGCTGTTAGCTACGAGCTACGGCCCGAATAAAGACGCGCTTAAGTAGCCCGAACGGCTTCGCACACTTTATCGAAGGCGATCAAAATTGCGGAGACGGTACCGCACTTCGCGGCGAAATGAGTAGTAGTGGCTCAGTCCGAAGACTCAAGCTACACCAGACACCCAAGCTAGGAGCGTGGGCGGACTCCTCCCCAGGGTCGGCCATCTACAACGTTTTCCCAGGTTGGTGTCATATTTGACACCAACCTGGTTTTGGACTATTCTCCACCCAACATGCGAATAGTTGTCGATACCAACATTTTCCTCGGGGCTTGCCTAACTTCGGGCGCTGCGAACCTGGTCCTTGCAGGTTGCCTGCAAGGACGCTTTAAGGCCATTATGGGAAACGCATTATTCTCCGAGTATGAGGATGTACTCGCGCGGGAGGCCCTTTTTCAAAAGTCTCGCCTGAACTTTAAAGAGCGCCATGAGCTATTCGATATTTTCTTATTTGGTTGCGAATGGGTTCGAGTGTATTACCAATGGCGGCCGAACTTGCGTGACGAATCTGACAATCATTTGATCGAACTTGCGGTCGCAGGAAATGCACACTGTATTGTCACGCGGAACATACGCGATCTTAAAAGCGGTCAACTATTGTTCCCTCATATTGCAGTCGTTACCCCTGAACAGCTACTAGGAGGCTTTCCATCATGAGCGCGCTAACCGTTAGATTGCCAGACGACAAACACGCACGCCTGCGTGCGCTCGCCCAAAGTCGAGGAACGACTTTAAATGCATTAATTGACGAGATGACGACAATAATGCTGGTTGAAAATGATGCCGAGGTCAGGTTTCGCTTAAGAGCCGCCCGCGGTGCAGGCAAAGAAGCTCGAGGCCTTTTGCTTTTAAAGAAAGCAGCAAAGTCTTCTTGATCCGCCGGGTCGGAAAGGATCTCGCGCATCGGCTGAAAAGCCGTTTCACGCACACCCTTTGGTCTTTAGGTCACCGCCACAGTTTGGGCAGTAATAGAAGGGTGAATTTCAAGGGGTTTGATTCCCCTGCAAAGGCTTGCCATGTCCGCAATATTGAAGCCCCCCATCAGCGACGAAGACCGCACGAGCGTCAAGCAGCTATCGACTATGGCCGCGCACGTGACAGGCTCGAGGCTATATTGCGACCCCAGAATATGAAGTGCTCGCAAGTCGCTTCGTCGATGGTGAGCTGACGCAGGCTCAGTATTTTGCGGCCGCACGAGAGTAAACCCTTGCCCAACTGAAAGCCGCTCGCCTGCAGGCAAGCAAATGGCCGACCCGGTTAAAGGTTTGTCTACACAGAACTCAATTATGCGCATCCCTTGCCTGAAGGCAACAGTCGCACCCTTCGCGAATTTACGGGCACCCTAAATGCCGCCAACCCACTGAGCTTGATCGCTACCTTGCCGAATTCCGCAAGACCCCGCAAGAGCGACTGGACGCCGGTGAAGTGCCCAAGCTCGACGCACCAAAGCTCATACTCGTACATCGCAAGACAAGGCGCCCTAGGCGGCGCCTCCGAATCTCTTCTTGCTGCCGCTGGCCGCAAGCGCTTAAGCAACCGGCAAGCGCAACTCAAACATCACCCCCTGTGCCTTGTTCTCAGCCCGAATACTGCCCTGCATCTTGGACATATAAGTCTTGGCCACAAACAAGCCTTGGCCCCGATGCTCAGTGCTAGCCGCTGGGTCACTCAACTCAGAAACCCCATACTCAAAAATCTTATCTATCAAATCCGGCGGAATCGCCGGGCCTTGATTTTCAATTTGAATGCGAGCCTCCGCAACGCCACCTTCTTGCACTTGCGACAGCCTCAAAGTGATGGGGCTGCCAGCCAACCGGTAACGGTTGGCATTATTCAACACATGAGTCACCACATCTTCCAGCGAATACTCGTCGGCGTGGACCAGGAGTTGGCCGAGTGGTGTTGAGAACTCAACGGATGCAATGTCTGCGAAGTGGGCGTTCTCTGCGACATTGTGCAAGAATGCGACCAGATCGATGACGCCCAACTGCAGCTTGCTTGATTCAATCGCCTCGCTTGGTGAGGCGCTACCATAAAGCACCTTGACGGCTTGCTGCATGCGCTTGACATAACGATGGCTAGGGTCAATCTCCTGACCATGCAAGACCATCAGTGATTGCAGCGGCGACATGATTTCATGGCCCACGGCATGCCAAGTGTCGCGCTCTTGTTCGGCCCGGATTTGCTCGCGCTTGAGGTCGGACTTTACTCTTTGCAAAAGATCAGCGAGGCCTCCGGCCAAGATGCCTAGCTCGTCCTTGCCGCGCAGATCTGCGACTTCCAAGTCACCGACCATGGCGGTGTTGACGCTGACATTATGGGAGAGGGCTGCTGCTCGTTTGGTCAGCACAGCAATGCGGCGAATCAACCCAATCTCAATCACAAACCAGGCGAGCACAATCGCGCCTAACATCGCTGCGATAAACCAGGACAGACGACTCGCGGTGGCGGCCAGATTACGTTCGACCGCCCGAACATCACCGTTAAGACCAAGCTGAAAGCGACCGACCGAGGTGGTCAGAATTTCGCTTGCGGAGGCATTCACACTGCTGGGTCCGAGCGGCAAGGTGCTGATGA
>JAYUOT010000131.1:0-3292 GCA_043760705.1 Betaproteobacteria bacterium
ATAGCTTCCTTGGCGACTCCGTTGAGATTTTCACGTTGTGTATAGGCAAGATTCTCGATGGTCGAGCTCGGCAGGCGCACCCCGCCGTGAAAACGGGCAACGATGCCTTCGTCTGCGAGCTTGGCAATGTCCCTGCGAACGGTCTGCAAAGTAACTCCAAGTAACTCTGCAAGGTGTTCTACACTCGCAGCGCCATGAAGCCTGACGATGTCAATCAGTCGCAATTGTCTTGGATTGGCGTCCATATTCTCAGGGCTTAGGAACGAATTGATCGATCAGGTCAACTATCCAGCAATTCGCGCACGTTTTTTAAGATGATCGAGGGCTGCACGAATTGCGGGGTGTGTAATCAAGCCATCTTGCTGAGAAATTACTTTAAGTGTGTTTGCAGAAATTGTCTTTTGTGGGTTTGTGCTGGGTTCAATTGCTGCTGGTCGCGTTTGCGGTTTGAAGCTGATTCGCGTAATCTCGCGACCTTGGGTTTGAAGTGCACTAAGAATCGAAGGTTCTATTTGCCTGAGTCTTGCAGCTTGAGCCGCGGAACCAGCGGAAAGCGATAAAGTGCCCTCTTTAAGATTGCGAACTTTTAAACGCATTTGAGGCCATTGCTGATCGAGCATTGACTGCAGCTCAGTCAAAGTTTGGAGATGGACTTGCAAGGACTGAAAGCGCGGATCGCGCTTCAAGGCTTGCGAGACAGTCGAATAGCTGGTTTTCAAGAGCAACAATTCAGAAAAAATAACAACATTAAAACTAAAATTTGAGAACGGAGAACTGAACGTGCAAATAATTTTGGTACATCCAAGATTCAAGACGCCCAAGGCCTTGAACATTACACGAAGATGGGTTGTCGGGTTTTCAATGTTTCTTTTGTTCATCACTCTGACCAGTAGTGGCGTGATCTCCTATGTGGCTTTGCGCAATGCGGTGCTGCTTAAACTACCCTTTACTCAAGATTGGGTACAAACCAATTCCGCCAAAGAAAATGCCGACCGAGACGTGTTCGTTCGTCAAAATATTGATGCACTCGCGGTTAAAGTGGGCCAGCTGCAAGCCAAGCTCACCCGTCTTGATGTGATCGGTGATCGGGTCGCAAGTATGGCGGGCATTAAGCCGCAAGAGCTCAAGGGCCTGGATAGTGCACCGGTGCTTCGGCCAAACTTCTTTGCACTAGGTGGCAAAGGGGGTGCTGAGCCTGGTGGGCCCCGTAATATGTCGTTGCAGGATTTGAGCACGGTCCTGGATAGTCTTGCCAACGGTTTGGATAATCGCGGAGACTCTCTCGCCTTTATCGAGACTGAAATGCTCTACCGCGCCGCAGGTACTCGTCTCGTTCCCAGCTATGAGCCCTTGCCAGATGGTTCGATGGGCTCGCGCTATGGCTATCGTACCGATCCGTTCACGGGGCGGGCAACCATGCATGAGGGCATCGACTTTAACGCCCCTTCGGGCACACCGATCTTGGCGGCCGGCGGTGGGACCGTAGTATTCGCCGAAATGCATCCCTCCTATGGCAACCAAATTGATATCGACCATGGCGATGGCGTTCTCACTCGCTATGCCCATGCTTCGCTGCTTCTGGTCAAGCAGGGCGATATCGTCAAGCAGGGCCAAAAGATTGCAGAAGTAGGCTCCACGGGCCGCTCGACGGGTGCGCATTTGCACTTTGAGGTGCGCAATGGTGGTGAGTCGAAGGATCCTTTGGCCTTTCTCCAAAACGGCGTCTTGAATAAACGCCAACTTGCCTCCAGTTCAGTTCAGAGATAAGTTCGTGCTCGTCGCGAACGGGCCAGTTTTTAGGTCAGAACTGTTGTTCTTCGAACGATTTATTCGTTCGAATGACCGTTGACCTACCAACAGCTCGCCGTCGCTCAGTTGGTGAGTGGTTGCTTCTAGTGTGCGTGATACACTGAAGGGTTAGCTTGCTCCAGCTTTCCACCTTAGAACTCTAATGATCCCAAACGTTTTTACCAAAATTTTCGGCAGCCGCAACGAGCGCCTGCTACGCCAATATCGCAAGACCGTCGAGAAGGTCAATGTTCTCGAAGCCGGCATCAAAAGCCTGAGCGACGAAGCCCTGCGCGCGAAAACCGAAGAGTTCAAAGCTCGAGTGGCCCAGGGTGAGTTGCTCGATGCACTGTTGCCCGAGGCCTTCGCCGTATGCCGTGAGGGCGCTGTACGCTCTCTAAAGATGCGCCACTTTGATATGCAACTAGTCGGCGGAATGGTCTTGCACGACGGTAAAATCGCCGAGATGCGCACCGGCGAAGGCAAGACCCTTACCGGAACTCTGGCGGTATATCTCAACGCCCTGGCCAACAAAGGTGTTCACGTGGTGACCGTGAATGATTATTTGGCAAGTCGCGACGCCGAATGGATGGGCAAGCTCTATAACTTCCTGGGTCTGAGCGTGGGGGTTATCCTTTCGCAGCAAGAAACAGAGGCCAAGCGTGCCGCCTATGCTGCTGACATTACTTACGGAACCAATAACGAGTTCGGTTTCGACTACCTCCGTGACAACATGGAGTACAGCCCCGCCGAGCGTCGTCAGCGCGCTCTGTTCTACGCGATTGTCGATGAGGTGGACTCTATTCTGATCGATGAGGCTCGCACGCCTTTGATCATTTCGGGGCAGGCTGAAGATCATACCGAGCTCTATCAGAAGATGAATGCGGTGCCCAAGCTGCTCAACCCGATGCCGCATGAGCCCAAGCCTCAAGAGCCTGAGCCGGAAGGCGATTACTGGGTCGATCTTAAAGGACGAAGCGTCCATATGTCAGAGGCCGGTCATGAAAAGGCCGAAAAGCTACTGGCCTCTCAAGGTATTCTCGCGGAAGGCGCGAGCCTCTACGATCCGGCCAATATTATCTTGATGCATCACCTGACGGCATCCCTGCGCGCGCATACTTTGTTCCATCGCGATCAAGAGTACGTCGTGCAAGAAAACGAGGTGGTTATTGTCGACGAATTTACGGGCCGCTTGATGGCCGGACGACGCTGGTCCGATGGCCTGCACCAGGCCGTTGAGGCTAAGGAAGGCGTGCAGATTCAGCCAGAAAACCAAACTCTGGCCTCGATCACTTTCCAGAATTATTTCCGCATGTATAACAAGCTCGCCGGCATGACCGGAACTGCGGATACGGAAGCCTACGAGTTCCAGGAGATCTATAAGCTTGAAACGGTGGTGATTCCAACCCATCGGCCCATGGTGCGGATAGATCGTCAAGATCAGGTGTTTCGCACGGCGCAAGAAAAATATAATGCGATCATTGCCGATATCAAAGACTGCTAC
>JAYUOT010000132.1:0-3291 GCA_043760705.1 Betaproteobacteria bacterium
GGTCATGGTGATCGACGATAGCAACACGATTCGTCGCAGCGCCGAAATTTTCCTTGGGAAGACTGGGGCGAAAGTGGTGCTCGCTGAAGACGGCTTCGACGCTCTCGCCAAAATTGCGGATCACCAGCCTGATTTGATTTTTTGCGATGTACTCATGCCGCGCCTTGATGGTTATCAAACCTGCGCGCTGATCAAAAAAAGCCCAAAGTTCAAAACCACACCGGTGGTGATGCTATCCAGTAAAGACGGGCTGTTTGATAAGGCCAAGGGAAAAATGGTGGGTTCCGACCACTATTTGACCAAACCGTTTACCAAGGACAGCTTGCTACAGGCGGTCAGCGAATTTGCGCGTAAGGTCGGCGCATCGACGATTGGCACCGTACCCCGGGTAGCGGCATTTAATGCTGGGGTATCCGAGGTTGCGGTACCAAGCGTTGTGGCGACGAACGTGGCGCTGCCCGGTTCGACTCAATCCAGCGGCTCTGCCCACCACGCAGCTCTTGCACTGACGTCCGCGGCCGGGTCCTCTCTTCCCATCGCGGCCCAGCCCGCACCCGCATTCAGCCTGAACCTTAACCCGGAGTTTGCCGACAACTCGGTCACGCCGGCTTTAGGGGCCAGCGATATTGTTCAAATGTCAGAAAAATTCACTCTAAGCCTTGTCTAACTATTCATCCCATCAAAGGAAAATCATGGCCAACGCCAAAATTCTCGTCGTCGAGGACTCGCCTACTGAACGATTCTATCTCGCAGATTTGCTCGGCAAGAAAGGTTATCAAGTGATCACTGCGGAAACGGGTGAAGAGGCCTTGATCAAGGTGAAGTCTGAGCGCCCAAAATTGGTCGTGATGGATGTGGTGATGCCCGGGCAGAGTGGTTTCCAAATTACCCGGGCTATTACGCGTGACCCTGAAACTAAAGATATTCCAGTCATTTTGTGCACCAGCAAGAGCACCGAAACTGATCGTATATGGGGTTTACGCCAGGGCGCGAAAGACTATCTCGTCAAGCCGCTCAAGCCTGAAGAATTCCTGGCGCGCGTTGCAGATCTTGCCCACTAATTTTAGGTTTTAAGCGTCATGGCCATTCGTCGTCGTAATCTTAAAGAATTTCAGATGCGTCTCACCGAGCGCATCAATAATGCTTCAGCCACCAGCAAGAATACAAGGCTGGGGGTGATGATCAACGAACAAAAATGCTTGGTTGATCTTGAAGAGGCTGGGGAAATTATCTCCATTCCAAACACGACGACGCGGGTGCCTGGCACGCAATCTTGGTTTAAGGGTTTGGTAAGTCATCGCGGTGTGCTGATCGGTGTGGCCGATCTAGCGCAGTTTAATGGTTTACCCAATAGCCGAGTTGGCAAAGACTCAAGGCTGTTGACCTTGAATCAACGGATGGGGCTGAACGCCGCAATTCTGGTGAGTCGCATGTTGGGCTTGCAAAATTTGGCGCAAATGAAATCCATTGAATCGAGGGATTCACAGTCTTGGGAAGGTTCAACCTGGATGGACGAAGGTGGCGAAACATGGCTGGAACTCAAACTCTCAGTCTTGGCCGGTGATCAAAAGTTTTTATCAGTAGCGGCTTAAGCTACGGAGAATGCAATGAAAGTTATTACCAAAAAAATGGGTGTGTTCTTAAAGCCCAAAATGGCGTCGAATCCCTCCAAACCAATGAGTTTCAGGTTCCCTGGGTTCGGCAAAAAAGACGCGCTGGACGTGGATACTGCCCTGATCGACCCGCCGACCGGTGCGGCACCCACGACGGCTATGGAGTCACTGGCAGCGCATACGCTGGTCGGCCAGTTTGAAGGAAAATCTCCCACCAAGTCGTCAGGGAAAAAGTATAAACCTTCGAAAAAAGGTTTGCTTGCCAATATTCCACTGGATACGCAGCAGAAGTACTTCCTGACGGGTATTGCTACCTTTGGCATCCTGACGCTTGTGTTTGTTGGGGCTGATATTAGTCAATCTAGAAACATGGCTCAATTCAACCAATCGGTGACAGAGATCGTGTTGAACACGCAGCGACTGGCAAAGTCGGTGCCTTCGGCAATGAAGGGTGATGCCTCGGCATTCCCACTGATCGAGGACAGCCGAACAACCATTGCTACCTTAGATGAAAAAATTGGATCGACAAGTGTTGTGACCAATTCACCGACCTTGTTCGCGAAGTTACAAGAAGCCGAGGAGAAGTGGAAGCCCACCGCCGCCGCCGCCGAAAATATTGCCGGCGCAAAGAAGTTTCTACAAGAGATGGGTGCGGTGAAAAAGCGCCTGGTGGAGTCCTCACCCCTTCAGTATGATGAAGCTAAGGTAATCGCTGTGATTAACCTGCAATCGGGCGCCTCGGCGAAGGAGTCCTCCCTGGCCAGTGAATTGGTTGGAGCCTCCCAAATTCTTTCAAAGGAAATCGCAGAAGCGTTTTCCGACGAAGGCTCAAGCGCTCGTGATCCTGCCACGTTGATGGAGCTTTATAACGAATACAAAGGCAATATCAACATCCTGCTGAATGGCGATGTACGAGCCGGCATTGAGCCCGCAAAATTTGCGGAGGTCAAGCGAGCCT
The DNA here is from genome assembly GCA_043760705.1 of Betaproteobacteria bacterium. Taxonomy (GTDB): domain Bacteria; phylum Pseudomonadota; class Gammaproteobacteria; order Burkholderiales; family Burkholderiaceae_E; genus JAPOKJ01. The sequence continues at coordinate 2,572 of JAYUOT010000132.1, forward strand.
TGATTAGTCTAAAAACTCAGATCGATAAAGTGGAAGGGGATATCGCATTCTTTGTGAAAGGCCTGCCACGATTGCGCGATCTTCGAAAATCTGAGCAAGTCATAAACAAGGATAGCGAAACGATTCGTCAGGTCTTCCAGAATGTCGCGATTGGTGCCAACACTGCAGGTACGACCTGGAATACCTACATTGCAGCGTTCTTTGGGGTCTTGGCTTTACTGGCCGGTGGCCTTTGGTCTCGTAACTATATGAAATCGTCCGATCTTCGGGCTTCGGAAGCCGAGTTGCAGAAAGAGCAGGCCGAAGCCCTTGAGCGAGACGCCAAGCGAACCAATGACCAGAACCAAGCGGCGATTTTGCGATTGATGAACGAGTTGCAAGAGGTCGCTGACGGTGACTTGACGGTTCAGGCCACGGTGTCGGAGGACATCACGGGCGCGATTGCCGACTCAGTCAATTACACCGTGGACGAACTAAGAAACTTGGTGGCTCGTATTAATAAAACGGCCGCGATGGTGAACGAGGCCTCGTCCTCAGCGCAGTTGACCGCGACCAGCTTGCAGGCGGCGACCGAGCAGCAATTCCGCGAGATTCGAGAAACCGGTGAGGCTGTACTCCGAATGGCCCAACAAATTAATGAAGTGTCTTCACGAGCTTCTGAATCGGTAACCGTGGCGCGCCAGTCAAAAGAGGCGTCAGAAGCGGGTCAGAAAGCAGTCA
>JAYUOT010000133.1:0-3285 GCA_043760705.1 Betaproteobacteria bacterium
TTTAAAGTCATTTAGTAAGTGTGCAGCGTACGTTGGCCGGTGATCCAGGCACAGAATTGAGCGACCCAAGTCGCCATGAACTTACCGCTAGTCTTTCCAAATTCACCGTTCTCGTCAAGGAAGCCTTCCCGGGCATGCATAAAAGCTTCCGGCTGCCCCATCGTCGGCACATCGAGATACGCAAGAATATTGCGTAAATGCTGTTGTGCCATCGCGGTGCCAAGGGCTCCCACCGACGCACCGATGATGCCGGCCGGCTTTCCAGCCCATACGCTTTGCCCATAAGGGCGGGAGCCATGATCAATGGCGTTTTTCAAGACACCTGGCACGGAGCGATTGTATTCCGGAGTCACGAAGAGAAGGGCCTGCGCCGAAGCAATCACCGCCTTTAGCCGTATGACGGACTCTACATGCTTATCATCATCGTCCTGGTTGTAAAGCGGCAGATCCGCGATGTTGGTTTGCATGAAAAGAAACTCACGCGGCGCGATCTTTTCTATCGCTTTTGCCAACTTGAGATTGAAAGAGTCTCGACGGAGGCTTCCTACAAGCACGGCAACCCGTATGGATGCTTGACTCGTGTTGATGCTCGGGGAGATTCCCGCACTCGCTTCCTGATGGGCAGCCACCAAGCCGCTCACCATACCTGGAGGCGGCGCCCCCTCCGATGTAAATTCGGATTTCTGCTCGGACAAACTGCTTGGAGTGATTGACTTTGAGGTCGATGGGGTCGTCATAGGAATCCTTTTGGATGTTGTGAGAACTCTAGGAATTGATTCCAATCATCTTGCGGGCATCTACCCAGAGATCAAAATTGGAGCCACTGACAAGCTCTAGCTGGATCGCCGCTTCGCGCAAAGACATCTTTTGGTCGGCGGCGAACTTTGCGCAGCGCGCGGCATCGTCGTAGCCGATGTGAGGAGTCAGGGCGGTGACCAGCATCAGTGAGTTCTGTACCTGGGTCGCCAAATGCGCTTCATTAGCGATTAAACCGATGAGGCAATGTTGAGTGAAGCTATTCATCGCATCCGACAAGAGGCGAATACTTGTAAGAACGTTGAGAACAATCACGGGCTTATAGACATTCAGTTCTAACTGCCCCGAGGCTGCAGCCAATCCAACACTCAAATCCAACCCCTGGACTTGTAGACAAACCATCGTGAGCGCTTCGATTTGCGTGGGATTTACCTTGGAGGGCATGATCGAGCTACCCGCTTCATTCTGCGGAATTTGTAACTCTCCAAATCCGGCACGGGGCCCACTCGCCATCAAGCGAATGTCATTACCGATCTTGGTCAAGGCAATCGCGCATAATTTTAGGCTTGAATGGTAGGCCACGAGAGGCTCATGACCAGCCAGAGCGGCAAAAAGATTGTTGGCCTGTCTCAAAGGCAAGTCCAAGGTCTCGGAAAGCTGTTGAATCACTCTCGTGGCAAACTCAGGATGAGTATTCAACCCAGTGCCTACCGCCGTACCTCCGATCGCAAGTTGATGCAAGGCTTCAAGAGTAAACGCTAGAGTGGATTGACAAAGACCTAGTTGGGCCTCGTAGCCGCCAAACTCTTGGCCAAGCGTCAATGGTGTTGCATCTTGCAAATGGGTGCGTCCGACTTTGATCACCTCCTTGAATTGCAGCGACTTGGCCGTCAGGGCTGAGCGCAGATTCTCCAAGGCTGGTATAAGGCGGGTGCGATTTTCCTTCAGCACCGCGATATGCATTGCACTGGGGAAACAATCGTTGCTCGACTGCCCAAGATTAACTTCGTCGTTGGGATGAATCATAGGACTCAGCCCTGCCTCCATGCCGATAAAGCTTGACGCCAAGTTGGCTACCACCTCGTTGACATTCATATTAGATTGCGTACCGGAACCCGTTTGCCAGACCGAAAGGGGAAATTGGTCGTCGTGAAGACCTGTCAAAACCTGATGCGCGGCCTCAGCAATGGCTCGCGCCCGCGCCGGCTCCAAAAGCTCAAGATGATGGTTGACTTTGGCGGCGGCCTCCTTAATGGCACCCAGTGCATGAATCACTTCTAGTGGCATGCGTTGATCGCCTATCTGAAAAAACAAAAGACTGCGAGCAGTCTGAGGCCCCCAAAGAGCCTCTTGAGGAATCTCAATGGATCCAAAAGCATCGGCTTCAATGCGAAGTTTCAACTGACCTGACGTCCGTGCTCGACGTCCAGTAAGGGATCGAAAAATTCGTAGGCAGTCTTTAAGCGCTTCGCACGGTACATCGCCGAGTCCGCTTGCTGAATGAGTTCTTCGGCACCGGCTGCATTCTCAAGACTAAAGGCAATTCCGATACTCGCAAAAACAAGCATTTGGAGCGAACCCACCTGAATGGGTGCTCGAACGGCATCGAAAATCTGTTGGGCTACTTTTGTAGTGTTTTCACGTGACGTAGCGTTGGCGATCAGGCACAAGAACTCATCTCCACCGAGACGCCCAACTCTGTCCTCCGCTCGAACTGCATGCTTGATGCGAGCCGAAACAATCTGAAGGACCTCGTCTCCCACCCAGTGACCATAAAGATCGTTGATCGCCTTGAAGTGATCAATATCGATGAATAGAACCGCGAACTTACTTTTTGTCTCACCATAGTCTTTTAGAAAGACTTCTAAACACTCGTGAATCGAGAGACTATTCGGCAAGGTCGTCAGGCTGTCATGCAGTGACTGAAAGCGAAAGTATTGGGCTTGCTGCTTAGTTTCAATAAGATCAGTACAAGCTTTGGCCAAGGCGACCTGAGTGGTCACTAATTGACGCTCCAGATGAGCACGTTGGCTGCGCTCCACGATGAGCGCCAGGCTATCCCTGTTCCGGGAATCTTGGTCTTGAGTGAAGCGTCGCAGCATCCAATTTCCAATGTTGCCAGGCAGCTTTTTCAACTCTGAAAAGTCGAGCGATTCCGGCCTTGGTGGCTCCAAAGTAAGATGACAAGAGCTTCCTTTAAAAAATTCTTTCAGCATTTTGACCACGCAATGACCAAAGGTTAAACGCAGGCCAATTGCCTACATTCGACTTTTTATCAGGCTCTTAAGGCCCTGCCTGTGCGTCACCCCACATTCCGAACATTTTGTTGCTCGGCAGCCCGATGGCAACGCGCCACCGCAACCTGCATGGCCATCAGCACAGAGTGCTCGACATCGCCTGCGGCGCAAGAAATCAAGGTCTCCTGCAAGATCTTGTCCGCCTCCGTTAGTCTCAAGGCCACAGACTCCCTGTCAGTATCCTTTGCTAAAAGATCTCCCAGAAGAAGTACCTGTCGAACATCCCGAACGG
>JAYUOT010000134.1:0-6623 GCA_043760705.1 Betaproteobacteria bacterium
ATGACGGTGACCAACACTAAGGCGACGTACGAGGGGCGAGGCGTACGGGTGACCTTTTCGAGAACCTTGTCGTAGCGACTCACCAACCATGCTGCGACAGGTGAACCTTTGGATTTCATCGACGCCTTGTTCAGAAGCACCAGACTAAGCGCCGGAGTGATCGTGACGGAGACGACCATCGAAGCAAGCATCGCCAGCACATAGGCGAGAACCAATGGCTTAAAGAATGCACCGGACAAGCCTTCCATGAAGAACACCGGTACCACCGCCATCACGATGATCAAGGTTGCGTAGAGTATGGGCGCGCGCACTTCCATAGTCGCTTCAAGAATCACGCTGGCGACCGACTGCTGTCCACCCGCTGCACGGCGTTGGCGCAAACGTCTCATGATATTTTCAATGTCGATAATGGCATCATCGACGACGCCGCCCAAAGCGATCACAAATCCCGCCAAGACCATTGTGTTAACGGAGGCCCCCCCCAGAAATAGCACCAAACCAGCGGCCAATAAGGACAAGGGAATTGCCACCGTCGCCACCAGGGCGGCGCGAAAATCATAAAGAAATGCGATGAGTATGGCGATGACGAAAATGCAACCCAGCAACAGGGCGCGCGTGAGGTTGCCAATGGAGTCTTCAATAAATGTCGCTGGGCGAAATATCTTGGTATCGATTTCGACACCTGGCAGACCTGGCTTCATGGCAGCCAAAGCGGCTTCGACGCCTCGAGTCACCTCTAGTGTGTTGCCCCAGGGGAACTTCTCGACGATGAGCATGAGCCCAGGTCCATCATTGATGACCGCATCGCCAATCATGTCGGGTGGCGCATATAGAATTTCAGCCAGCTCCCCTAAGGGTACTTTTCCTTTCGATGTCTTGATGGGCACTTGCGCCAAAGTCTCTGGCGTTTGTCCGGACGAGGTATGCAATACTTCCATGCGCTGATTGGGCGTATCGATGAACCCGCCGGTACCAATGTGCGCTCCTTTAGAGTAACGCAGCAAGCCGACATCAAGAGCATCTGAAACCTCTTCCTGAATTTCGTCGAGCGTGACTCCGAGCTTGGCGAGTTTCTCGGGGTTCACCATCACCTGGAGCATCTTTAACTGCTCACCCCAGATCGCGATATTGGCCACTCCAGGAACCCCCAGTAGTCTTGCGCGAATGGTCCAATAGGCGAGCATCGAGAGATCCATCACGGACCGATCCTTCGAGGTCACGCCGATCTTCATCACCCGGCTCGTCGAGGACAAAGGCGGCATCATGTGCGGAGGCGCGGCCCAGGTGGGTAAGGTCGGCGTGGCAATGCCAACCCGTTCCGTGACATATTGACGGGCCAGCAGCTCATCGACGCCCGGCTTGAAGATCATGACCACAGACGACAAGTCGGACACAGACTTTGAGCGTAGTTGCGCGATACCTGGAATACCAGCCAAGGCATTTTCCAACGGCACGGTCACCAGCGCCTCTACTTCGGCGGGTGACAAGCCAAGACAGATCGTCTGAATTTCCACCTTGGTGGGTGAAAACTCAGGGAACACGTCCACGGGTAATTCTCTAAGCCGCTGAGTTCCCAAAACCACCGTGGCTAAGCCCAGCGCCAAAGCGACAAAGCGAAAACGCAGGCTCGACTCGACTATCCATCGCAACATGACATGAACCCTCCTAGAGCCCTTAGTGACCGAGGCCTTTCTCGGTTCCGTACAGCTCGGCAACGCCTACAGTGACCACCGAAGTTCCGGTCGGAGGTCCGCTCTTTAAATAGGCGAAATCCCCTTTTATGGTTTCAATCACGATCTTTTGTCGCATGTAAGTCAGTGGTTTAGTCATTACATAGACCCAAGTCCCACCATCCGAGTCATATACAACCGATGCGTAAGGGGTCGTCAGTTTCCCTGTGCCTTCAACCATCGCACGGGTTTGGATATCGAGTCGGCTCGCAGCCTTTTCGGTGAGGGTCAATTGCTTGATTTTAGAACCATCGATAGCCACGATTTGAGCTGGGCGACTCTTCTTGATAGTTTCGCTCGCTTTGTCATCGGAGGCTGACATCGCCGCTTGAATAGTCAACAGCAGGCTGACGCTTACGAGCGCCAGACGAGTCAAAGGCTTAAGGATCCACATCATTTCCTCCAGATTGCAGTTTCTTGAATACGCACCCATCAGGCCTTAGGCAGTTCGCGGTTGAAGGTCAAGCGTGCCAGCCGCCAGGGCACCCTCTCCATAACGAAGGTACAGCCCCGGAACCAAGCATAGTGATGCAAGGGTCGATGCCACCACGCCACCGAGTATTGATACGGCCATCGGATGCACGATCTCGAGCCCGGCGATGTCCCCCAGCACGACGAAGGGAATAAAGAACAGAACCACTAGGGCGCCGCTCGCCATAATCGGCAAAAATCGCTCACTCATTCCCTGCACGATCTGCGCCTCGCCAAATCCGCCTTCGCCACTTTCGAGGTGCTGAAAGTGGCGCACCAGCAAAATGCCGTTCCGTAACATCAGAGCGAGCGCTGCGGTCATGCCGAGCAGGGAGCCCAGAGAGAATTCCATCCCCGCCAGTGCGCTTGCGAGCAAGCATCCGAAAATGGTCAAAGGAATGCTCGGCAAAGAGAGAATCGCCAAACGCCAGCTACCGAGTGCGGCTTGCAAGACCAGAAATGCGACGATGGCAGCAGCAATGAGATAACCACGCAAGGAACGCACCGCTGCACGCTGGGAAAAGTGCTCCCCGAGAACCTGTGCGTGATACTCAAAGGGAAATGTGACATCTTTAATAAGTCGCTTAGCATCACGTGAAACGACCCCCAGATCGGCGTCTTCTTTCACGTTGGCGGTGACATCAATACGCCGGGAAACTCCCTGACGACGAATCACCCCAGGCGATGAAACCGTCTGTACATCCGCCACATCGGCGAGCCGCACCTGCGTGCCTTTGGGTGTTTCAACATCGATCAGAATGTCCCGAATACTGGACACGTTCGCGCGAATCTCTGGCGCGCCCCACACGACCACATCAAACACCTTTTGCTCTTCGAAGAGCCCCCCGACAGTAATGCCTGCCACCATCGTCGAGGCAGCACGGCGCACATCTCCGGGCTTGAGCCCAAAGACCCGCGCCTTATCAAGATCCACCTTAACTTCTATCGTCGTCTTGTCCTCAGGAATTTCGGTTTTGGCGTTCTCGATCCCCTCGATTTTTGAGAGAACACTTTGAATCTCCTCTGCCTTGGCACGGATGATGTTGAGATCGTGACCATAAATTCGCACGGTCAATTGCTCCTCGCCACCCGTCAACGCCTCTCGCATTTTTTTGGATAAGAAGGTGGTGAGCTCAGCTCTCATCCCTGGATAATCATCGATTTCCTGACGAATCGCGTCGAGCGTGTCGTCATAGTTGGCCTCAGGGTCAATGCTGACCCAAATCTGTGCGGAGTTGACATCGGCGGCATCGTCCGAAAGCACCGCCCGTCCGATATGAGCCGCAGTATTACGGACCCCTTTGATCGTGCGCAAGTCGCGCATGACCGCAGCGGTTGCACGATTCATCGCTGGCAAGGACGTACCTGACGCAGCCGTCCATTCAATGACCAGGTCTGTTTCTTTGAAGCTGGGTACCATTGAGCGTTCCATGTTGGACCAAATCAGGTATCCGCCAACCAGTGCAATCATGGAGAGCACGACATACACCCATGCCGAGGTGCGCATTGCCAATCCAGCCACTCTGTCGTAGCCGCGTCGCATTGTTCGGACGACCAAGGTTGGTTCCTGGGGTTTCTGCGATAAAGAACTCGTTAAAAGTAGGGCGCTTAGCGCAGGAGTTACCGTTAGTGCAACCACCATTGAAGCCAGGAGAGCCAGAATGTATGAGCCAATCAGGGGCTCAAAGAAGGCCGCCGACTGGCCTCGAACAAATAAAATTGGCACCGCTGCAAGGAGTAGGATTACGGTCGCATATAACAGCGGTCCGCGAACCTCGAGCGCGGCTCGAAGGATAACGCCCAACTTGGCGCCCAAACTTTCAGTGCGCGCCAAATTCAGCCTCCGCATGATGTTGGCAGAATCTTGAATGGCATCATCGATCACCACTGAGGTTGCCAAGAGTAAACCGGCGACCACCATCATGTTGATGTTTACGCCACGAGCGTGCAAAACGATGCCAGCGGCAAAGATCGATAAAGGAATAGCCAGTCCAGCAGTCAACGCCGCCCGCCAGTTGCCCAGTATGAACAGCACCCCAACCATTAGAAGCACGTAGGCAGCGACCAGCCCGGTGGCAAGGTTTCTGGATGCACGTTCAATAAAGCTGGCGGGTCGATAGATTTTACTATCCACCTCAATACCTTTCATGCCGGGAGCGAGCTCCGCAAGGGCCACCTCGACTGCGCGGGTGACCGTACCCGTATTGGCACCTGGAAATTTCTCGATGACCAGCAAAAGCCCGGCGCCATCTTTAAGAATTGCATCACCAATGAGGGGTTGACTGTCCTCGACGACCTTGGCAACGTCGCCTAGTGCGAGCGAAGTCCCATAGACAGGCACTTTGGCAAAACTCGCAGCCGAAACGGTTGGAGAGATGTGACGCACACCCAGGCGCTGATTGGGAGTATCGATGAATCCGCCCGCGCCTGGCGTCGATGAGTTGAGGAAGGTTAACGGCGAGGCCCAGACGGACTCCCCCGCCGTTTTTACGATTTGCTCGAGGGTGACTCCGTTTTTATGAAGTGTCAGAGGATCGACATGCACCTGTAGCTGGCGATTGCGAAGACCCCAAACAGCAACGTTGGCGACTCCTGGCACCCCCACCAAACGTGGCACGATATTCCATCGTGCCTGCACCGACATTTCGATCAAGGAGACATTCTTGGAGCTCAGTCCGATATTCATGATGCGACTTGCAGAGGACACGGGTTGAAGCAAGACTGGCGGACTGGACACATTCGGCAGCGCGTGAGCCTGCACCAAGCGTTCCTGCACCATTTGTCTTGCCTTCAAGATATCCGTACCGGGCGCAAAGAACATTTCAATCGAGGACAGTCCCGTAATCGAATCCGACTCAATGGATCTTAGCCATGGCACGCCGTTGAGTAGATCCGCTTCCATCGGAACGGTAATCAACGATTCCACTTCGGAGGTCGACAAGCCGAGCGCTTCCGTGCTAACACGCAACGAAAGTGGTGAAAATTCAGGGATAACATCGAGAGGAAGATCGCGGATCTTCCAAAAGCCAGCGCTTAACAACACACAGGCGATGGCAACCACCAGAGTTCGCAGATGAAGGCTCGACGAAATGATGCGATGCAACATGTCATTTCCCACTTTTAAACGAGCAAACTAGTTCTTGTGACTATTTACGAAATATTTTATTTGTTAGTCATTGTGTCGTACCGCGATAAGCGGCGCATCAGTACGGACACTTAGTCCGAAAGTGGTAGAGGCTCGGTCAGCGGGGAAATGTATTGGATTCAAGACCAAGAACCCGCCCGGTCGGAATACCGCAGGCGTCCGCTAACGCGGAAAGGGACAAGAGTGAGTCAACATTCATTTTTTGCAAAATATGGGTACGATGCACTTCGACGGTACGAAAGCTGATATTCAGTGTTCGGGCCACTTTTTTGCTGGATTCACCATTCACGATCAGGGTGAGTATTTCGTATTCGCGAGGCGTGAGCAGGGCGAGCTTTCGAAGCGCATCGTCCACTGATTTTTGTTCAGCCATGCAAATTGAACACAGCTTGAAGGCAGCTTGCACATTGTCCAACAAAGTCTGGGGATGCACCGGTTTGGTTAGAACGTCGACCGCACCATTTTTTATGGCCTGCACCGTCGTAGGCACATCACCAAACGCCGAAAGATAAATAATGGGTAGCCGTGATCCACGCCGGTTGAGCTCGAGTTGCAGGTCTGGCCCGTTCATTTCGGGCATGCGGATATCAAGCAAAAGGCAGCCTTCAAGGCTCGGCTGATAGTCCTGCAAAAAGGCCGTGGCACTGCTGTAAACCTTTGTACCAATGTGAGCGGTCTGCAACAAGAGCGCCACACTGTCGCGCACCGCAGCGTCATCATCAATCAAGTAAACCAAAGGCGTACTCATCGAGCTAAGGGCACAGTAAACCGAAATACTGCGCCTACCCCGGATTCAGCCCATAGTTTCCCGCCATGCGCCTCGATGAGTGCTCGACTGACCGGAAGGCCCATGCCCACCCCACGGTCCTTCGACGTGTAGAAGGGCTCCAAAATCTTCGCGGATTGTTCCTTTGAGAATCCGGGCCCAGTGTCACGCACGGTGACCAAAACAAACTCCTTTTGAAGAGCCGTCTGGACGGTAATGATGCGTCGAGCATCTTGGCTGGCGCGAATCGCTTCTACACTGTTGCGCAACAAGTTTCCGAGTACCTTTTCGATATGCAGTCGATGCGCGAGCGCAACTCCCAAATCACTCCCGAGCTCTTCCTTAAGAGTAATGGTGTCCGTGCGCGCCTCCTCATCCATATCGACAAGGGCCTGACGCACTACACTATTGACATCGATCAGGTCCTTACTGAGGGGGGCATGTCCTTTCGTTAAAAAGGCGAGCAAGTCTCGCATCACTTTTCCGGCGCGCTCGCATTGCTGCACACTTG
>JAYUOT010000135.1:0-3272 GCA_043760705.1 Betaproteobacteria bacterium
CACTGGATCACGCCACCGATGATGCCTAAGCGCTTCGATACGCATTTCTATCTTGCGCGGGTCCCTGTCGGACAAATTGCCGATCATGACGGACATGAAAATGTTGATTCGGTCTGGATTCGGCCCGGGCAAGTCATCGAAGATGCACAAAGCAAAGCACGAACGGTTATTTTTCCGACCCTCTCCAACGTGGTTCGTTTGGCTCAGTACGATAGTGTCGCGGCCGCCTTTGTAGGCGCGCAGGCAAGGTCCGTGGAACCCATCATGCCGTGGTCTGAGAAACGTGCTGACGGACGCTATGTGTGTATTCCCAAGGACATGGGTTATTCGTTGTTTGAGCAAAGACTGCCGGAACGCAGCCCTTAAGCGAGCGAGAGCAAAGCACCACCCCAGAAAACGATTAGACCGATCTGAACCACTGACAAGTGAGAGCGACATTTTATGCAAACAAAGCAGATTGACACCGGCACGCAAGATTTACTGGCGAGCCTCGAATCAGGTGTACTGACGATCACCCTGAACCGCCCTGAGGCTCGCAACGCCATGTCGCGTGAGATGAATGTGGCCTTGGCCCACCAGCTCGCTTGGGCTGAGCTCGATACGGCAGTGAAATGTATTGTGCTCACCGGATCTGGCAAGGGGTTTTGTGCTGGGGGCGATGTGAAAGGTATGGCAGCCCGAGGGGACGGCACCGTGGGCGATAACACCATTGACGGAGCCATCCATAAGCAGCGCGTTGCACAGCGGGCGACGGCTGGAAAATTATTCAAGATGCCCAAGCCGACCCTCGCCGCTTTGCCTGGGGCGGCGGCTGGCGCGGGACTCTCCTTGGCCTTAGCCTGCGACCTGCGCATCATGGCGAGCACAGCGATCATGACGACCGCATTTGCGAAAGTTGGGTTTTCCGGGGACTATGGCGGCACCTACTTTATGACTCAGTTGGTGGGCGCTGCAAAGGCTCGCGAGTTGTACTTCCTTTCCGAGCGGGTGAGCGCAGAGGAAGCCTTACGCATAGGCCTGACGAACTGGGTGTGCGGCCCCGACGAGCTGGCCGCCAAGACTCGCGAGATCGCCCTGCGTCTGGCCAATGGGCCAACCATCGCGTACCGCTACATGAAAGAAAACCTGAATCGAGCCCTGTCTGGAGATGTCGATGACTGCCTCGATTTGGAAGCGACTCATCATGTGCATTGCGGACAAAGCGAAGACCATCGGGAGGCCACCAAAGCGTTTGTGGAAAAGCGCGAGCCCGTTTTTAAAGGACGATAAAAGTCAGTTCCCCCGCATGCCTTTTGCCGCCTTTTGCCACCCATACCCTAGGCTCCTTGGCTCCGTTTAAGCCCTGTTTAAGCCCCGTTTAAGCGCCGTTTTTAATCTGTTGAGAGTTCATGCCAGAGTTTATTTCTGAAGACCTAAAGAGCCTGCAGGTGCAAGTGAACGCCTTGGCGAGTGAGCGCCTGATCAGATTGCGGGATGACGCCTCACTCGATCCAGCAGTGCGCACAGAAAAGGTACGAGCCGCGTCCAAGGCCGCGGGTGTTTACGGCCTGACCCAGGATGAGCGGACCAGTGCGCTCAAGCTGCTGGTGGTGCGCGAAGCCCTGGCGAGCCACGGTGTAGGCCATTTGCCTGGCGTGCTTGGAGCGGAGGCCGGTGTGCTTGCAAATGTTGCGGAGCCGCTTCGCACTTCGCACCTTCTACCACTTTTAGCCGGCGAGAAGCGAGCTGGTTTTGCGTTCACGGAGCCATCGAATGCAGAACGTCCCACCTGGGCTCGTATCGATGGCGAACACTTGGTGATTACGGGTCAAAAGTCCTACGTGACGGGTGGTGCCGATGCCTCATTTTTAACCACACTGCTTGACATTGAGGGCGAGGGTCCCGCAATGGTCATCATCGATACCGATCTTCCGGGGGTTAGCGTGTCGCGACGCTTCCGCTCGTTAGAGGGTAGTCATCATGCTGCATTTCGTTTTGAGGAGGTTCGTGTGCCGCGCCATCATGCCATTGGCGCCCCCGGGGATGGCCGCTCCAGGGCTCTCGACAAAATCAGTGCGGTGCGTCGCGCGGTGGCGGCCGACTGTGTGGGTACCAGTATGTGGTTAATTGAACTGGTGGCCGCTGACCTTCGCAAGCCACGTCGGGGCAGCAGCAAGGGCGAGTTTGAACGGGTACGACTGCGCTTTGGCGATATGCGTATCTCGACCTATGCAGCGCGGTCCATGGTGTATCGCACGGCCAGGCTGGCTGATGTGGGCGAGAACGTGGTCAACGAAACGATTGCCGCCAAGGTTTTTGCCAGTGAGGTGGCGCACCAAGTGGCTGATATGGCCATTCAATTGATCGGCGGCGAAGCCTTGGTCGTAGGGCATCCCGTGGAAGCTAGCTTTCGGCGCCTGCGAGGTCTGCGCCTGGCCGAGGGTGAGAGTGACACCTTGAGAGTCAATCTGTCCCGAGGTTTTCTTGATCTCGGCAAGGGTCGGCTCTAGTGACTGATCCCAGTCGACCAAGCTCACAAGGCGGCCTGCGCGATTGGGTGGCGTGGAGCCATTGAGCTTGGTCGTTCACTTGAGGCGGCGTGCCGCGTGCGTGACTTGAAGTTGACCAGGCGTTCGTCGCAGATTATCGTGACAGATTTAAAGGGACCCTGTTCATGAAATGTTGCAAATCGCAATGGACTGTTTTTAGCTTGAATGGCTTACTGGGCCTACTCATGGCTCTAGTGTTGGTCGCACCCAGCAGCGCGCTGGCGCAAGCCAAGCCCACAGGTAATGTGCCGCGCTTCCCAAAGCAGATCCCAGGCTCCAAGAGCAGGCCAAGCGTCCTAGTTCGAATTGGCTCTTGGACGCCAATGACGATGCCGAGCGCTTTCGGCGTATTCAGACGATCGCTGGCGGTACTGAGGTTCAAATGTTGGAAATAGCGATGCGCTTTGAGCAAGTCTTCGTTGCGGTTCAGACCGAGAACTGGGAGATGGGAATGTATCAATGGGAAAAGATAAAGAATCGTATGGAAGGTGCCGCGATGAAGCGACCCGTTCGTACTCAGAATCTCGAGGATAAGTTTTTAGACAATGGATCTTGGGGCAGCCTGCTTGACGCTTTCAAGACCCGGGAACCGTCAACGATCCGGCAAGGCTTCATGGCGGCTCGAAGGGCCTGTATGGACTGCCATGATGCTGAAAATGCCGGCTTTTTGAATGGCAGCTCGGTGTTTAAGCGTACTGAACGCTTTTCGCCTTAGCGACAATCACGGCGATATCGACCCCACAG
>JAYUOT010000136.1:0-3271 GCA_043760705.1 Betaproteobacteria bacterium
GGAGTTTCCAAGTGCCGTGGGAAGTAACGATGGAGTAGGGTCTGGTTCGGCTATCCGAGGAGGCATGTTTAGTCCGGTTTGATGTTCGCTTCACGAACAAGTTTAGCCCACTTTGGCAATTCGTTCGCCACCGCTTTCGCTAAAACATAGGGCGGGCCGCCGACGCCTTCAGCCCCTTGCGCCAAAAGCTTTTCTTTGATGTCGGGCATGGCCAGGACCTCATTGAGCACTTTGTTCCATTGACGAATAATGGTCGTGGGCACTCCGACAGGCATAAAAATCGCGAACCAGGAATCCACCTCAAAATCAGGGAAGCCTTGCTCGGCCACGGTCTTGACCTCGGGGAAGGCCGCGGCCCTTTTCAAAGTCGACACCGCAATACCCTTGAGTTTCCCGTTTTTAATGTGTTGCGCAGCCGCAGGGATAGACATCCAGCCATTGGTAATTTGGTTGCCCAACAAATCTGTCACGGCCGGGCCCGCTCCCCGGTAAGGTACATGAGTCATCGCAACACCCGACTTGATGACCAATAATTCGCCTGCGAGATGGCTCGGCGAGCCATTGCCCACCGATGCATAGGCAATCGGGTTGGTCTTGCCCCAAGCCAAATACTCCTTCAGATCCTGATACGGTGCCGAGGGATGAGCCACCAAAATTTGAGGCAGGGAGGCGACCATCCCCACGGATTCAAAGTCGGCCGCGGTATCAAAAGGCAAGCGCGGATAGATCGCCGGATTAATCGTATGCGAACTCAAGGTAAAAAGCACGGAGTAGCCATCGGGCGCCGACTTGGCAATCACGCCGGTTCCAACCGACCCTCCAGCCCCACCCTTGTTCTCAATGACCACGGGTTGCCCGAGAAGCTCAGCCATTTTTTGGTAGACGATACGGGCAATGACATCGGTCCCACCGCCTGGAGGATAGGGCACCACCATTCGAATCGGCTTGGTCGGATAGGCTGAAGGATTTTTAGGAATCGGCTTAGGCGCCACCTTGGCGGGCGGTGAGGTTTGGGCCACCAGAGGTGCCGATCCAGCACCGAGCGATGACCAAGCCGCGACCCGCAACATTTTTTTGGTTAAGTCGCGTCGGCCAGCATCGTGAGTACTTTCTTGATTTTGCTTAATGTCCATAAAATGGATGTCCCTTTGAGTGTTCATTGGAGCGTTCTCGCCACCTTGAACTCGGCGAAACCTGATGTTACTGGTCTTCGACACAGGCTCGGTTAGAATGCAGCGACTCGATCGGGAGCCGATGGACAGCAATTTAACCCAAAATGGACGAACGCCTTCGCATCGACACTTCCAGCCTCTCCCCGACCCTATTTTTGAGCGGGCAATGGGGACAGGCGCAGGGCATCCCTGACACCCAAAAGCTGATCGGCTCACTACAAGCAGGCTGCAAAGTGCTCGCCCTGGACGGTTCGGGCATTGCCCACTGGGATACCACACTCGCAGCATTTTTGAAGAGTCTGGAACGCGGCCTCCAAGAAAAAGGCATCCAATTGGTCGCGGATCCTCTGCCCAAGGGCGTTCAGCGCCTGATGAGTTTGATTCGAAACGCCAAACCTACCGTCACCCTGGCGAAGGCCAAGCCCAACCTTGTCGTGAGCCTCGGCGCTTGGGGTTACGGGGTCTTTGAACGCCTGGTCGCTTGGCTCTGGTTAGCCGGAATGTGTTTTTCTGCGCTCATCAAATTACTGTTTCAAAAGCAACGAGTCCCGCTGACCGACATCATCGACCAAATTATCGAGTGTGGGCCGCGCGCGCTCGGCATCGTCACCCTGCTTTCCTTTCTCATTGGGGGCATTCTCGCCTTTGTGGGCGTCGTACAACTGCGTATTTTTGGTGCCGAGATCTACATGGCCGACCTCGTGGGTATGGGCATGTTGCTTGAGATGGGAGCACTGATGACCGGCATCATCATGGCCGGACGCGCCGGAGCCTCCTTCGCAGCAGCGATCGGCACCATGCAGACCAACGAAGAGGTTGATGCCCTGCAAACACTGGGCTTCGACCCGGTTGAGTTCCTGGTCATGCCGAGAGTATTGGCACTCACGCTGATGGCTCCGCTACTCGTACTCTATGCGGATCTCATGGGCATTCTTGGAGGGGCGGCCGTGGCCTGGGGCATGCTCGATCTCTCACCTCCTTCCTTTTTCTCCGAGATGGCCAGTGCAGTACACCTATCCGACGCCGTCAAGGGCTTAATCAAAGGCACCGTCTTCGGTCTCGTCGTCTCTTTTGCCGGTTGTCTGCGAGGCATCGAGTGCGGCCGCAGTGCTCAAGCCGTCGGACAGGCCACAACTTCAGCGGTGGTCACCTCCATCGTGCTGATCGTTTTAGCGGATGCGTTCCTGACGGTGCTGTATTTCGTTTACGACGGCATGATTTAGGCGCATCGGCATGGACGCACAGGTCAGCATTCGCGATCTCACCATGGCCTATGGCGAGCGGATCATCCAAAAGGATCTCAATTTCGAGATCAAGAAAGGAGACCGTTTCATCATTATGGGCGACTCCGGCTGCGGCAAGAGCACCCTGCTCAAGCACATCATTGGACTCAAGCGCCCAGCACATGGCCAGGTCTTATTTCGAGGCGAAGATGTCTGGGCACTTAGCGACGAACAGCGCCAGGGGCTATGTCGAAATTTTGGAGTGTTGTACCAAAGCGGTGCACTGTGGAGCTCCATGACCTTGGCTCAAAATATTGCCCTACCCATCTCGCAATACACGGGCCTGTCCGAGCGCGAAACGGGAGAGTTGGTCGACCTCAAGCTCTCACTGGTGGGACTCGACGGCTTTGGTACGTTTTACCCTTCCGAGATCAGTGGTGGCATGAAAAAGCGAGCGGGCTTAGCCCGAGCCATGGCCCTCGACCCGCAAGTATTGTTTTTGGATGAGCCCTCGGCGGGCCTGGATCCGCTCTCCTCCCGCCTCCTGGATGAGCTGATCCTGGAGCTCAACGAGAGCCTCGGTGTGACTTTTGTCATCGTCACTCACGAACTGGCCAGCATTTTCGCGATAGGCTCGGACGCCATTTTCCTGGATTCAGACACCAAAACCATGCTGGAAAAAGGGCCTCCTCAATGGATGGCGAAGCACGCTCAAAGTGATAAAGTACGCAGATTCCTAAGCCGCAGTGACCCCAGCAAAACAGAACCACCATCAACTCATGAAAAGTAACCGTTTTGCCCTGATTGGTGCTTTTCTGATCGGTGCCCTCGTGATCGTGGCCATTGCCTTTGCCTTATTTTTTGGCGGCGCCCTGG
>JAYUOT010000137.1:0-6578 GCA_043760705.1 Betaproteobacteria bacterium
CCAGACGTTTGAGGTGCGGGATAAACGCATCATCCCAGATGCCGAGATCGCCCACCGTGCCGCAGCCACGTCGCTCAACCTTGGTCGATTCAAGCATCACCAGGCCCGCTCCGCCCGCCGCGTAACGACCAGCGTTCATGACATGCCAATCCGTAGGAAAGCCCTTAAGTGCGGCGTATTGGTGCATGGGGGCGACCACAATTCTATTGCGAAGCCGAAGGCCGCGAAGTTGAATCGGCGTAAACAACAGAGGAATTTGCATTGATATTTCCTTGACAGACATCGACGAATACCCAGCAACGTCCATTGATGCCCCGGTGTCTTGCAGCGCGCCTGTTGGTAGAGGCTAGGCCCTAAGTTGCGTGCTAAGCCGCTTGGGTGAACAAGGCTAGCAGCTTGTCGAAGTATGCCGGAGCCTGTGGCGAATTCTCAGCCGGTGCCCAAGCGGCCTTCTCCAGCTCGCCTAGAGGAGTATAGGGCCCCGCCTTCGCTTCAAAGATAATACTGTTTGGGGCCAGTGCCACGAAGCTATGAAATACTCCACTAGGCGTATTGAGGCCAAGGTTTTCACCGTTTGCTTCAATCACCACTTGGTGCGTGACCTCTCCAAACTCATCAAAACAAATGGCACCGAGTTTCCCGCGTACGACAATCAAGGTCTCGTCTTTATTGGGGTCAAGGTGGCGATGGGGCTGGATATAAGAGCCCATTGCCAAAGCATTCAAGAGCCGGTGGCTGACGGCGGCCTCAGTGTCGTGAAAATTAAAGTTCTTGCGTTTTCGGGGAGAGGAATTCGCCTGAGCGCTGAGCGCGTCGAAGAGCTTTTGATCGATGATTTTGGGTTCAGTCATGCTGCGCGAGGTGAAATGTCTTAAGGATGATCAAAGTGTTTGCACAAGCCTATCATCTCGTCACCTACAATGCCGCTTTTCCCTCCCAAAATTCGAAAGTACACTCCATGTCTCCAACTCCAAGCGCAATTTATACCAGCTCCATCCCAGTATTCACCCAACTGTTAGGCGGACTCCAGTCAGTTTTGTGCAAGGCTGAAGCGAATGCCCATGAGAAGAAGATCGATCCCAATGCCTATCTGCAAGCGCGGCTGTTCCCCGACATGTTCCACTTGCTGCGCCAAGTTCAGGTGGCGACCGATTTCGCAAAAAGCGTATCTGCGCGCTTAGCGGGTGTCGAGGTCCCCAAGACCGAGGATAGCGAGCTGACGTTTGCAGATCTCCATAAGCGCATTGATAGCGTACTCGCCTTCATCGCCAGCTTGAACAGTGAGCAATTTGAAGCTGCAGCGAGCCGCGAGATCGTGACTCAAGCCGGTACACCGAAAGAAAAGCGCTTCACGGGTCAGTCGTACCTGCTGAACTATGGCTTGCCGCACTTTTTCTTTCATGTGACGACGGCTTATTCAATTCTTCGACATAATGGTGTCGAAGTGGGCAAAAAAGACTACATCGGTAGTTATTGAGTTTTCGTCCTTCAGGCTTGCAAGTTACCACCGCGCTCGATAATCACCTCCGCATCGAGCAAGCTTTGCGAGTGGTTCAGGTCGGATTGACTGATCAACACCGAGAGGCCCAGGCCTCTCAGGCCGCCGACCACCTCGGACAAACGTTCCGATAAGGCCGGTGCAACGCCCTCAAAGGGCTCGTCCAACAACAGCACTTGGGTGCCGATCGTGAGCGCTCGCGCCATCGCCACAAGTTTTTGTTGGCCCCCGGACAAAAGCAAGGCCTTGCGATGCTTCATCTCAAGGAGTTCAGGCAAGACACCGTAGACAAAATCCAGACGTTCCTGGACCTGTAACTTGGAAGAAACCCAAAGTGGAATACAGATATTTTCTTCCACGGTGAGTTCAGGGACCAAGCCACGATCTTCTGGCATATAACCGATGCCCAGTTGGGCGCGCTCGTGCGGCGTGGCTTTGCTGAGATCGAGTGCACCCATCGTGAGCGAGCCAGCGCGTAGCGGTAGATGGCCCATGATGGTGCGCATCACCGTGGTTTTACCCGCTCCATTACGACCGATCAAGCCGACCATGGTGCCAGGCTTGAGGTCGATACTGAAATTGCGTAAGACTTCGACATTTTGGATGGCCACATTGGCCGCACTGAGCTTGATCATGCGCCTGCTCCTTGGGCGCCGCCTAGTTTGTCCGTTGAAAGAGCCGGGTCTTTGGAAGGCGTGTGCACATGCAAGGTGCTTGAGGCCTGAGTCGCGGCCTGGTTCGAGGCCTGAGTCTTGCCATGAGCTGTGCCACCATGGCCGGTGACATAGCGCCGAACCTCAGGGTCGACCAGCACGTCGCTGGCGTGCCCGTCGGCAATGACACGGCCGCTATAGAACGCCGCCACGCGCGAGGCATAGCGTTGCACGATCTCCATGTCATGTTCGATAAAAACGACCGCGACCGGCGATTGCTGCCCATGGTCCTCAATCGCCCGCATGACCGTATCCATTGCTTGAAACTTTTCATCGGCACTGACACCGCTGGTCGGCTCGTCGAGCAAGAGCAGGCGCGGGTGGCCGGTGAGTGCCATCGCGATGTCTAAGAGCTTGCGCACGCCGCCAGGCAGCTCTAGCACCGGGCGTGCATAGTGCTCGTCAAGCCGAAAACCCGACAGTAGTTGATGGCATTGGTCTAAAGACTCTGAATCGCGTGCGGTACGAAGAAAATGACGATGACCACGATTGCAATGCAGGGCGGTGAGCATATTGTCGAGCACAGTCATGTGCAAACAAAGCTGCGGTATCTGAAAGGACCGCGCCACGCCTTTGCGGGTGATCTCGCGAGGGCTTAGAGCGGTGATGTTTTCGTTGCCCAGAAAAATTTGACCAGAGCTGGGCTTCATGTAGCCCGTAATCATGTTGACAAAGGTGGTCTTGCCTGCCCCGTTGCTGCCGATCAGGCATAGCCTTTCGCCTGAGGCGACGTCAATGTTAACGTTTTCGGCGGCCACGACCGCGCCAAATTTGCGCTCGAGTTTTTGTGCAGAGAGTACGGGAACGCTCATTGCGGGACTATTCATCTCAGGCTCCCTGTCTTTCGGTTGCTGCCTTGGGCGCTCGCCCGAACCCGAAGCGGCCTTGCAAAGAGCCTAGTCCATCGGGAATGAAGCGAATCACCAGTAACAGGAAAAGCCCGAGTGCGAACTGCCATGTGTTGGGAAAATAGGCGCTCGAAAAGGACCGTACGAGCTCAAGAATAAAGGAGGCGGCAAGAATGGCAACAACGCTATGGTGTCCCGCCAGAATTGCGACAAACACAAATTCGCCGGAGGTCGTCCAGTAGCTGAATTGCGGGTCGATATGTCCCAGCGCCAAGACACTGAGCGCTCCGCCTACGCCCCCCAGAAAGGCGGCAATGGCATAGTTCCAGGCGATTAAATTGGGGACCGATGTGCCAAGGTACTCCACCCTCAATTCGTTCTCCCGCACCGCCATCGAGAGTAAGCCCCGTGTGGAATCGCAGTACAGGCGTACCAAGCCGGCTAAAACACAGGTCACACCGGCCGTCACGCACCAGAGCAGTAACTGAGAATACTGGTCGGAGGCCTTCTGACCAAACAATGAAGCGCGAGAGACATTGAATCCGTCCGAGCCGCCCAGGACTTCGGTCTTCATCAGCATGCCGTAAAACACCATGGACAGGGCCAAGGTTAACATTGCAAAAAAGATGCCGCGATAGCGTGCCAATAATGGAGCGAAGGGTGCTGCCAGTAAGAAGGCAGCGATGCCGCTCAACATCGACAGGCCAAGAATATCGGTGATGCCTGCCTTGTTAAAGAGCAGGGCTGCCGCATAGCCACCTGCCGCGAACACCAAGCCTTGACCAAAGGGGACGACGCCACAGCGCATCATGATGAGAATGCCGAGTGAGACCAAACCATTGGCCATGGCCATGGTGCTTAAAGACACGAGCCACTTAGGGACCATGAATCCGGCGAGAATCAGTGCCAGCATCGATAAGATGCTGATGTTGAAGACTCGTCGCGAGGAGGGTGCGAACAATTTAGACTCCCTTGTTCTTTAAATCTTGCGCGCTTGAATACGCTGAAACAAACCCTCGGGTTTGAAGACGAGAATGATGGCCATGACCACATAAATACTGAACAGCTCTGCCGGTGGCCAGAGATGTACCGAGGCTGCTCTGGCTAGCCCAACGATGACCGCGCCGATAGCGGCACCCTCAATACTGCCAAGCCCTCCGATGATGACCACCGCGAAGCTCACAATAATGACTCCGACGCTTAAACCCGGTTGTACTGAAATCATTGGCGCCGTGAGAGCGCCGCCCAGCGCCGCAAGAAAAACGCCCGCCATAAAGGCCCAGGTGTAAATGCGCGACACATTGACGCCCATGCTGGAGGCCACCTCGGGGCTGTGAATCACGGCCGTGACGATCTTGCCTTGGCGTGTGCGGTTGAGCACCCACCAGGTAATGCCGCCACAAAGAACGGCCATGCCAACTAACATCACGTCATAGCCGACATAGCTTAGATTGCCGAGTTGGATATTTCCAAAAGCCTGATACACCTCAGAGGCATAGTAGGGATTGACACCCCAGATGAGCTTGGTGACGTCCTCCAGCATCAGGAACATGGCATAGGTCACGAGCACCAACAACACCTCATCGCGGCCATAGAACATGCGCAGCAAGCCTTTTTCGGTCAATGGCGCGAGTAGGACTGCGACACCGACGGCCGCGGCGACGAGGGCGACCACGCTTAGTGCGGGTGAGAATTTCATGGTGGCGAGCCAAGCGACGAGGCTGGCTCCGGCGTAGGCGCCTACCGCATAAAAACTACCATGGGCGATGTTGAGAATCTTGAGCACACCGAACACCAGAGTGAGACCAAGCGCCACAATAAAGAGCCAGGAAGCGTAGGTGATGCCGTCAAATAGAATCGTTGCGAGCACGATAAAACCTTAAAACAGCCGCCTTGAACATCCACTCAATGTGAATGTTCAAGGCGGTTTGGAACCAGGGGTTCGGAAAGCTGGTTACCCCACCGCAGTGGGGCATCGCTTGGGATGACTTGAGCATAGTGACTCGCCTACACCCAGGTCATACCGGAGGAGCGAGCTAGCGACTAATTACACTTCGCGCCGAGAAAGCCGGCCTTGATCCAGTCTTCGCTGAGCATGCCTGCCGGTGGGTTCACGCATTCGGCGTTAAAGCGCTGAATATCCTCGATCACCACCATTTTCTTGGCAGCGTCCCAACGGGTTTTGCCAATCGCAGTTTCTTGGATGGCTTGATGGCCGTTACCAAGCGCCATTTTGATTTCGCCTGCAGGCGAGGCCCAGCTACTGCCTCTCAATGCGGCCGAAAGTTGCTCTGGCGTGGGTTTCTTACCGCCATTGGCAGCCATGGCTTTCTCGGCGGCGGCTTTCAGGCCCAGCAGGGCTTGCACCATGCGATATGGGGCCTGCACAGGGTAGACGTTGTAGGCCTTCTGATAAGCATCAAACCACCAGTCGTTCAAGGCGGATTTGGGCGACATCAAACCGTAGGCACCACGCGCACCGATAATCGCGCCATTGGGCATTTTCTCGCCCAAGCCGGGAAGTACATGGTCAGCGGCCGAGAATACCGGAATCTGCTTCTGGAACAAACCACGCGCGTTGGCCTGCAGAATGTAGGCTTGCAAGTCACCGCCCCAGAGGCTGGAGTGAATGATGTCGGCAGGCTTATTCAACAAGGCGGAGATCTCAGTGCCGTATTGGCCGGCGCCAAACTTGGGCAACATGTCGACATCATGTTTGGCATCTTTGTAGACTTGTGCCATGGACAAATTAAAGTCCTTCTTACTGTCCTGGCCCCAAGCGTAGTCTTGATGGATCGAGTTAAAACGATCAATCTTGATGTTGCGCGCTTTCAAGTAGCGTACCAAGGCGACGTTATCCATCGCAGCATGGGCAGCGGTGCGGAACACGTAGTTGTACTTGCCATCTTCAAAAATGCGCGGTGTGCCGCAATCATAGAGAATTAGAAACTTCTTGAGCTCTTCGGCGACGGGCGCAACGGCCAGGCAATCACCTGAGCCTACATAGCCGACCACCGCATCGACCTTTTCGCGGTCATAGAGATTTCGTAACTCTTGCACTTGCTTGGTGGCGCCGCCATTCTCGTCGACATAGACGGCTTCGATTTTCATGCCACCAAAGCCGATTTTGTTATACGGTGCAGGGGCTTGCCCTTTGTTGAAAGCCTCCACCAAAAGCTTGGCGCCGTTAATGGCCGGCACGCCAAAGCTTTCTGCTGCTTGACCCGATAAAAAGCTCACAAAGCCAATCTTGAAGGTTTCTTGAGCGCTTACTGTGGCGCTGGCACATAAAGCGAAGGTTGCAGCAAGGTTGGCCGCCGTTGTAGCAACCCGTTGCGACAGCCGCTGGGTAGAACTCAAGCTCGAGGCCTTGAGGGGAACTTGACTGACTTGTTTCATGAATACTCCGTTGCTTGAAAGACGCAGGCGCTGAGTCTGATGCTTTGCCTTCTGGCTTGTATTTAATGTGACCCAAATTTGAAATGATTCTAGTGAATACTGCCTAGGGTTCGCGAAGAC
>JAYUOT010000138.1:0-3259 GCA_043760705.1 Betaproteobacteria bacterium
ATGCTACAGGAGCTGCGCAGCGCTACAGGTTTGCATTACGACCAGCGTACTCAGGGGATCTTGCACTTCTACACCTCGCAAAAAGAATTTGAAGGGGCCAGGGCTCCTTCTGAGCAAATGCGTGAGCTTGGCTGTGATCGGCGCGTCATTAGTGCTGATGAGGCTGTGAAGATCGAGCCTGCGCTTCAACACATCCGCCACCAACTTGCCGGTGCCACCTATACCGCCGAAGATGAATCCGGGGATGCGAATCGCTTTGCACGCGAGCTGGTCAAGCACTGCGAGGAGGCCGGTGTTAAATTCCTGATGAGTCACACCATCACCGCGCTGCGCGAAGCCGCCGGGAAGATCGATCATGTCGAGGCCACCGATAGCGAAGGCCGCTTCCAACGCCTGCAGGCCGATTCCTACGTGCTGGCCATGGGTTCGCTCAGCCCGATCTACGCCGCACCCTTGGGCATTCGCCTGCCGATTTACCCGGCCAAGGGTTACTCGGTGACGATGCCCGTCAAAGACGCGAACATGGCGCATCAAGTCAGCCTCACGGACGATGAATACAAGCTTGTATTCTCACGCTTGACGGGCCCCACCAGTGATCGTCTGCGGATTGCCGGGACAGCCGAATTGAATGGTTACGACCGCGACCTGAACCGTGTACGCTGCGAGGCGATTGTGCGCCGTGTGGAGCAACTTTTTCCCGGCGCGGGTGATGCGAGCCAGGCCAGCTTCTGGACGGGCCTGCGGCCCGCCACGCCGAGCAATGTACCCATCATTGGTGCAAGCAAACTGCCCAATCTCTACCTCAATACGGGCCACGGCACGCTAGGTTGGACGCATGCTTGCGGCTCCGGCAAGAGCATCGCCCGCATTGTCAGCGGCTTGGCCCCTGAGGTGGATTTCGAATTTTGTCACCCGAATGCTTGATTTACCGATTTTGCAAAAATGCCTTGATCCGTCTTTGTCGATGTTGATTGATGAATTGATGCCTGAATCCTGCAAAGCCCGCCACCCGGTCAGTGGCGATGCGACACCCCGACCCAGTCCATTTGGACGTCTATTCATAAAACCTTACGGAGCCACTATGAAACCCTGGATCACCACCTTGCTGACTGTTGGAGCGGCCATGAGTACGATTGCGCTAATGTCATTAGCCAACGCGCAGAACTTTCCGACTAAACCACTCACCCTGGTGGTTGCTTTTCCCCCCGGCGGCGGCTCCGATGTGATTGGCCGCATGGTGGCCAAAGGAATGAATGAACCTCTCGGTCAAAACGTGATTGTGGAAAACGTGGTGGGCGTAGGGGGCGCCATGGGCGTGTTGAAAGCAGCCAACGCGACCCCCGACGGCTACACCCTTTTGGCGGGCTCGCCTCTGGAACTGATCTACACCCCACTGGGAGTGGCGGCCGCCAAGAATAAGCCAGAGGATGTGCGTATGGCCGCGTTGGTCGGGCACACACCTTTGGCGATCGCCGTCCGCAAGGATCTACCTGTGAACACCCTTGAAGAATTTATCGCCTATGCGAAAAAGGCTGAAAAGTCGCTGAGCTTTGGTTCGACAGGCATGGGCTCGCTCTATCATCTGGTGGCCGAAAAAGCGATGCAAACCGGTGGTGCGAAGGGCTTGCATGTGCCTTACAACGGCCTGATGCCCTACCTGAAAGATTTGATGGGTGGTGTGATTGACTTTGCTGTTGTGCCGCTGGTCGGGCCGGTGCTCGGCGCGATCGATGGTGGCCAAATCAAGGCCATTGCGATAGCCTCGCCGCAATCGATCGCACGCCTTCCCAAACTAGCGCCAGCACGCAGCACCAAAGGCTTTGAAGATTTTCAGTTCAGCATCTGGATCGGTATTCAGACCGGTGCAAAAACCCCCGAGGCTCAAATGTCAATGCTTCACAAAGCCGTCTATGCGAGCTTGGCAAACCCCGAGGTTCGCAAGGCCATTGAGAGTGCAGGCACAGTGATTGCGGAACCCATGAGTCTCACGCAACTGGACAGCTTCTATAAAAAGGAAGCGGCCACGGGCGCGGCTATCGCCAAGTCGATAAACCTGCAGGCTCAGTGAACATAATTTCGGCCTGGAGTCTTTCCAAGTTGCGTTCAACGAATCGTTGACGATTAGAAAGGGGTGTGCTGCCCTAAACCACCATCGGCACACCCACCCCGTCCATACCAATGATCACGCCACTGACGTAGCTGGCCTGTTCTGAGGCCAAAAACAACACCATATTCGCGATCTCTTCAGGCTTGGCCAGGCGACCTAAAGCGGTCTTGCTGGTGGCACGCTTCATCGCTTCCTCCGCATTGATACCGGCCAGGCGCTGTTCCGCAGCAAAGCCTTCAATGAGTCGGTCAGTGAGAGTAGCTCCAGGATTGACGGCATTGACGCGAACCCCCTTGCCACCATAGGCATTCGCGAGGCCAGCGGTGGCGAGCATCAGCGCAGCGTTGGCCGCACCACCCGGCAAATGAATCGGGCTGGCGACTTTGCCGCCGGCGCCGATGATATTCACGATATTGCCTTGCTTGCGAGCGCCCATGCGCTTGACCACGGGATCTATGATATTGATATAGGAAAAATACTTGGCATCCATGGCATCGCGCCACGCCGCCGGGGTTAAATCATCGGGGGGCGTGCGCTTGGCAGCACCCGCGGAGGTCACCAAAATATCGACGGGGCCGAACAGCTTTTCGGCTGCATCAAGCATGGCCAAAGCTTGGTCGGCCTGGCACAGGTCGCCGCGATGGCAGGCGAGCTGACCCGCCGGTGCGGCTAATTTGCTGACCGCGGCCTTGAGGTTTGCATCATCGCGGGAGTTGATCGATACTCGCGCTCCTTCAGCCAGAAAGGCCTGCGCACAAGCCAGGCCAATGCCTTTGCTGCCGCCAGTGATGAGAACGTGTTTTCCTTGCAGCTTGAGATCCATTTTGTATCTTCTTTGTGATGAGGGTTAGCGGATGGTGGTGAGCGGCCTGGTCTTGAGGGGCGCATGAAGCATGTTCATCGAGGTGATGCTTAACGACGAGATTACACGAATGCGTACAATCTTGATCTGTCGCCAAGACAGTCCTGGAACCATGCTGATCCGCCCTGATTTTTCGAGCAAAAACACTGCCATGACCCCGCAAGTACGAGATCAAACCATGATGCGTTTGGCGCTAGACCAAGCTCACAATGCTGCCATTCTCGGTGAGGTGCCGGTGGGCGCGGTGCTGGTGCGTGGCGGCAAGGTGATCGCTACCGGGTTCAATCATC
>JAYUOT010000139.1:0-16775 GCA_043760705.1 Betaproteobacteria bacterium
CTGACGCAACGACCCGAAAATGAGCGTAGTCAAAAGTGGATGGACCGCCAGATGGTAAAGGTGGAAGGCGCCATGGAGACGATGTCTAAAGGGCTCGGCGACAAAGCCTGGTGCTGTGAAGGCAAATACACTTTAGCGGACGTCACGGTGGGTTGCACCTTGGAGTGGTTCGAGTACCGCTTCAGTCATATCGACTGGCGCAGCAAACATATCAATTTGGCTCGCCATCTTGATAAACTGAAGTTGCGGCCCTCCTTTGCTGAGACGGCGCCGCGTTAGTGTGCCGAGTCGCACTGGTGTGTGCTGAGCCACTTTATTGTGGGGTGAGTCATGCCTTTGGGCGTTTAAAGGGAAAGGTCTGCTGTTTGACGAAACCCTCAGGCATATAGTCACCCAGTACGCCGTACTTGTCCGGGAAGCGACGGTCAGATTTCACGGCCGTCCCGAACACGTAATCCAGGAAGGCGAAATGCGCGGCATAATTTCGATCCAAGGCTTCTCGATCTGAGCTGTGATGCCAATGATGAAAATCTGGGGTGACCAGAATGTATTTGAGTGGTCCCCAAGGCATGCTGACATTGGCATGATTAAAAACAGCCTGAAAGCCTACGATGATGATGTACGCATCGATCACCTCCTTAGAGAAACCAAGCACGTAGATCATCCCCAAGACACCGACTCGAGTCACGATCAGCTCGAGCACGTGTTGGCGTGAACCCGCCATCCAGTCCATATACTTGGCACTGTGGTGCACGGAATGGAAACGCCAGAGAAACGGCACCTCATGATAGGCACGGTGCGTCCAGTACTGAACAAAGTCCGCCACCAAGACGATGAGGAATAGTTCCACCACAAAAGGCAAGGCCTGAATGCCTTTTTGAAGGGGCTCATACAAGGCCCAATTGAACAAACGATGAATCGCCAGGTTCACAATCAGCAAAATAAGGCCGACCACAAAATGATTGAAAATAAAGTGAGTGAAATCGGTTTGCCAGCCGGGACGAAACACAGGCTGGCCTCGATAGATGGGGAACATCTTTTCAATCAAGATAAAAATCATGGTCGAGCCGAGAAGATCGAGGATAAACCAATCAACGCCGATATAAGGCGTGTGGTCTGGAAAGTCCCCAACCGGCACTCGATGACCTCCTAAGGCCCAGGTGGCCAAGATCATCACCAGGGCGGTAGCGTTCAAACCGCGCGCACGACCCCGAATGATGTTAACCAAACTCAGCGCGCCCGCGATCACCATGGCGACCAACATCACCTGTCTGAGCACATCCACGGAATAGTTCTTTCTTAACTCCGGTGTCGTAAGGTACTGCGGATAGTGAAAGGCCAAAACGCCTAAAAAGCAGAGAATACTCAGAGACAAAGCGATGATGCCGGTGACTTTGCCATAACCAATCTTGAGCTCACCTTCTTGCCTGAATACTTTGATTGGTCCGGTCATACCGTACTCCGATGATTGGTTTTTGATGTAGGGAATATACCAGTGCTTCCCTAGTGAGGTGGGTCATGAGTTTTTCGCGAATCGAGCGGCGCCTGGGCTCGCTCATTCATACCATAGTCGCGCAAAACTTCGGCGACGCGGATGCGATAGTCTTCAAACAAATGATTCCGCCCGAGTGCCTGGGTCGCACGATGGGCTTCGAGGTTACGCCAGGCCTGCACGGCCGCTTCGTCGCGCCAGTAAGACAGTGACAAATATTTGCCTGCCTGGGTCAGGCTTTGAAAGCGTTCGATCGATACGAAGCCATCGACTTTCTCCAAGTAGGGGCGAAGCTCGGCGGCGGCATCGAGATAATTTTGAGCCTTGCCTTCCCTTGGAAGGACTTCGAAAATAACGGCAATCATAGGGGCCTAAGTTTTAGGTGCAAAAGAATCGGCTCGTGCCATGGCCCAAAACCTCTTGAATACAGGAGGCTCTGCATTGCCGTCCAGAAGCGCGCCGGGCTGGAGGAAGGCATAAGTGGTCGCGAAGGTCTTGACTTCGTTCTGATTGACTCGCTGCACGATATGAAAAGGCTGTAACTCGGAAGGGTGTTTCAGGCCCGCCGCCGCCACAAGCTCTGCTAAAGCTTTCAAGGTATTTTGATGAAAATTGAACACCCGCTCTGCCTTGTCAGGGACCACCAAGGCTTTTTGTCGTAAGGGATCCTGCGTGGTGACACCCGTGGGACAGGTGCCGGTATGGCAGGTTTGCGATTGAATACAGCCAATCGCAAACATAAAGCCGCGCGCACTATTGCACCAATCGGCCCCGAGAGCCATGACTCGGGCGACATCAAACGCCGAGACAATCTTGCCCGCGACACCGATCTTGACATGGTGTCTGAGGTTTAAACCCACCAAGGTGTTGTGGACCAACATCAGGCCCTCGCGCATCGGTGTGCCGACACGATCCAGAAACTCTGCCGGTGCGGCACCCGTGCCGCCTTCCTTGCCGTCAATCACGATGAAGTCCGGGGTAATTCCGGTTTCCTTCATGGCCTTGGCGATGCCAAACCATTCCCAGGGATGGCCGATGGCGAACTTAAACCCGGTCGGCTTGCCGCCAGAAAGTTTGCGTAAGCGCTCGACGAACAGCAATAGCTCGACCGGATTGGAAAACTCGGAATGCTTGGCGGGAGAGAGGCAGTCGACACCGACCTTCACACCGCGCGCGGCCGCGATCTCTTCAGTGACTTTGGCAGCGGGAAGGACGCCGCCATGACCGGGCTTGGCGCCCTGTGACAGCTTAATCTCGATCATCTTCACCTGCGGGGACAAAGCGTTTTCCTGGAACCTCTCGGGGCTAAATCGCCCATCGGCATCGCGGCACCCGAAATAGCCACTGGCCACCTCCCAAATTAAATCTCCACCATGCACTCGATGATGCTGAGAGATCGAGCCCTCACCCGTGTCATGGGCAAAGCCGCCTTTTTGAGCCCCTTGGTTCAGGGCGAGAATCGCATTGGCCGAAAGCGAACCGAAGCTCATCGCGGAGATATTGAAGACTGACGCGGAGTAGGCGTGCTCACCCTGGCCAATGGTGATCCGGAAATTATGGGTGGTGACCGGAAGTGGGTCAATGGAATGATTCATCCACTCGTAGCCCGCGGCATAGGTATCAAGGTGCGTGCCGAAGGCCCGCTTATCAAGCTCCTGCTTGGAGCGCGCATAGACCATGGCTCGTTGTTGGCGCGAAAACGGAATCGGGTCAGTATCGGACTCGAAGAAGTATTGGCGCATTTCGGGCCGTATCGCCTCAAACAGAAAACGCAGATGCCCGATGACGGGGTAGTTACGCAAAATGGAGTGGCGAGTCTGGGTCAGGTCATGAATACCGACCACGACGAGCACAATGAAGATCAGGGGGAAGAAGAAGCTAATCCATTTCGCCCCCCAACACATCAACAAGATGAGCGCGAGAAACACCACGCCCCCGAAGCAACTGTAGCGCGAGTGTTGCACCAATTGCTGGCCCATAGGATGAGTCAGCAATTTTTGCTTGAGATCAGAAAGGTGAAGTGCGGACATGTGGGGTTCTCCAAACCAAGCCCCCATGATACCGACCCAGGGGCCAGGGATGCCGTGGCGGAAGAACTCTCACGCGGCGCAAGGAGTCTGGGCGGCTTCTGCGTCCCCACACTCCTACACTACAGATAGCGTCGCAACTCCGGCCAAGTGCTGAGAAAGCTGCCGATAATATTGCCCCCAACGCTATTCGAAAATTGCACCAAGAGTTCGCTCGGGGTTTTGCTATCGACATAGGCCACCGAGTTGTCAGGTGCGACCGCATACCAGAGTCCGGTCGGCAACCCTCCGGCGGTGCTCACCGTTTCACCGCTTGTGCGCAACTTGATAGCGGTCAAGCCCTGCGATGCTTGAAAGTTTTCAGTGAAGGCGACATCCAGGCTGGTGTAGCTGCTGCCCGCCAACTCGCGCCATCCGGTCACTCCGGCGACATCGCGTTCACTGACTAATTTCGTGCCTTCCAGCAAACTGAGATGGAGTCCATAAAGTTGACCACTGGACTGCAAGGTGGTGAGCTGAACTTCCGCGTCTCCAGGTGCAAATCTTTGCGCTTTGAACTCAATCGTTCCTTGGGCGCGCAGCCCAATCGGCGGGGCAATAAAATCGTATTGCGACCACCCACTAAAGGCCATCGACCAGCGCGCGCTCCAGGCGCCACTGACGCCAGGCATGCCGACTCCTGCGGATAGTGCCCGCCAACTAATCCCCCCGTGATAGCGCTGTCCGTTCATGACGCAGTCCTGAGTTGAAATGCTCAAGGTATCGCCTACGCTGACCAAGGCTGCGTTACTAAATTCGGCTCGCACAGAACCCGTGCCCGTACCGCAAGCCAGAAGGGCACTCATCACCTGCTGACCCGCAGGGGTATTACCAGTCACCGGTGCCCGCACCGACATAAACTGTTCGCTGAGATCCAGCACATTGGGCATCAAACCCTGGCGCGGTCGCTGCCCAATCGGCGGCAGGTTTGAGTCGATCAGGCTACGTACTGGACCGCCAAAGGCCAGCAAGGTATCGGTCGCAACCGCAGCGACATCACCAACATTCGCCTCGCGGATGTCGGCGACTGAGCCTCCCCCGCCGCTGGAATAACCCCCGCCCAGTCCTGCGCTGACGCCACATCCCCCCAGGGCCAAGCTCAGGACGAGAGCACTCGCGCTCAGACTGAGCTTGCGCATCGGCGACCCAAGGAGCGTGGGCGGCAGAGGGCGTGCGAGCGAGGCTCTCTGGGGTAAGACTTGAAAATCGTGCGACATGAATACTCCAGGTAATCACAGAATCGGGCCAATCGATCACCGAACCCAATCACTCTGACAATCATGGCCCTGAGTGATTAACGCATTCTTTCCCGCGCCGATGACCATTGTTGGCGGAAATGACGTCAAAGCATGGTGTGTATTTGTAACAATCGTGTAAGTCGTTACAATCAGCTCCCCCTGACGAGCACACCGTGATGAATGACACGCCCCCGGACGAACCTGTAAGCATTAAAGAGCCAAGGCTTTGGGTCGATGACGGCTGGACAGCCAAGGTCATCAAGAACGAGGATGACGAAGGCTGGGCCGTTGCCATGATTAAGGAGGGTGAGCCTGAGCCCGCTCTGGTCGGCCCTTGGACCATGGGGAGAGATAAACGCAATCCAAAGCCCCTCGATGGCAACGCCTTTATCACCCTGGTGAAAACCGCCAAGGAGTTTGTACGCCGCCACGAGCAGCAACTCCATGCTAGCTTGCATCAAAGCGTGGCCATTACCTCGCGCTCAGCTCGATTTGAGATTCGACTGGATATCGAGCCTGACGACGAGAATCCGCAGGCCCGCCTCAGCGCTTTCGATGCGCAAGGGATAGAACTTGCAAGGGTAAGCGTCGCACCGAGCTTCAAACTCACCCGGGCCAGTGCCGAGGATTGGGTCAACAAAGATTTCCAAAACCCGAAATAGGCTCCAAGCTCACTGGCTCCCTGGTTTGTAAATTAGGTGGCCATGTAGCTTGCTGCAAAAAGCGCTGAGCAGCACCCGTGCCTGTCAAAGTATCAGGCGCCTCGGGCGATTAAACCACCACCAAGACATATCTCTCCCCGGTAAAGCACAGCACTTTGTCCCGGCGTAACCGCCCATTGCGGCGCCTCAAAGCGTAGCGAAAAAGCGTGCTCGGACACGGAGGCCAAGACGCACGCGGAGTCGGCCTGACGATAGCGCGTTTTCGCAGCCAAAGGAGCTGCGCCGCCCTGGAACAATGGCGAGGCCCCCGCCACCCAAGTAATAGTATCGGCATCGAGTTGATTCGACAGTAACCAGGGGTGGGCATGACCCTGCACCACGTAAAGTGCATTCGCTTCGAGATCCTTACGGGCCACAAACCAAGGCTCACCCGAGCTCTCTTTTTGCCCGCCAATGCCGATCCCCTTGCGTTGCCCAAGGGTATAAAACGACAAGCCGACATGCTCGCCCAATTGCCTTCCATGCTCGTCGAAAATTGCGCCTGGGGTTGTCGGCAAATAACGATTCAAAAACGCTCTGAAAGGCCGCTCGCCAATAAAACAAATACCGGTTGAATCCTTTTTCTTGGCGTTACCCAGCTCTATTTCGAGAGCAATGCGGCGAACTTCGGTTTTCCTCAGCTCGCCGACTGGGAACAATACTTTGCTGAGTTGGGCCTGATTCAAGCGATGCAAAAAATAGCTCTGATCCTTGCTCTCGTCGAGGCCTTTGAGCAGCTCGAAGCGGGACGCTCCGCCCGTGACGAGGGACGCATCCTTGACCTCGCGCACCCGGGCATAGTGGCCGGTGGCAATTTTTTCCGCGCCTAGATTCATGGCATGGTCCAGGAAGGCCTTGAACTTGATTTCGGCATTGCACAGCACATCCGGGTTAGGGGTGCGCCCCGCAGAATACTCGCGCAAGAAATCCGCAAACACTCGGTCTTTGTATTCCGAGGC
The DNA here is from genome assembly GCA_043760705.1 of Betaproteobacteria bacterium. Taxonomy (GTDB): domain Bacteria; phylum Pseudomonadota; class Gammaproteobacteria; order Burkholderiales; family Burkholderiaceae_E; genus JAPOKJ01. The sequence continues at coordinate 6,457 of JAYUOT010000139.1, forward strand.
GAAATTTACGGCATCGATCTCAATGCCCAGGCGGTCGGCGACCGCCACTGCATCCACCCAGTCTTCCCGGGTCGAGCAGTACTCGGAATCGTCATCATCTTCCCAGTTTTTCATGAAGACGCCGATGACCTCATAGCCCTGTTGCTTGAGCAAATAGGCCGACACGGCAGAATCTACCCCGCCCGACAGCCCGACTACGACTCTTGTTTTGCTCACAACCGATGTTTTCCATAAAGACTCAGCTGATTCGATCAAGCCGAAACCGCTATTTTAAAGATAAAGTCATCGAGACGCTTATTAACCCACGGACCGACCGGTGTGGCGCGCACTGATGTTCGGGCCTTGGCTCGACTAAAGGCCCTCCCCTTGAACAATATATCTTCATGAAGCGTGATATAACGTCGGACCAGGAGTCTAGAGGGAGAAAAATATGCGCATCGGCGTCACCGCTGAATCGCGCGCCGGGGAAACCCGTGTCGCGGCCACAGCCGAAACCGTAAAAAAACTGGTGGCTGCGGGCCACCAGGTCATCGTGCAATCGAATGCTGGGGTGCCGTCCAGCCAAACCGATGCAGCCTATCAGGCGGTTGGCGCCAGTATCGGCTCGGCGGAGCAGGCTCTGGGTGCGGAACTGGTCTTGCGGGTCACCTCACCCAGCGACTCGGAACTTGCTCAAATGAGCAAGGGCGCCGTCGTGGTCGCCATGCTCAACCCATTTGATAAAGAGGGGCTCGGCAAGCTGGCCAGCGCCGGCCTGACCGCCTTCGCTCTCGAGGCCGCGCCGCGCACGACCCGCGCCCAGAGCATGGACGTGCTGTCGTCCCAAGCCAATATCGCGGGCTACAAAGCAATGATCCTTGCCGCCAACATCTACCAGCGTTTTTTCCCGATGCTGATGACGGCTGCGGGGACTGTGAAGGCGGCTCGTGTCGTCATTTTGGGGGTTGGCGTAGCAGGCTTGCAGGCGATTGCCACGGCCAAACGCCTGGGAGCCGTGATTGAAGCCTCCGATGTCCGTCCCTCGGTGAAGGAACAGGTGGAATCCCTGGGTGGCAAGTTCATTGACGTGCCTTATGAAACCGCCGAAGAAAAGGAAGCTGCCGAAGGGGTGGGAGGCTATGCCCGACCCATGCCGCAAAGTTGGCTTGACCGTCAAAAAATTGAAGTCGCCAAACGTGTTGCTCAGGCCGATATAGTAATTTCGACCGCTTTGATTCCGGGCCGTCCTGCGCCCACCCTCATCTCGGAGGACATGGTCAAATCCATGAAGCCAGGCTCGGTCATTGTGGATATCGCCGCAGGTCGCGGCCCCGGCGGCGTGGGAGGTAATTGCCCTCTCACCGAAACCGGCAAAACCGTGACGAAACATGGCGTCCATTTGGTTGGTGAAACCAATTTGCCCGCCATGCTCGGGGCAGATGCTTCTGCGCTCTATGCACGAAATGTGCAGGACTTCCTGAAGCTCGTGATCAACAAAGAGGCTCAGTTCCATCTTGATATGGAAGACGACATCGTCGCTGCCTGCCTGATGTGCCGAGACGGCGCCGTACTAAAGCCTTAAACAAAAAAATTCGGAGTCTGTATGGAACTCATTAGTCCAACCCTTACCAACCTCATCATCTTTGTGCTGGCCATCTATGTGGGTTACCACGTGGTCTGGACCGTCACCCCGGCCCTGCATACCCCGCTCATGGCGGTGACCAACGCGATCTCGGCGATTGTGATCGTGGGCGCCATGTTGGCGGCAGCGCTGACCGAGGGCGGCTTTGCAAAAACCATGGGGGTGCTCGCGGTGGCGCTCGCCTCGGTAAATGTCTTTGGCGGCTTCCTCGTGACGCGCCGCATGCTGGAGATGTTCAAGAAAAAAACCCCGGCCGCGGCCAAGCCTGCGAAGTAAGGAAGAGAACCATGTCCATGAATCTCGTGACTTTGCTGTACCTGGTGGCCAGCGTTTGTTTTATTCAGGCGCTTAAAGGCCTGAGCCACCCGACGACGTCCTTGCGCGGTAATTTGTTCGGCATGATCGGCATGACCATCGCCATACTAACCACCGCGGCCCTGATCGTGAAGCTTTCGGGCGGAGCCGGTCAGGGGATGGTGTATGTGCTCGGTGGCTTGTTGGCAGGAGGCGCTGCGGGCACCATCATGGCCAAGCGCGTGGAAATGACCAAGATGCCCGAGCTCGTGGCTTTCATGCACAGCATGATTGGGCTGGCTGCTGTATTCATCGCCATTGCCGCCGTGGTCGAACCCTTTGCCTTCGGTATCACCCCTAAAGGTCAGCCCATTCCAGCGGGCAACCGGCTTGAGTTGTTTTTGGGTGCGGCCATTGGTGCCCTTACTTTTAGCGGATCCGTGATTGCCTTTGGCAAGCTCTCGGGCAAGTACAAGTTCCGATGGTTCCAGGGCGCACCGGTGCAGTTCTCCGGCCAACACATGATCAATCTTGTCTTGGGCCTGGCGACCCTTGCACTAGGCATCGCCTACGCGCTCACCGAGAACCAAACCGCATTTTGGTTGATGTTGGCCCTAAGTTTTGTGATGGGCGTCTTGATCATCATACCGATTGGCGGCGCCGATATGCCGGTCGTGGTCTCGATGTTGAACAGCTACTCGGGCTGGGCTGCCGCGGGTATTGGTTTCTCGCTCAACAACAGCATGTTAATTATTGCGGGCTCCCTGGTGGGCTCCTCCGGTGCGATTCTGTCCTACATCATGTGCAAGGCCATGAACCGTTCGTTTTTCAATGTCATCCTCGGTGGCTTTGGTGGCGAAGCGACCACCGCTGCCGCTGGTGGGCAAGCGCAACGCCCTGTCAAGAGCGGCTCGGCGGACGACGCGGCGTTTATCTTGGGCAATGCCGAGAGCGTCGTGATTGTGCCCGGTTACGGATTGGCCGTGGCCCGCGCTCAACATGCCGTCAAAGAGCTTGCCCTCAAACTGACCGCCAAAGGTATTTCAGTGCGCTACGCAATTCATCCCGTCGCCGGTCGCATGCCCGGACACATGAATGTGCTCCTGGCCGAAGCCGAGGTGCCCTACGATCAGGTGCATGAGATGGAGGACATCAATGGCGAGTTCGGCCAAACCGATGTGGCCATCATCCTGGGTGCGAACGACGTGGTCAACCCGGCCGCGCACGTCAAAGGCAGTGTTATTTACGGCATGCCCATCCTCGAGGCCTACAAAGCCAAAACCGTGATCGTCAACAAGCGCTCCATGGCCTCTGGCTATGCGGGTTTGGACAACGAGCTGTTCTACATGGACAAGACCATGATGGTCTTTGGCGATGCCAAGAAAGTCATTGAAGATATCGTCAAGGCGATTGAATAAGGCGAATCTCGCCAGTGTGAGCTTCTACACTGGAGACTCGCCACATTGGGGGAGTATCGCTTCGCGGCCACGCCCTCAGCCCTCTACGGTTTTATCTTGTTGATGGCCGGATTTTCTTACTGGCTACTGCAAAACTGCATCGTCAAAATACTGGGCTCCCAGTCGGCGATGGCCGCCGAGATCGGCAAGGATGCCAAGGGCAAGCTATCACTGTTGCTCTACATCATTGGCATTGCTGCCACGTTTTGGAACCCATGGATCTCGCAGGCCATCTACGTGATCGCGGCGCTAATTTGGTTGATTCCCGACCCTCGTCTTGAGAAAGCTATGAGCGGCGAATCGCACTCAGAAAAAACTTGAAAGCTAAACCCGCTTTCGAAACACAATCACATGCTGCCAGGGCAAGTTCCTCCCGGTTCTTTCCCAAGCCAGTTCAGGATGCGCGGCTAACTCTCTGCGCACCTGTACCTCGCTCATTTTATGAACTTCCTTGATCGGGACCTGCGGGTCTTCGGCGCGGTACTCTACGAACACCACTTGCCCGCCAGGCTTGAGGCTGGCGATGATCGCTTTGAGCATTTCAAAGGGAAACTCTAGCTCGTGATAAACGTCCACCATGATTGCAAGGTCAATCGACTCTTTGGCGAGGTTCACACTGTCCGCCGCTCCCAGCACTGGCCTGACATTGTTCAACCCCGAAGCGCGCGCCAGGGTCTCCAAAAATCGAATCATTTCCGGTTGTACATCAACCGCGAAAACCCGCCCGGCGACGCCGACTTGAGTGGCCATGCGGCGCGATAAATAGCCCGTACCCGCACCAATATCGGCAATCATCATGCCGGGCTTCAGGTTCAGATCCTTCATCAATAAATCGGTGCGCTCTTCTTTCTCGCGCTCCTGCCGTTCCAGCCAGCCTGCACCTTGCCAACCCATGACTCCGGCAATCTCGCGCCCCATGTAACGCTTGCCAATGCCATCCGCACTCGCCGGAATTTTTTCGTAAGTGGGCATCTGCGCCCACACGGGAGTGGTCGCAAGCAGGGCAATGCCCAGCTTCAAAAGGAAGACATGAATTTTCAAGGTGAGCGGGTCCAAGAGTTTGCCCATACTTGCTACACTGCACATAAGCACCTCCCCGACTTCGGATTCTTGCGACGATGCTCTCGCCATGGTAAAAATTTGGACACTTTCAACCTTTTTTCGAGTTTCGCCCTAGGCAGCTTTTTCAGCCTCATGACGATTATCAACCCACCCGCCACCCTGCCGTTATTTTCGGCCCTGAGTGCGGACATGAGTCGTAGCGAAGCGCGCCATTTGGCCAGTAAAGCTGCGTTTTACTGCCTTTGTATTGTGTTGGTGAGTCTCTTCGCGGGCAGTCTCATTCTGAAGGCTTTTGGAATTTCTTATGGAGCGCTGCGCGTCGCCGGAGGTCTGGTGGTCGCGCTTCTTGGGCACGGCATGCTGTACGGCGACCACATTGGCCGCAAGGATGGCGGGCAGGGCGAGCAAATCTCCCAGGAGGGCAAAGAGCCCGGCTTGCCAGCACAAGCCTCAATCGGCTCCGCCAGCAAGTACGGCAATGCCGCCTTCTTTCCCCTGGCCCTTCCGGGCATCACGGGCCCGGGAACGATCGCCGTGGTGATCGGCATCTCCACCGAAATTCGTGAGCTCAGTGGCTGGGCCCAAGAGGCGACTGCCTACGCAGCGACTGCGGCCGCCATGATTGTGGTCTGTACGATCGAATGGTTTATGCTGCGCAGCGCCCACCGCATCACCGCCAAACTTGGAGAAGGCGGCATCGAGGCCATGACACGCCTGATGGGCTTTTTGCTGATCTGTGTCGGCGTGCAATTTATAGCTTCCGGCGTGAAAACCCTGATGGCGGGTTAGGCTGTTTTACGAATAAGCCTGCGCGTGCTTCTTGAATTTGCTACTCTTCTCCCCACCTAGTGCGGTGTTCCATAAACCATGGCACTGTAGGAATCTCTGCATTGATTGACCAGGAGTCTTACCCCATGACCGACGATCCCTCAAAAATTGAGTCCCTGCGCAAAGTTGCTCTAATCGACTATTTGCTGCATATCTTCGGCATGGTCTTTACCTTCGGGACACTCACCCTGATCGCCATCGTGCTCAACTATTTCAAGCGTAGCGAAGCGCGCGGCACCTGGGTTGGAACTCATGTCGACTACATGATCAAGTACTGGTGGCGTTGGGTCCTTTGGATGGTCGGCTTGGGCATTTTGATCACCATTCTTGGCGTCCTTAGCCTTGGACTGGGGTTTTTTGTCCTGGGTTGGTTGCTCGCGGTGCCCTCGATTATTTTTGTAATCCGTATGGTTCTGGGACTACTCAAGCTCAATAACAATCAGCCGGTTGAAGTCTGAAACTTCCCGCTCGAAGTTTGTCCTCCGGAGGATCTGCCATGAACTCCATGCGCCGCACGCTCACTCAATCGCTTGTTTCGGGCTTGAGTTCGGTTGGTGTTTTCGGGTTTTCAGGTTGCATGAGCCCTCCAAGAAAATCTTCAGTACTTATTCAAGATCAGGGTCGCATCGCGGGGCTGGCGGCGCGAGCGAATGAACCCAGGCTCATGGTCGGGCAAGCTTGGGAGTTCCAAGCTGTGAATATGTACAATGGGGTGAGCTTAGGGTCAGTACTTCATCGCGTGGAGTCAAGTAGCGGCCAAGGGGTGAACCTGTCACTCGCCGATGAGCGCGGCACGCGCAAGGAAGTTTTCACTGAGCGCTGGAAACTCAGCCAAGAAGCGCATCATGACGCCACCTTACGCTTCGAAAGCCCAGTCGCCTTGATTCCTTCACAGCTCTCAGCAGGTTTCCAGGAACGTTACTCGACGCGCTATGTCGTCGTCGCGGATCACCCTAGTGGGGCGGGAGATCTCACCTTTAGAAATCTATTTTGGCAGGTTTACCTGGATGTGCAAGGCTGGGAAACCTTGGAGGTTCCCGCGGGTCGCTTCGATGTAGCTCGAATTCAAAGACGTATTTTCTTCAAGCATTTTGATAGCTTCCGAACCGAATCAAGTCGGCTGGAAACGATTTGGTACTCGCCACAACTGGCTTACTGGGTTGCGCGAGAATGGACCGGTCAATATCTTTCGCCGGGCGGTCGGCGCCGTGGCAGCTACATGAGAGAAGATTGGGTTCGCTGGGAATTACAGCGCATTCTCGGGGCGCCTATTGCTTAAAGCAATCCGCCCTGAGTCCGATAGCGGACCGTGCTGACACACCGGTAGCGCGCATCCTGGTTGCGCTTTCCATAGGTACATCGCTCAAGGCGAAACGATTATTTAACGTCCAGCCGATGGGCCGAGTCGCTCATCAAGACTCAAAAGCCTTCCAAAGATTTTGATCCCTTGCTTCATCTGGGGGTTCGAAAATACCAATTGACGCTCGGCCTCCCATTCCCTGATGACCGGCAGTGCTTTCGCGAAAGCCTGGGGCAGCGAGGCCGTTTCGACCAGGCCGTATTTAAAGAGAGCGCGCCCAAAATAGGTAAAGTCCGACTCATTGCCACAGCCAAACGAAGTGCGCTCGGAATCACTCGCCGTCATGATCAAGGTATTGTCATCGGCAAGGGTGTCGATAAAGCCGCCCGAAAAACACGCCGAAATAATTATGACGCGATTTTTAATCCCTGACTCGTCCAGATAACGTCGCAAACGAGGGGCATTGACACCGTCCAAGCTCATCGGATCGAGCACCGCACTGAGCTGATGGCTACGACTACCATGGGCCGTCAGGTAGAGGACTAGAACATCCTTCTCCTTGTCTAAAATTTTGCCCAGCCCATTCAAGGCGCGACTTAAATTGCCCGCGGTGGCAATGGGCTGGTCACGCAAAGAATCCGCACTGTTTTGCAAACGAAGAGATCGGCCCACCGTATCGAGGCGCGCATCGACCAGCGGATGAATCACGTCCAGCTCGCGCCGGAACACGGCCTCACTGGCATCGGGAGCAAAGCTTAGAAAGTAATACTCAGAGACTTCAGGCCGCTCTGGCAGAAGTGCGGCGAGTTTCTTTTCCAAGAGATCGCGCTGCGCTTCGAACACCTCTTCCTGGGCGATGCTGTCCACCACGACTTCCGGGGTATACGCTGTCCACAGCCTGGGACCCGGCTTGGCGAGTGCGAAACCGATCCACAGCGCAAACGGCAGCATCAACAAACTCGTCCGGCGTGCCGTATTGCGGATCCCGCCATAGCCTCGGCGAACGACAAGCCACAGGGCCGCTATAAACCATAGATTGAGAGCGACGATGAGCACCCCACCCGGAAGCTCTACCGGCCACTGTTGAATCCAAACCCACAGGCCATACGAGACCGCCAAGTGCCACGAGGTGAGGGCCAGCGCCAGACTCAGGAAATACTGTGGCGCCTGTCGAAAGGCTAACCAAGCCATGACAAAGGGGATGGCAAGCTCGGCCACCAGGAGCCTGAGAGCGACCCAATCGAACAAGAAGCGGGTTTTGATGCCGATATTGGTTTCAAGCCTGAGCACCCAGCGATCTAGATAGACCGAGAGTGCCAAGGCGATGACCGCCAACAACAGTGCCAGGCCCATCGAGCCTTGCACGTTTTGCCAGCGCACTCTAAAAAAGAAGAGCGCCCTGAGACCTTCCCATAGGGCATCGGATAGCCTACCCTTCTCGCCTCTCATCAATAAACTTCAAACAGCCATTGCTTCATCAAGCCATTCTATCCAATGTCGCACCGGGGTGGCCGTCCCGGACTGAAGATGGCTCAGGCAACCGACATTGGCCGACAAAATAAGCTCCGGCGCGCCGCTCTGCAAGTTGTTCAGTTTACGGTCCCGCAGTTGCCTGGACAGCTCAGGCTGCAAGACGGAATAGGTTCCGGCCGAACCACAACACAGGTGAGCCTCAGGGTTGGCGGTGAGACCAACGCCCAAGCCCGACAAGAAGCTCTCCACCTTGCCCTTGATCTGCTGGCCGTGCTGCAAAGTACAGGGAGGATGAAAGACCAGCTTTCGGCTCACTCCAGCTTTTACCGAGCTCGCACTCAGCGTGAGGCGACCTTCTTCCTGGGCGACTTGCAAGGCCAGGGGCAGCCACTCGGAAAGATCAAAAGTCTTGGCGACAATCACTTCCGCTTTTCGAAGGTAGGCCGGATCGTCTCGCAGCAAATGGGTATAGTCCTTGACCATGGCACCGCAACCTGAGGCATTGATCAGTATGGCTTCCGCTTCTAGGGCCTTCTGATCCGGATCAAAGTAAGGCCACCAGGCATCGATGTTGCGTTTGACATCCGCCAAGCCACCCGCATGATCGTTCAAATGATGGCGTACCGCTCCACAGCAACCTGAGCGACTTTCTACAAGCGTTTGAATGCCCACTCGATCCAACACTCTTGCGGTCGCAGCATCGATGGAGGGCATCATGGCGGGCTGTACGCAACCCTTCAAGATCAACACTTTGCGAGCATGCACGCGGCTCGGCCATATTCCCGCCGGGCGACGCTCTGGCACCTTGGCCTTCAGACTGTCGGGCAGCAATGGTCGAACCGCCTGACCCAGCTTCATCGCGGGATCAAACAACCACCGGCGCGTCATGCCCTCCCGCAAAGCGCCACGCAACAAGCGATCCGCCAAGGGACGCTGCACCTGTTCTTCCACCAGCGCGCGACCAATATCAACCAGATGACCGTACTGGACACCCGAAGGACAAGTACTTTCACAATTGCGGCAAGTCAGGCAGCGATCCAAATGGCTTAAAGTCTCTGCCGTGGCCGGTTTACCTTCCACCACCTGTTTGATCAAATAGATCCGCCCGCGCGGACCGTCGAGCTCATCACCCAAGAGTTGGTAGGTCGGGCACGTCGCCGTACAAAAGCCACAGTGCACGCATTTGCGCAAAATAGACTCCGCCACCGCACCCCGCGATGTCCCCTTTAAATGTTCAGCTAAATGAGTTTCCATAAATCCTGTGACTACAGTCCGGGGTACATCTTGGAAGGGTTAAACACGCCATGAGGATCAAGCTCGGCCTTCAGGCGTTGATGGATTTTGAGCAAGGCACTGGGCAAGGGATGAAAGCGCGAGAGCGACTGCGCGTTGGAGGAGCCGACTTCATGCGCGTCAAACTCTCCTGCATAGAGCATGGCCGTACCACCCACTGCGCTGACCGTTTCACGCACTTGCGAGACCGACGCCGAGCTCCACACCCAGCGCAGGGCCGCGCCCCATTCCAGCATCACGTCGCCGCTCAATTGCAGCGCGGGCGAGGTGGAAGGCAGGGACAGTCGCCAGAGCCTCTTTGGCGCGCTTTCAGCGGGGATGCTCGCACTCGGAACAGGGGCCGCCGCGAAGAAACCGTGAGACTGATCACGAACACTTTCCCAAAACATTTGTGCCGTTTCGGGTGCCACTGGTTTGGCTCCTTGATGAGAGACGAAACTCGCGGTCGCTCGGTTGACGGCCGCGACAGCGCCCGACAATTTCAAGGTCAAAATACCGGCATGCCATTGGCTGGCGGCTATGGGAAGGGGCTGCCCGCCCCACAGGTTCAACCAGTCAATCGCCTGGCTCTGCGAACACTCCAGGGCCACACTTTGGTCAGCGGCAGGTTTAGGCAAGACCTTCAATGAGACTTCTGCGATCACTCCAAACATGCCGAGCGAACCACAGAGAAGACGCGACAAGTCATAGCCCGCAACGTTCTTCATCACCGTGCCACCAAACTGCAGCCATTCGCCCTGAGCATCCACCAAGGCCGCCCCCAACACAAAGTCCTTGGCGGGCCCGGCACTGACGCGGCGCGGGCCCGACAATCCGGTTGCGATAGCACCACCAATGGTTCCTCCCCTAGGGAGCAAACTCGCTTTCGAATCTAGGACCGAGGCCGCCCAGGCAAATCGCGGCGGCTCGAAGGCGAGCATTTGGCGCTGTTCATCCAGGGCGGCCTCAATTTCAGCGATCGGTGTTCCGCACTTGGCGGTGATCACCAACT
>JAYUOT010000140.1:0-16733 GCA_043760705.1 Betaproteobacteria bacterium
GTAGATTGAATGCTCCACCGTGTACTTATAGGCCGGGAAGGCGCGAAAGGCGCCATAGCTTGCGAAGCCCAATAACTCACCGGCATCGTTTTCCAGGCCGATCACGGGGAAGCTGTGTTGGCGTTTGGTGGCAAACCACGGCGCCATGCTTTCAAGGGCTCTCGGCTTGTAATCGTAGAGCGCTGTCGAGTTAATAATCGCGTCGTTGAAAATATCAAGAATCGCTTGACTGTGCTTTTGCTCATCGCAATCAATTTTGCGCATGTTGACCTTTTTTATTCGGGATGCCGCCTAATGCGGACTAATTGATGCGGGCCAATTGATGCTGGCTATAGCGACGGACGCTTATCGACATAACCGTAGGCCATATTGGTTCGTCCTTCGCCAAACTTTGCATAGCGCACTTTCGCGTGGCTGATGGCGTCGTCGCTTAAAGCCTGTCTTTGCTTGGCATCAAACCCGTAGAGACGCGCATTGTTCTCACCGAAAATCAGGTTCTTGACCTTGCCATCCGCAGCGCCAAGTGGAGCCAGGCCATGAGCGCGTTGCAGCTCCTCAGGAATCTCCAGGCGCCTTAGGGCTTCAATTTGCCACTGTGGGGCACCCGTCCAAATGGCGTCCGTGCCCCAGCACACATGATCCGCACCCATGCCCTTAATGAGCTGGCCCATCATGACGGCACTCAGGCGAGGCTCGGCGATGGTGCTCTGAGCGAATAATTGACCGACATCGGCGTAGACGTTGCTCACGCCGTATTTGCCGGGAATCTCGGCCAGGTCGGTGACCCATTCCACGCGACCGGTGCGCTCGAACTGCGCCCAGGCCGCACCCGAATTGCCCCCGCCTCCAAAGCGATAGCCGCCGTGATAAATAATGAAATTAAGTTGCGGCCAATCTTTGGCGGCTTGGCCCACATCGCTCACATCACAGTGGCTGACCAGATGAGGGAACTGTTTCTCCAGGGCGGGCGGGAACAAGCCCTTGTGAATGCAGACGTTCTTCAGGCCTGCCTTGGCAAACTTTTCGTAAGCTGGGTAGACCAGCTTCTCATCATTCAGGCGCCAAGGATGTTGGGATAAGTTTTTATGGGTGTTGTCGCCAATGGTGTAGCCCTTCATGGAGTCGGGCTTTTGAATGGCGATGGCTTCGTCAATGGCCTCCATCCAGCCAGGATAGCCAGGCGTGAAAATGGCGTGCGCGAAGGCCCGCTTACTGCCAGCAATGCCATTGATGACGGCTCGTGACTTGGCTTTCATTTCATTGGTCAGAAACCAATCGTTCTTGACTTCCGAAGGGGCGCCGCTGATGCACGCCACCTTGGTATCGCTATCGAGGTAAATTTCCTTGAGATAGTTCGCGAACTTTAAGTCTTCAAGGGTCTGCTGCTTCTCGCCGAGGGCGGGGTTCCAGCCTGCTTTTCCAACTGCGGCACGGCTTGCCACAAAGCCTTCCAGGCGTGTGTCATCGCGCAGAAAATGAGTGTGCATATCCATAATGAACTGACCGCTCAATTTCTTGGCCCGTTCATTGGCGAGTTCGGGAGTCTGGGCCTCGGCTTGAGAGACCGCGAAGATCGGGCCATAGGTATCGTTCATGGCCAGGAACGCCGTCGCCATACCCGAGGCCGTTTTGAAGAAGGCACGTCTGGTTTTGCCCTGATGTTTTGCCAAGCTAGCCCCAAGCGCTTTCACCCGGGCTTCAAACTCTCTTTGCTTGGGAGTTTGCCGCGCGGGCATGAACTCATCGCTGGACACTGATTGCACCGGAATCGGGGAGGGAAAAAGGACACTTTCAGCGGGTTGAAGTCTGGCCAGCTCCTGGTCGGATAAGAATCCCATGGTATGCCCTTCAAAGCGATGATTGATCTGCTAATAAGCCAATAAGTGCGAGCCGTGCGGATTAGGCAAAGGGCGCGGTTGACCCTGATCGTCGATAGCCACATACGTCAGAGAGGCCTCAGTCACTTTAATGTATTTGCGCTGTGCGCGCATGCGTTCGGCGTAGACCTCAACTTTGACCGTGATGGAGGTTCGACCCACTTTTTCCACGCTGCTAAAAAAGGATAATAAGTCGCCAACTCGCACCGGTTGCTTGAAAATAAACTCATTGACTGCAACGGTCGCCATGCGCCCCATAGTGTAACGGGCAGGGACCACCGAGCCTGCCAAGTCGACCTGGGCCATCACCCAGCCGCCAAAAATGTCTCCGTTGGCATTACAGTCGCCGGGAAGCGGGATCACTTTGAGCACAAGCTCTTTGTCAACGGGCAGGTGTACTTCAGGGGCGTCGCTCATTTTGACGACCATTGGGGTTTTCGCTTCTCGATGAACGCGGCAAGCCCTTCTTTAGCATCGTCGGTGGATAAAACATTGCAAAAAGTTTCTACCGCGCCGGCCACACCTTGGCGATAGCCCGTATCGTTAGCGCGCATAAATGCGGCGCGCGACATACGCATCACCTCGGGCGACTTCTTGCAGAGTATCTGTGCAAGTTTTCTGGCTTCTGCTTGAATGGCATCGTCCGGGATCAAGCGGCTAATAAGTCCGAGATCGAGGGCTTCCTTCGCGCTAAAGGCTCGACCAGTGAAAAGAAGATCGAACGCACGGTGTTTGCCGATGATGCGCGGCAGGTGAGTGAAGTGGATCGCTGGAGGCACCCCCACGTCAATCTCGGGATAACCAAAAGTTGCTGACTCGGCCGCGATAATGATGTCGCAAGAGATGGCCAAAGTCATGCCTCCGCCCCGCGCTGCGCCAGCAACCACTGCGATTGAGGGCTTGCCTAAATGAAATTGTGCGTCACAAAGCCTTGGGTAGAGTTTTTCCAGGAGCCGGTTGGCCTCAGAGCTTGTTGACTTGCGCAAGGCATCAAGTTCCAACCCGGCGCAGAAAATCTTGGGATTGGCGCTCGTAAGCAACACGGCCCGCACGGTGGCATCGCTCTTGGCGCGGTCCAGGGCGAGCAAGATGTCGTCGATCATCGCCTCGCTCATAGCGTTGGCCGGGCCGCTAGAGAGTTGGATTTCGGCAATGTGGTCTGTAACCTGGTAGTTCACTTGTTTGGGCTTTGGGGCGTTCATTTCGATCTGCATGGGTGAAGCGAATCACTAATATGCTCACCAGAAACCAAAGTGGCACGTTGAGGGTTTTGTCTGCCAATTCTATGCCAACCCGCCATCGAGGTCGTCACCGACCTTCGGATTCTCCTCATTGAGCGCGCAGGTGTCTTGTCTCCCATTGAGTTTAAGTCGGGGCCACCTATCGGCCAAGCGGGGCCGCCCCAGGTGGCAGAATAGTTGTCGCCGCCGCGAAAGTTTAATCGGCTAGAACGCGCCAAGTTATTGCAAGCCGTCGCACTTACGTGAACGACCTTGGCTTATCGCAGGCCACAGTCCCAATCTCACCTGGTGTGATGACTTCAAGAATCTGAAAGTCGTCTGATGTTGCGGTCTCGTTGTGTTTCAGGCCGCCGGGGATCAGCATCGATTCGCCCGCATTCAAACGAATTTTTCGGCCGTCTTCAAACTCCAAATCAACCCAGCCCTTTAGTCCATAGATAAACTGCGATTCGCAGACGTGATAGTGCCAGCCGGTCGGTTGCGTCATACCTTTTCGTGCAGACATAACTTGCGCGCGCATTTGGCCGCCGGTCGCCTCGCGCACCAGCAGGTCCTGGTATTTGAAAAACTCGCGCCGACCGGCCACTTCGGGCGCTGTGGCTGGTGTGGCGTGCGCCAGTGTGCCGGTGACGGTGGGGCCGGAGCGCGCGGCAATCGGGTGTTTCGCTTGGTCAATGATCATGGCGATTTCCTAGAGTGTTGGATGACCGCCCAATTATCACGCAATTGCGTCTTTGCGTAAACCTCGCCTCGCGGGCGCAGAAATACGCGTTGCTGAATTTGGCTTCCAATGAAAATATTGTATGCACATTTAAGTATTTAAAAGCGTATCCGAAATTATCGGTAGAGAACTGGGCGGTTAGTTATTGCTTCGCGTTAGACTGAGTCCTGAGACCAACCAAACGATCAAGATCAAAATGAGTCAAGTGATAGGGCCGCGTGTCGCGGTGATGGGTGCAGGTGCTGTGGGGTGCTTTTTTGGCGCCAAGCTCGCGAAGGCCGGGGCTGCGGTAACCCTCATTGGCCGCGCCCAGGCCATGCAAGCGATTGCAGATCATGGCCTGGAGATTATCGGTCAAGACTATTCGGAAACCGTCCGCTTGCAAACCAGTACGGAGTTGTCGGCGGCGGCGGCCTGCGATCTGATCTTGCTCTGCGTCAAAACCACGGACACCGTCCCCACCGCCAAGGCTCTTGCTTCTCACTTAAAACCTGATGCAGTCATTTTGAGCCTTCAAAACGGCGTGGATAATGTTGAGCGACTCTTTGAAGCCACGGGTTTGCGTGCCATACCCGCCGCCGTTTATGTTGCGGTGGAAATGAGCGCGCCCGGCAAGCTCCTGCATCGCGGGCGCGGTGATCTTTTGATCGGTGCTTTCCCGCTTCAAGCGCCGGCCGATGAGTCGGCCGAGCGGATTATGTCCTCGGCTCTCCAGAACATCGCCGCCTGGTTTGAAGCCGCGGGTGTGCCCTGCACGGTGAGTGAAAATGTGATGGGAGAGCTCTGGGCCAAGTTCATCGTGAATTGCGCGGTCAATGCAATCTCGGCCTTAACCCAAGCGCCTTATGGTCGAATGCTTGAACAGCCAGACATCAAGACTTTGATTTCTGCACTGGTGCGCGAAACCCTTGTCGTTGCCCAAGCCCATGGCGTACAACTCAAGGAAACAGACCATGAAGGGGCGGTGTTTCGGGTGATGAAGGCCATGTCCGGGCAATACTCATCGACCGCTCAGGATCTTGCCCGCGGTAAGCCGACCGAGATTGATGCCTTGAATGGCTACGTCAGCAAAATTGCCAAGCTGCACGGGCTTGAGGCTCCCGTGAATGCCTGGCTCACCGCGATGGTCAAGCTAAGGGCCGGCCATTCTTAACCCCTAGACTGCCCGACTTCTTTGCCCACCATGTGTTCGCGAGTGAGCCGCCTGCACTAAAGCGCGCTTGCGCGCCCATCGCCTGACTGATTCTGAGGACTTCGTTCCATTTGATCATTCTTTCAGATCGTGCAAACGAGCCGACCTTGAGCTGTCGCGCATTCAGACCTATGCTCAGAGGCACGATCGATACATCCTCGGTTTCACCAGAACGGGCCGACACGATCGTTCCCCAGCCCGCGTCCGTCGCCCGCTTAAAGGTTGCGATGGACTCGGAAACTGTACCGACCTGATTCGGCTTGATGAGTACGGCATTGCAGGCGCCAAACTCGATCGCTTCCTCGACCAACTTTTCATTGGTCACAAGATAATCATCTCCAATAATTTGCACCCGGGCCCCGAATGCCTGGGTAAAGGCTCGCATGCCTTGTGAGTCGTCTTCAGCCAACGGGTCCTCGATGGAGACGATCGGATAGTCGGACAGCCACCGGCCCAACATGCTGATCATTTGCTCAGTATCCAACTCACGGTTTTCAAGCGCAAGTCGATAGCGCCCTTGACTGCCAAATTCTGAAGCCGCGATATCGAGCGAAATAACGACGCGCTCGCCCGGCTTCTCGCCAGCGAGTTCGATGGCCTGCACTAAAGTTTCGAGCGCTTCAGTGTTGGAGTCAAAGCTTGGCCACCAACCGCCTTCGTCGGCCACACCGGCAAGCTTGCCACGACGCTTCATGAGGCTGCCCGCAGCGTGATAAATCTCTGCGGTCACTTCCAGCGCTTCTGCGAAAGTCTTGGCACCCGGTACCATCACCATAAAATCCTGAATGTCGACCCGACGACCGGCATGCGCACCTCCCCCAAAAATTTGAATTTCTGGAAGCGGAATCGAGGGTGTGGTTGCGTAGCGCTCAGCAACATATTGCCAAAGCGGCCGTCGACTGACCGATGCCGCCGCATGTAAAACAGCCAACGATGTCGCGACCGTAGCATTTCCTCCAAGCCTCGCCTTGAGGGGTGTGCCATCGAGAGCAATGAGACGAGCATCGATGCCCGGCTGATCGGCTACGTTCATGCCGATTAATGCCGCTTGAATGACCTCATGCACACCACGAATCGCCTGCTGGACGTCCTTGCCGACCAGTCGCTCACCGCCGTCACGAAGGTCGATCGCTTCACGCGTGCCTCTTGAAGCCCCCGCTGGCGCAATGGCACGACCGATATGACCGTCGGCCGTCTTGACTTCGACCTCAATCGTCGGGAAACCTCGCGAGTCCCAAACTCGCAGAGCTTGTACTTGAGTAATTCGGCTAGTGTTTTCGTTTTCGCTTGCGCTCACGTTATGACCTAAGAGTTTCCTGAAGTGCCGTCACGAGGGGTTCGAGATGTTGCGGCGACTGCGTGATGAATCGGATGGCCAGTACACGAATGAGCTGCTGCTGCTCAGGGCCCAAGTATTCAGCCGGTGACTTTCCGTCAACTCTGGCGAGCAACAGGGCAGGCAAGAGACGCGCCACTCGGCCCTCAAGGCTCGGTGCGCTTTCCCAGTTGAGCCCGCCTTGGTAGGCCTCCCAGAAATGTCCAACGAGGGCCAGGTAAGCCGACGCTTGGGCGGGCCGATGAGTCGCTTTGAGCAAAAAATGACTCATGCAAAAAGCGATGTCGAAAGCCGGGTCACCCATCACTGCACATTCTGCATCAAGGAGCACCGGCCCGTTCGCGCCGATCAAGATGTTTTTGGGGCTCACATCACCATGAACCAAAGCGATTTGAGCCGCGTGAAATTCCTGCGAAATCTGGTACAACTGATCCCGGATCGAGGGATGCTTGAGTGCCGTAAACTCAAGATAGGGTTCAAGCCTCAAGGCGTGAAAGCCCGCTTTGTCCTGAAAGCCTTCCGCAGGAAATGTTTCTGTTGCGGAATGAGCGTGAATCTTGGCCAGTGACTGAGCCACGGCGCGCGCGGTCTCAGACTCCACCTCGCCGGCCAAGAGTGAAGCTTTCCAATTTTTGTATTGCGAGGGATCGAGGTATTCCATCGCAAAAGCGCCCAAGTCAGTCGATTGCCCGTACAATTTCGGAACCGCCTCGGGGAGAATCGTCGCAACCGTACTCAGCCAACAGTATTCGGTGGCGTTGCGATGTACCGGGGCCAACCATTGTGCCGCCACCTTCAG
Source organism: Betaproteobacteria bacterium (assembly GCA_043760705.1). Lineage (GTDB taxonomy): Bacteria > Pseudomonadota > Gammaproteobacteria > Burkholderiales > Burkholderiaceae_E > JAPOKJ01. Next base: position 7,167 of record JAYUOT010000140.1, read on the forward strand.
TTGCGGCAAGGCCCCCTTGATGCATATTTTTCGCTCCCGCAGGCTCACCACGGCGATATCTGAAGACACGCCTCCTGCGAGGGCCTGAATCGACACAATATCCTCAGGCCGGCCCAAACCCAACTCCGCCACCAAGGCCCGACACAGTGATTCAAAATCTACGTCCGTACCCAAACCTTGATCCGTCCTTTTGCATATGCACCTCACGAGGGGCCCACTCGAGGGCTACCGGAATTTTAACGGATACGGGACTGTGAGTCTGAAACGACCTCGGCGTAAGCGATATGCGATTGCGGTGGCGCGGCTTTTCCGTAACTCGGATCGGCATACCAGTCGACGCGCCAGGTCCTCCGATTTGAGCGCTGGCTAAATACAGACTGGTTCAAACTCTGGCAATAAAGACTCAAGGTGGCGGGGGAGGTTGCGAACCACTGCGCTGGCGGTCCAATGCAAGGTGGAGCCCTTGGTGCAAAGGCGACCCAAGTCGGCCGGATGCAGAGGGTCCCCGCGCACACCGGTGATGCCACTGGCGTCGCACTCGATGATCACGCCGCACCCCACGCCACAGTAGGGGCAGGTTGAGGGCGTCTCCTTTCGAATCATTCACGGCTCTTGATGGTGTCTCGCAGGATGGGACCGGCTACCGGCTTTTGCAAATCGAGGGCATGAGTCTCCAGTTCCCAAGCGTCGAGAAAGACAAAACCTTTCTCGACCTTGAGCTTGAATTGGGGCGTGCACCCATCGTCCGGCGCTCTTGCATTGCCATCGCTCAAAGCGATCGCCCAGTTATGCAAGGGGCAGGCCACATGCTTGGCGAACACAATGCCTTGGGAAAGCGGCCCGCCCTTGTGTGGGCAACGATCGAGCAATGCGAAAACCTCGTCTTGGTCGTTACGAAACACGGCCACGTCAATGCCGTGCTGTCGGGCAACGCGGCGTGAACCCAGCACAGGAATCTCACTGAGCGCACAAATTTTTAGCCAGGTACCGGACGCATCCGTACTCGTACTGATGCTCATCCTGTTACTCGTCCCATTACTTGTCCCATTGCTCATTGCATTGCTCATTTCAACACTCATTCCATTCATCAAGCTGTTGCTTTGACTTTCGTCACTTGCAAGATTCAAGCCACGACTACTCGTCGAAACGATGCACCTCATGAAGGCGTGAGCGCTTCAAACTGACGGGTATCGACGGCCGCTTTCTCAAACTCAAACCAAGGGTCGGGTTCGCCGTCTAGCGCGAATTGCAGTTGCTCCCAGAGCGCTTGTCGACCTTCATGATCCTCCAGGATTTTTTTCTTGACATAGTCGAGTCCGACTCGGCTCACCCAGTGAACCGTACGCTCCAGGTACCAACCTTCCTGTCGATACAGCTCCAAGAAAGCTCCCGAATATTCAAGCACTTCTTGGGCTGTTTTGAGTTTGCAGAAGAAATGCGCGACTTCGGTTTTAATGCCGCCGTTACCCGCCACGTAAATTTCCCAGCCGCTTTCGACCCCTATCACCCCGACGTCCTTAATGCCGGCTTCGGCGCAGTTTCGAGGGCAGCCAGAGACGGCCAGCTTGACTTTGTGTGGCGCATACATGCGCCACAAGGCACGCTCCAAGTCCTTCCCCATTTGGGTGCTGTCTTGAGTGCCCATGCGGCACCATTCACTTCCCACGCATGTTTTTACGGTGCGTAGCGCCTTCGCATAAGCATGCCCACTGGGCATACCAATATCTTTCCAGACGTTTTGGAGATCTTCTTTTTTAACGCCGAGCAGGTCAATACGTTGGCCGCCCGTGACTTTGATTGTGGGAATTTTGTATTTGTCGACCGCGTCTGCAATTCTGCGCAGTTCGCTGGCTGTGGTTTCACCAGCCCACATTCTTGGAATCACACTATAGGTGCCGTCCTTTTGAATATTGGCATGACCACGCTCATTGATGTAGCGGCTCTGCGGATCGTCCTTGGCAAGCTTGGGCCAGGTGGACGTCAGATAGTAGTTCACCGCGGGGCGGCAGGTCGGACAGCCGGTGGGCGTTTTCCATTCCATAAATTGGAATACATCGGAAATCGCCAGCAGTTTGTTTTGGCGGATGGCGTCGCGTACGGTTTGATGGCCGTAATCGGTGCAGCCGCACATGGCTTTTAGTTTCGGGGCCGCAGAGTAGTCGCCGCCTGCTGTAAACATCAGAATCTGTTCTACCAAGCCCGTACATGAACCGCAAGACGCGCTCGCCTTGGTGTGCTTGCGTACTTCGTCCAAGGTGAACAGACCCTTGTCCTTAATAGCCTTGCAAATGGTTCCCTTGGTGACTCCGTTGCAGCCGCAGACTTCGGCGGTGTCTGGCATGGTTGCGGCCCTGTTGTGTCCTTCGTGACCGACGTCTCCGATATTGCTTTCGCCAAACATCAGCTTGTCGCGTATGTCCGAGACGGAGCGGCCGTCGCGCAGCAACTTAAAGTACCAACTGCCATCCACCGTATCACCGTACAGGCAGGCACCGATGAGCTTGTCGTCCCTGATGACGAGTTTCTTGTAGACGCCCCCGATAGGGTCACTGAGGACAATTTCTTCCGTATTGGCGCCGCCCATGAATTCTCCGGCAGAGAATAAATCAATGCCCGTCACTTTAAGCTTGGTGGACGTGAGCGAACCAATGTAGCGACCGATACCAAACATTGCTAAATGATTGGCAGCCACCTTGGCTTGTTCGAAAAGCGGGGCGACTAATCCGTAGGCGATGCCGCGATGGGCGGCGCATTCACCCACGCTATAGATACGTGCATCGGTTGTGGTTTGCATGGTGTCCGACACGACGATGCCGCGATTGCAATACAGATGCATTTTTTCGGCCAGTTCTGTGTTGGGGCGAATGCCCACGGCCATCACGACGAGGTCGGCTGCGAGCTCCACGCCATCTTTGAACTTGATACTACGGACGCGACCCTCAGCGTTGCCGGTGAGCTCCTGAGTCTGCGCGCCCATCATGAAATTCAAGCCGCGATCTTCAAGGGACTTTTGAAGTAGCTTGCCAGCAACGTCATCGAGCTGACGCTCCATCAACCAGGGCATGACATGCACCACGGTCACGTCCATGCCACGCAGCATGAGTCCGTTGGCCGCTTCCAGGCCAAGCAGGCCTCCACCAATTACCACGGCCTTCTTGTACTTGTCGGCAGCAGCAATCATCTCATGGGTGTCGGCGATATCACGGTAGGCGATCACGCCTTTCAGGTCTTTACCGGGAATGGGCAAGATGAAGGGGTTCGACCCTGTACAGAGCAGCAGGCGGTCGTAGTGCTCTTCGGTGCCGTCTTCAGATTTGACGATGCGTCGAACCCGGTCGACCTCGATCACTTTCTTGCCTGCATGCAAGGTGATATTGTTTTCCTTGTACCACTCCCAGGAGTTCAGAACAATTTCGTCCATTTGCTGCTCGCCGGCCAAAACGGGTGACAACAAAATTCGGTTGTAGTTCGGATGTGCTTCTGCTCCGAAAATGCTGATGTCATAGAGATCCGGGGCAATCTTTAAGAGCTCTTCAATCGTACGTACCCCGGCCATGCCGTTGCCCACCATCACCAATTTCGACTTTTTCAAACCATTCTCCCAGGGATACTAGCCATTACTAGGCAATTGCCGTGCCAAGGCCGAAGCGGGTGTGTTTGTCACAAAGCTTGGCTTCACGGGCTCGCCTCGCATCGTTTAGTGCTGCAATGCACCAAGAATGATCCGAACAGACTTTCTTCTCCCTTTTGTGGTGCGCTCCGTCTTGGGCAAGACTTAGAGCTTGGGCATTGAACCTACTTAAGATGTAGGTATGGCCTTTCAAATGGATATTTGATTTACCTCGCTGGCGGGCAGCAATGAAATCAATGAGGATTTTTGGCACCCAACTCCATGATCAGGATGGACCGGTGCTTTACCGGGAAAGTTAGTGCGGGGGCCGCAGAGCTTCTAAAGAGTTGGGGGAGCAATGAATAAGCATGGCGCAAACTGAGACTTAATCAGTTCCTTCGAAATCGAACTCCGAAATTACAGGCTGCTCAAAATCGCGGGAGGTCGGCTCTTGCACTCAACTTTCACCGTGAATTCGCGGGCGCGTTGAGCCAGATCCTCGCCCTCGAGGCGTACGCTGGCATCACTTGAGTTCATGCGCACACCATTGGCGTCCAAGAACATTTTGACGACTTCAGGTTTCACCGCAAAATTAACGTTTTGAGCCATATCTCCAGTGACGGCTGCGGCGCGTAGTACGTCGAGCTTGCTCACGACGATGCCGACTAGGTTGCCACTTTTATCCAGCAGCCCACCGCCACTGTTACCTGGAGAAACCTGCGCTGAGACCTGGATTTGGCTTGGATCGTTGGCGATGCCGGCCAGGGAGTTGACAATGCCGGTGGTCACGATCAAGTCGGCGGAAAGCAGACCCGAGAGTGGATAGCCTGCTGCCATGACGCTCTCACCATTGATCGCATTGCGCCGCAAATTGATGGGTTTTTTGATCGGAAGAGTTTGCACGTCGAGCAAACCTAAATCGTTCTTCGAATCTTGTGCGGTCACGGTGGCGGGGTAACGTTTGCCGTCGAAAATGGCCTCGACCGACGTGCATTTGTTAATCACATGATTGGCCGTTAACACCCGTCCGAGGCTAATCGCCACGCCGGTGCCGGAGGAGGGGCCTGATTCACATACCTTGCTATAGATGATTGAAGGAATGGTGCCCGTTGCAATCTTGATGACAGGGGTGTCCGGTAGTGTGCGATTGGACACCAAAACACTACCGAACGTGTCCTTAAATACTTGATGCGAAATAATGCGCGCGGTTTTGGCACTACAACTGACCTCCCATCCGGAGGAGGAGGCGCGATTGTTGCCGTAGCTTCGTGTCGCCTCATTGCCGTAGACGTTGTAGGTTGTGACTTTCGATAAGTCGTTTACTTTTTGATACGAGCTTGCACGAATGTAAAGTAAGTTGGGATCATTCGATGGCCCGGAGACCCCCATAAATTGCCAGCCCTTGGCCGTGAGTTCACGGTTAATCTCGTCTCCGGAGAGCGGTTTGGCGGCCGTCGATGAGGTGCTACCGGTCGGGCCGATTCCACTTGTCGGTCGGGGCACGTTGCTGGCGCAGGCACCTAAGACCAGGACAATAGAACCTAGGGTTACAGTTCGGGTGAGTAAACGTTTTTGATTTAGCATGTTCCAAGGTACATAATGCGCGGCGGCAAGTCCGCATCAAGCTGCACACTAACCCGAGCCAAGAGGGCAGTCAATCAAACGGGTGATTTGGAATGAAAAATATCACCTCAAAATTTGCGCTTCTGATGGACGGCCACCGCACTGCCCTCAGCGGCAGAAACGGTGGCACTTCATCACGCGCGGGCTGGACCGAGCTTGATCTAGACCTTCGACCAGAACTTAGGCGACCGCAAGGCGTTTCGCGCTGGCTTGTACTTTCTTGGGGAGCGTCAAGGTGAGCACGCCATTCTCGTATTTTGCTTGCGACTGGGTGTCATCGATATCGATCGGCAGACTGAAGCCTCGAGCGAACGCACCGGAGTATCGTTCGTTGCGCAAGACTCGCGCCGGGAGGTCCGAGCTTGATTTCGAGGCCTCGGATGCTGGCGATGCCGTGTCCGCGGGGGGCTTCACGGCCACCACTGGGTTTTCGGCGCGGATTTTCACTTGATTGCCATCGATTTCCACCTTGATGTCATCTTTACTGAAGCCCGGTAGATTACCGACCAGGGTATAGGCGGTTTCATCTTCGTGAACATCGACTGCAAAGCCCACGGTTGGGCGCGGGGCCGCTGTTGTATGAGTGGGCTCTTCAAAAACGCCTTTAAACAAGTGCGGGAAAGCTCTAGCTAAATGAGCATAGGCAGTAGGGTCGTAGGTCGCGAGGTAAGTCATGAGTTGTTCCTTTAGGTCAGAGCGCGCAGCCGCTCGATGCTCCCCAGTTAAGACTGCAAGAGGATGATTTCAATAGGGCGCACTCGATAATAAATTTAGGCTTGAACCCTATTGTTACCTCTTGAAAATGGCGACCTGCTCCCCACTAACTGCTCGTCGTCTCCTCAAAAATTGCAGCCGATTTCCGCTCGACTTTGCTCCGATGCAAACGCATCCCAGACTAGCTTCATCGGTAGGTTGAATTGCATTGTGGGCCCCGCTATCAAACACGTTCGATCAGAATGGCAATGCCTTGGCCGACGCCGATACACATCGTGCAAATCGCATATCGTCCGCCAACACGGTGCAACTGGTTGGTGGCGGTGAGTACTAAACGAGCGCCCGACATGCCAAGAGGATGTCCAATCGCGATGGCCCCTCCGTTGGGATTCACGTGCGCGGCTTCGTCTGGCAGGCCTAGCTCCCGCAACACCGCAATACCTTGAGCTGCGAAGGCTTCATTCAACTCAATGACATCGATCTGGCCAATCTTCAAGCCAGTTTTGGCCAGGAGGCGCTGTGTGGCCGGTGCCGGGCCGATGCCCATGATGCGCGGGGCCACTCCGGCGGTGGCCATTGCGACGATACGTGCGCGAGGCGTCAAGCCATGTTGCTTGACGCCTTTCTCGGAGGCCATGAGGATGGCGGCTGCACCATCGTTGACGCCGGAGGCGTTCCCTGCGGTCACTGTTTTTTCAGGGGCGTTGACGCCTTTGAGTTTGCCGAGGGCCTCCAGGGTGGTTTCGGGCCTCGGGTGCTCATCGACCGAGAACATGACCGGATCACCTTTTTTCTGAGCCAGTGCGACAGGAATGATTTCGTTGGCAAAGAACCCCGAGTCCTGCGCTTTTTTCCAACGCTGCTGGCTGTTGTAGGCCATCCGGTCTTGCGCTTCGCGTTCGATTTTGTAATCGGCGGCGACATTGTCAGCCGTCTCCGGCATGGAATCCACACCATATTGCTGCTTGAGCAATTTGTTCACAAAGCGCCAACCAATGGTGGTGTCAAAAATCTCGGCTTTACGCGAGAAGGCACTATCGGCCTTGCCCATCACGAAGGGGGCGCGGCTCATGGATTCCACGCCGCCTGCGATGGCAAGATCCAACTCACCGGTTTTCAGGGCGCGGGCTACGGTGCCCACGGCATCCATGCCGGAGCCGCACAAACGATTCACGGTGGCGCCAGCCACGGCAGCAGGCAATCCGGCCAGCAATAAGGCCATGCGAGCGACATTGCGATTGTCTTCACCGGCTTGATTCACACAACCGTAAATGACCTCTTCAACGGCAGCCCAGTCCAGTTTTGGGTTGCGTGCCATCAAGGCTTTGAGAGGGAGCGCGGCGAGATCGTCGGTGCGCGTATTGGCCAATGCGCCGCCGTAGCGGCCTACAGGGGTGCGAATCGCGTCACAAATATAGGCTTCAGTCATTTTGGTTCTCAAAAAAATGGGTAAAAATAGGAGGAGCTTTGAGGAAGTTTTTCGCGCCTAACTTGAGACTGACTATTGCGACAAGGGCATGTTGGAAAGCCGACCCAGCTCATCCAATGTGAGTCCGGGACAAAGCTTGAGCACTTTTGGGGTCCGGCCATCGGCCTGCAATTCGATCACTGCCAGATCGCTATAAATTCTTGCTACACAGTGAATGCCGGTGAGTGGGTAGCTGCACTCCGCGACCAGTTTGCTCTCGCCTTGTTTGGTGAGATGCTCCATCATCACGAAAACCTGCTTGGCACCAATGGCCAAGTCCATGGCTCCGCCCACGGCCGGAATGGCATCGGGCGAGCCAGTGTGCCAATTGGCGAGATCGCCCTTGCGCGACACCTGGAAGGCGCCCAGTACACAGATATCGAGATGGCCGCCGCGCATCATCGCAAACGAGTCCGCATGATGAAAAAAGCTGGCCCCTTTCACTAGGGTCACTGCTTGTTTGCCAGCGTTGACCAGGTCCCAGTCCTCTTCGCCTTTGGCGGCGACCGGGCCCATGCCCAGCACGCCGTTCTCACTGTGCAGAATGATTTCTCGATCCGCGGGGATGTGATTGGCCACCATCGTCGGCAGGCCAATGCCGAGGTTGACAAAGGCGCCTTCGGGAATGTCCAGCGCCACCAGTGCTGCCATTTGATCGCGGGTCCACGGGGTGTAGGTCGGTGCCGTATGAGCGACTCCTGTGTTTTGATTGTCGGCTAGCGTTGCTGCCTGAAGGAGTGCGTTCATGCGGCTTCCTTTTTCGGTGCTTGGGCACTCACTCGCTCGCTCGCGATGTGCACGACGCGTTGTACGAAGATGCCGGGAGTCACCACGGTTTCGGGATCGATCTCGCCCAGCTCAACAATCTCATGCGCCTGCACCACGGTGATTTTTGCGGCAGTGGCCATGATCGGTGCAAAGTTGCGCGCAGTCATGCGATAAGTAAGGTTGCCCCAGCGGTCCGCCCGCAAGGCCGATATAAGTGCGTAATCGGCATGAATTGGATATTCCAGAACATATTGCCGACCGTTAATCTCGCGGGTTTCCTTGCCTAAGGCAAGGTCGGTACCGAAACCAGTTGGAGTGAAAAAAGCACCGATGCCAGCGCCTGCGGCACGAATGCGTTCAGCGAGGTTGCCTTGAGGCACGAGCTCGAGTTCGATCTGTTTGGAGAGGTAGAGCGAATTAAAGACATGAGAGTCGGCTTGACGAGGGAATGAGCAAATAATTTTGCGTACCCTGCGCGCTTTCATGAGCGCTGCCAGACCGGTTTCACCGTTGCCTGCATTGTTATTGACGATGGTCAGATCTTTTGCGCCGTGAGCGATGACCGCGTCGAGCAAGGCGGTCGCCATGCCCGCCCCGCCAAAGCTGCCTATCATGATGGTGTTGCCATCTTTCAGGTCGGCGAGGGCCTGCTCGGCGGATGGAAATATTTTATTGATCATCGGGCGTATCTTTGCGGGGCGTTTTCGTCGAGGCGTGGCGCGACGACGATTGAAGCCACGGATCATTAGCGAAGCCAAGATTTTACGCCCTTGATGCCCTGCGTTTTCGGAACAGCGCTTCTTTACGGCATTGCACCCGGAAGTTTGTCGATATCCTTGCGGAGCCACATGAGTAGTAACAAGCCCGGAATTGCAGCCGCAATGCTCCAAAGGAAGAAGACGGGCCAGCCGAAAGCTTCGACCATCACTCCGGAGGTCGGGCCTACATACACTCGTCCCACGGCGGCGAGGGCCGAGAGCAGCGCAAACTGTGCCGCGGAGAAGCGCCGGTCGGTCAAGGCCATCAGAAAGGCCACAAAGGCCGAGGTGCCCATTCCTCCGCAAAGATTCTCCACCAAAATGGCGCCGGCCATCAACTCGTAGCTTTTCGGCAAGACCGAGAGCGCCCAGTAGCAAAGATTGGAGATGGCCTGCAAAATTCCAAAAAGTAGAAGGCTGTTGAACAAGGGTCGCTTCGCCAACCATGCCCCACCGGCCAGAGCGCCCACGATAGTGGCCACCAGGCCGACACCTTTATTGACCACGCCCACTTCAGTCGCACTAAAACCCACGCCCCGAATCAGGAAGGTTGTAGACAGTGCTGAAGCAAACGCGTCGCCCAGCTTGTAGAGCACGATCAGCGCTAACAACCAAAGAGCCCGCTC
>JAYUOT010000141.1:0-6505 GCA_043760705.1 Betaproteobacteria bacterium
GCGAACGACACGAAGTGTGCCGGGTTCTGAGGGCCACGCTCGGGATGATCCCAACGCATGAACGCTTCGGCCATTAAACGGCCCTGGCTATTCAGCGACACTTTGGGTTGGAAATTGAGGTGCAATTGCCGGTTGGCCACCGCACGTCGTAATTCATTCAATAGCGACAACTCCAGATCACGCTTGCGCTCAGACTCCAGATTGAAGAAGCTGATGCGCGAGATATCTCGTGAGGCGGCAATCGCGGCCGACGACGCGGCGGTCAATAAGGCTGCGGGTGTTTTCGCATGTTCCGGGAAACAGGCAATGCCACAGCGAGCCGATAAACTGAAATTCTGGCCATCATGCTCAAAAACGCCATCCAGGGAATGAATCAAACGTAAAGCGAGTGCACGTTGCTTTTCCTCATCGCCTCGCCCCACAAAAACAGCGAACTGAGCGCCACTAAGGCGCGAGAACATGAGGTCGGAGTCACGTCTTGAACTACGACGATCCGGGCCAGTCAGGTTATCAATTTCTCGCAAAAGTTGACGCAAACGCTCCGCGATTTGGCCCATCAGAAGATCCGCAACATGAGGACCAAATGAATCGTTGACATCACGAATTTGATCAATCGCCAGCACCAGCAAATACAGCGACTTGTTGGACGTGCCGCGCCGTGAAATCACCTCTTTGAGTTTGTCTTGTAAAGAGTTTTGATTGGGCAAACCAGTGACCGGATCTCGATAAGCGACCCGCATAATATTTCGCTCACGCGACTTCAAACCTTCGCGCATCACGCCGAGCGTCTGAATTAAAGGGATGAAATCCGGCAATGAGGTTTTGCGGGTTTCAAATTCGGAGAAGTCTCCGTCGGTTGTTCGCCTGGCGATCATTGTCGCCTCGGACAGTTTTTTGCGAACCGCAGCGGTTAACCAATGGACGAGTCCGCCTGCCAATGCCAAAGCGCAGAGGAGTACCCACACGAAATTCTGCGTGCCCGACTCCAAGGTCACGACGTGCTTGGAGTTATCGGCTTTCAGGACAAAAAAGAATCTTGCCTCAAGGGAATCCGGAACCAGAATAAATCGGAAGACATTCTCGGCGTGAGTCACCGAACCTTTCATGCCCGTTGGGCCGCCCTGATTCGCATGGCTTTCATCGATCGCTCGCCCTAGCGCACGCAGGGCCTCAGCATCGAGAGGAATTTGCATCGCATTCGCCAACACACGCGCTTCGACACCGGGTGGTTTCTTTGCCAAGGCCAATTGAACGGACTGATCGCCCAAGCGAGCGACGAAGCCATCGTCAATAAAGCGTTCAGCCACGGCCACGGCAATGATTTTTCCCGAATCATCTTGCAGGGGAGCGGCTGCGATCAGAGTCAGCCCAAGTTCGTTCTCTTGAATCTGTGTGGAGGTATCGCCAGCCAGTGCAGCCTTGACACTGGCCATTAGTTTCACTGAAGGCGTGACCCCACTCGGTATTTTCGCGCGCAAGGCTTCGTCAAAGAGCCAAATTCTGCTCATTTTTAAACCGCGCTCTTTGAGGCTGATGATCTCTTTCGCCCGAACATCATCATTACTTGTCAAAAAGCCTTTCAAGACCGGATCTCTGACCAGGCTTTGAAGCGCAACACCATGACTTTCTTTCAATTGCTCAAAGCCGAAGCGAAGATTCTTTTCAGCGATCCGAGCCGTTTCCTGGCTTAAAGCGCGACTTAAAGTCTGCGAATTATTGCGATGGGCCCAGTGCATTAATCCGTGGCTGAGCAAAATAATTAGGCCTACCCCCACGAGAAGGCGCTGGCGCAATCCGAACTTCCTGGAGAGAGAGACAAGTTTATTATTCATACCTCATCATCGCCTTTAAGGCTCGCTCCCAGGACAGCCACCGGATAAGCGGCTTGGAGAAGCTAGCGAACGGACGGCTTAGGCTTGTAAACTGTGGCGATTCCTCAGCAAGGCTACAATTTCCAGCCCATGGACAAATTCAAACAAATAGAAACCTTCGTTGCGGTTGCCACTAAAGGAGGCCTGTCACCTGCGGCGTTGGCCGAGGGGGTTGCCCCGGCCATCATCGGACGAAGGATCGATGCTCTTGAGGAGCGCCTAGGCGTCAAGCTGTTAGTGCGAACCACTCGAAAAGTCAGTCTCACCTTTGAGGGAGCGGCGTTTCTTGAAGACTGTCAGCGCGTTTTGCGTGATTTTCACGATGCCGAGGCGAGCGTCTCCGCAGGTGGCATCAAGGCCAGCGGACACCTAAGAGTCACCGCGCCTGCCGGGTTCGGGCGTAAACACGTCGCCCCCCTCATTCCAGACTTCCGAAGGGCCAACACAGACGTCACAGTGTCCCTGGACCTGAGTGATCGCTTGGCCGATATTGTGAACGAAGGCATTGATATTGCGGTCAGAATCGGCCGATTGGACGACTCCAGCCTGGTGGGTGTCAAGCTCGCAAGCAATCGGAGGGTGGTGGTCGCCAGTCCGGACTATCTGGCGCGCTCAAAACCAATTCTCGCCCCTCAGGATCTGCAAGAGCATGAATGCTTGACTTTCGGCAATTATGGTAATCAAGTGCGCGGCTGGCAGTTTGTAATTGACGGGGAAACTGTTTCTGCTCGAGTACGGGGCAGCATGGAATGCAACGACGGCGCCGTCTTGCACGATTGGTCCTTGCTCGGAAAGGGCTTAGCCTGGCGTTCGGAGTGGGAGGTACGAGACGATATTAGCGCAGGTCGTCTCGTAGAAGTTCTTCGGGATTTCAGAGGCCCGGACAATGCCGTTTATGCCGTGTTTCCTCAGCGAAAACACTTGCCCTTGCGGGTCAGAATGTTTGTCGACTATTTAAAAGTTCGCTATGGCGATGCCGCGTACTGGGGGCAGCCATAAAAAAGGGCCTCAGCGAGGCCCTTTCTTTTTCGTCTTCGAGACGATTACTTCGTTAGATGCTTACTGACTAACTTGGTCATTTCAAACATCGAGACCTGAGCTTTTCCGAAAACAGCCTTGAGCTTGTCATCGGCATTGATCATGCGGCGATTGACCGCATCTTGAAGCTTGAACTTCTTGATGTACTCCCACATCTTCTTGACCACCTCAGTACGTGGCACAGCCTTGTCGCCAATCACGGCAGCCAGAGCAGCGCTAGGCTTGAGTGCAGCCATAAAGGCCGCATTGGGCTTGCGAGCGGGCGCCTTAGCGGCCGCTTTTTTCGCTGCGGGTTTCGCCGCTGGCTTTTTCGCAGCAGGCTTGGCCGCTGGTTTAGCAGCAGGCTTCTTAGCTGCGGGCTTAGAGGCAGCTGTTTTCGCTGCGGGTTTAGCGACTGCCTTTTTAGCGGCAGGCTTAGCTGCGGGTTTAGCAGCTGGTTTTTTTGCACCCTTGGCTGTTGCCATAAAACATTTCTCCTACAAAATTTATGAGAGCGACACGTGCGTCGTGTTTTGCACAGTCGCAAGAATAACGTGAATTAGAGAAATCACAAGGCCTGCGCTGATTTCTCCTCTGAAAAACCCTCTTGCAAGAGCGATTCAAGAGCGAAGTGTTGCATTTTAGAAGCGTTATTTCAAGAAGCTTGTGCTTAGGAGAGTTTTTGACGCTCTAACCCAGCAGGCTGCAGTGCTCTTTGCGAGAGAGAAAAGGTTCAAGAAATCGCTTCACCCTCGTGTTTTCGAGAGGCAAAAGTGTAATGTAGAGGTCTGTCACATTTCGCCTGCAGAGTGTATTGCTTCTTCATTCGACGAGAGGCCGTCGGCCTCTGCAAGGCCTTACCAGGAGAAATAATGAGTACCAGCACCATGGAAAAACCGACCGTCGCAGCACCAGCTTATGAAGATCTATGCCTCTATATCGACGGTCAATTCCTCAAGGGAGAGGGCCGTAAAGAGCAAGACATCATCAATCCGGCAAGCGGCAAAGCCATTGCCAAGTTACCTCATGCGACGACGGCCGACTTGAACCGTGCCCTGTTGGCGGCTCAAAAAGCGTTTGAAACTTGGAAGCACAGCTCGCCGCTAGAGCGCAGCCGCATCCTGCGCAAGGTCGCCGAGCTCACCCGCCACCGGGCCCACGAAATCGGTCGCAACATCACCCTCGACATGGGTAAGCCGTTGGCGGAGGCGATTGGTGAAGTCACCTCATGCGCCGAGCACGCAGAGTGGAATGCCGAAGAATGCCGCCGCATATACGGTCGAGTGATCCCGCCTCGACTCCCTAATGTGCGCCAGATGGTCCTGCGCGAAGCGGTCGGTGTGTGTGCAGCCTTTTCGCCGTGGAACTTTCCCTACAACCAGGCCATCCGCAAGATCTGTGCGGCCATTGGGGCTGGCTGCACCATCATTTTAAAGGGCCCAGAAGACAGCCCAAGTGCGGTGGTGGCCATCGCCCGCATGTTCCATGAGGCGGGTTTACCACCCGGGGTCTTGAATATTGTTTGGGGAGTGCCTGCCGAAGTCTCCAAGCATTTGATCGAATCTCCCATCATTCGCAAGATCTCGTTTACGGGGTCGGTGCCGGTCGGAAAGCAACTGGCTGCGATGGCCGCAATGCATATGAAGCGCAGCACGATGGAGTTAGGCGGTCACTCGCCTGTGATCGTGTGCGCCGACGCCGATGTCGAGCGTGCAGCGGACCTCTTGAGCGGGTTCAAGTTCAGAAACGCGGGTCAGGTGTGCGTATCGCCGACCCGCTTCTACATTCAGGAACAGGTTTTCGACAAATTCATGGCGCGCTTTCTCGACCGCACTAAAGCGCTTAAAGTGGGTGACGGCCTGGCGGCGGACACCAAGATGGGCCCGCTCGCGCACCAACGTCGGGTGCCCGCGCTGGAGGCTTTCGTCACCGATGCGAGTGATCGCGGCGCCAAAATCGAAATAGGCGGCAACAAGATGTCCGGTGGCGGCTTTTTCTTTGAGCCTACCGTGATTACCAATGCCCCGGACGACAGCCTGTTGATGACTTCTGAGCCTTTCGGCCCGATCGCCTCTTGTGTGCCCTACAAAGACTTGCAAGACACGATCCGTCGCGCCAACTCTCTTCCCTACGGTCTGTCGTCCTATGCCTTCACGACCGATACCGCCAATGCATTAGCGATTCAAAACGGGATCGAGGCCGGTATGGTCAACATTAACCATTTCGGTCAGGCCCTGGCCGAAACCCCGTTCGGCGGCGTGAAGGACAGCGGGATGGGTAGTGAAGGAGGTATGGAGACGTTTGACGGGTACTTGGTGACCAAGTTTGTGACGCAGATGGGTTAGGACGAGATTCACGTGAACGACGAGCCAGCGGCGATTCTGGCTCGGCGGCTAAGGACAAAGAGTCTCTATTCTGGCTTAATGTTGCCGTCTTTAATCACCTTTAACCATTTGTTGTACTCCATGTGAATCGCACGGCTCGCTTCGGACGGTGACGTGTAGGTCGCGAGTGCTCCTTGGGCGAGCAAGGACTCTTTGACATCTGACTCGCTCAGAATCTTCTTCAGCTCAAGGCTGAGGCGACTGACAATGGCCTCGGGGGTTCCAGCGGGTACGGCCAAGCCAAACATCGACGTGACCTCGAAGCCTTTCAGCCCAGCCTCAGTAGCGGTCGGGACGCCAGGCAAAGTATCTACGGGGTGCAGGGTCGTCGTGGCAAGCGCGCGAATTTTCCCGGACTTGATATGGGGCTGCGCGGACGGTGCAGTTTCGATCATGGCCTGCACCTGCCCCCCGATCAGATCCACCATGGCCGGACCGCTTCCTTTGTAAGGCACATGCAAAACATCGACACCGGCCATGCGCTTGAACATTTCACTGGCGAGATGTTGGGGCGAGCCCGTACCTGAGGACGCAAAGGCCAATGCGCCGGGCTTGGCCTTGGCCAAAGCGATGAGCTCGGCCAAGGTATGGGCCTTGACACCAGGGTGAACGACAAAAACCAAGGGCACCGTACCCACGATGGAAATGGGAGTGAAGCTTTTCTGGATGTCGAAAGGCACGCCCTGAGGATTGAGCGCTGCGTTGATCGAGTGACTGGTCAAGGCTCCCATTAAAATGGTGTAGCCGTCCGCGGGTGCTTTCGCAACCACGGCCGCACCCAAGTTACCACCAGCACCTGCGCGATTCTCAATGACGACCGGCTGACCCAAGGCCGCAGAAAGCTTGACGCCGAGTACCCGTCCGATGACATCCGTGGCGCCGCCGGGCGGATAGGGCACAACCAACTTGATGGGCCGATTCGGATAGTCCTGCGCAAAGACAGCGCACGGCATCACCAAGCTTGAAACAAAAGCGGCCAGGCAGGCCGAACCTATCAAAAATTTCACAGACACTCCAATGGCAATCAAGGGCATAACAAGCTACGCAGTGAGAACTCAATGCGTTCTGCTGACCGAGCGACGGTATCATGCTCAGAGCCACCCTCCGATTAAAGCAAACCTAGATAGAAGATCGACCATGACGTCTCAAAAGAAATCCCTCGCACCAAAGCCTGGGACGAAAAAATATAAATCTCAATCTCCTGTCGCCGGGCAAGCGGTGGGCAGCAAGGCA
>JAYUOT010000142.1:0-3232 GCA_043760705.1 Betaproteobacteria bacterium
AAAAAGACACTGACGCTTTTCTGCGCCTCGACAAAATTGTATTCGGCTATGCTGAGCGAAAAGTTTTAGACGGGGTGAGCATGCGCTTCGCAAGAGGAAGCGTGACCGCCCTGATGGGAGGCTCAGGCGGTGGTAAGACGACGGTCTTGAGACTGATTGGCGGCCAGCAAATACCCCAGCATGGCTCGATTGTTTTGGATGGCCAAGAGCTCACGGGATTAGACCGTGCGGGCTGGTTCAAAGTTCGCAAAAAAATGGGCATGTTATTTCAGCATGGTGCGTTGTTTACTGATCTTTCAGTGTTCGACAATGTTGCCTTTCCACTGCGCGAAAACACTGATCTAAGCGAAGACCTGATTCGAACACTGGTGTTAATGAAACTACAGGCGGTTGGCCTGCGCGGCGCAGCGCGCCTCATGCCTTCCGAAATCTCTGGTGGCATGGCGCGTCGCGTGGCCTTAGCCAGAAGTGTCGCGCTCGATCCTCCGGTCATCATGTACGACGAGCCTTTCACCGGACTCGATCCCATCTCAATGGGCACGATTGCCCGCCTCATCCGCACCCTGAACGATGCACTAGGAGCCGTCAGTATCGTCGTCACTCACGATGTCAGCGAGGCCTTCGAAATTTGCGACTACGCCTATCTGCTTGCGGGCGGAACAGTGTCAGCCGAAGGCACCCCCGATCAACTGCGAGCCACGCAAGATCCCTTCGCTCGTCAGTTCTTTGACGGCAAGCTCGATGGGCCGGTGCCCTTCCACTATCCCGCGCCCAGCCTAGAAGAGGCCTTTGGGCTGACAGCCATGAGCGCCCGTCAAGCTTCTACGCTCGGTTCCACAGCAAGTGCTGCGAAGTCAGGTTCGGTCCGGTGAGCATCCTGGACCGAGTGGCGCGGCTTGGGGCCTGGGTCAGGGGCACCGTTGCGGACGTGGGCCATGGCGGTCGGTTTTTCGTTCGCCTTTGTGTTTTGGCGCTCGCCGCTTGGCGTCGGCCTCGCTTGATCATTGATCAGATCCACTTTATTGGCAACTATTCGCTCTCGATTATCTTGGTCTCTGGCCTGTTTGTCGGGCTCGTCTTGGGCCTGCAAGGCTATTACACTTTGCAGCGTTACGGCTCGGAGCAGGCCCTCGGTCTTCTGGTGACGCTGTCCTTAGTGCGCGAGCTTGGCCCGGTCGTTGCCGCCTTGCTTTTCGCGGGCCGTGCCGGAACCTCACTTACTGCAGAGATTGGCTTAATGAAGGCCGGTGAGCAACTCAGCGCAATGGAAATGATGGCCGTAGATCCCATCGCCCGCGTGCTCGCCCCACGCTTCATGGCCGCCCTCATCGCTTTACCATTACTCGCCGCCCTCTTCTCTGCCGTCGGCGTCATAGGCGGTTATCTTGTCGGGGTGCAATTGATCGGTGTCGACAGCGGGGCGTTTTGGTCTCAAATGCAGGCCGGTGTTGATGTCTATGCGGACGTTGGCAACGGCATCATTAAATCGATTGTGTTCGGTTTTATCTGTGCCTTCGTCTCACTTTTTGTGGGCTATGAAGCGAAGCCAACGCCTGAGGGCGTCGCGCACGCTACAACGACGACCGTCGTCGCGTCTTCTTTGGCGGTGCTGGGATTTGACTTCATCCTGACCGCTTTAATGTTCAGTATCTAATGAGGAGTTTTTTATGAACCGGCGCAGTATTGATGTTTTCGTCGGACTCTTTGTCCTCCTGGGCTTAGGGGCCATTCTTTTCCTTTCTCTCAAAGCGGCTAACCTCACCAGCTTCTCGATGGGCGAGTCGATTCACGTCAAAGCCAAGTTCGATAATATCGGCGGACTCAAAGCCCGCGCCCCCGTCAAAAGCGCCGGGGTCGTGGTGGGCCGAGTGACAGAGATCGGGTTTAACAAGGAGAGCTATCAAGCCGAAGTCAGTATCGCTCTAGACAAGCGTTTCCCATTTCCGAAGGACACTTCGGCCAAGATACTGACGTCGGGCCTGCTCGGTGAACAATACATCGGACTAGAGCCTGGCGGCGACATCAAAAACCTCGCCGAGACCGACAGCATCAAAATGACTCAGTCTGCAGTGGTTCTCGAAAACCTGATTAGCCAGTTTCTTTACAGCAAAGCAGCCGAGGGCGGCAGTAAAGATAGCGCTAAGGACAGCGCTAAGGACAGCGCTAAGGACAACACGAAGGACAGCGCAAAGAATGGTGCAAAAGATAGCGCCAAGGAGTCTAATCAATGAGTTCAGAACTTTCCCCTCGGGCGGGCTTCAAACCAGTCTTAGGCTGGAAGGGGCTGGCGCGCTTGATGAGCGCCCTCGCAATCGCTTGTAGTTTGCTGCTCTCGGGTTGTTCCTCAACCCAACTTGGACCTAATTCACCTCTTAACATTCTCAAAAAAGGCGATGATATCTTCGACCCTATCGAAGGCATCAATCGCGCCGTATTCAGCTTTAACACCGGCGCGGACAACCTCATTACCAAACCCCTTGCGAAAGCCTATCGGTTCGCCGTCCCCGAATTGTTTCGCGGCATGATTGGCAATGCCCTGCTCAACATTAACGATGTCTGGGTCGGGGTGAATAGCCTGTTGCAAGGCAAACCCAAGGACGCCTTGTCAGATTGGACGCGCGTTCTCATTAACTCCACATTTGGCTTTGCTGGCGTCGCGGATGTGGCAAGCGAACTTGGTTTAGAGCGACACAACGAGGATTTCGGTCAAACCCTTGGAAAGTGGGGGGCGCCGCCTGGCCCCTATCTGGTCCTTCCTTTGCTTGGCCCATCGAATATCCGTGATGGCATTAGCATCGTGCCGGATGCACTTGGCGACCCCATCCGCAAATTTTCCAAGGCAGGGGATCGAGACCGCACCAGGATCGTTCGCTTGATTGATACACGGACTAATTTCTTGGAAGTCGAGAAGATCGCAGACAGTGCGGCGATTGACCGATACGATCTGGTACGCGATGCGTATCTAGCGAGGCGCAAGCGTTTGGTCTATGACGGCGACCCACCTGAAGACAAGCCAAGCGAAGAAAGTAACAACAAGTAAGCGCTGTATATCGATCACACTGGTCTGGCGTTATTTAGAGTGTCCAGCATTAAGAAGTTGTCGCTGGATATGTAGAAAGCCGCCGTAACTGGCTGATTTGATGAAGGATTTCTAATGAATGACTTGAAGAGTACAGTGGCCATGAAACGCTCAGCGTCACTACGCCAATCGGCGTCGAAGGCCATGGTTGCG
>JAYUOT010000143.1:0-6489 GCA_043760705.1 Betaproteobacteria bacterium
TTGAGGCAGACCAGGCAACGAATAATCTCGGCGATACCTTGCATCAGCACTATTGCACCGGCCAGAGGGATGATGAATTTAAAGGGATACACCGGCAGCGGGTCGGCATTGAAGGTTTGCTCGTGAATGCTGAGCGAATCCTGGAAGTAGGTCCAGCCGGCCCAGGTGAGGGCTGCGATTCCGGGCAAGAAGAAGAGGATGTAGAGCACCAAGTCAATGGAGGCTTGGGTACGCGGCTTCATGTTGCCGTAAAGAAAGTCGCCGCGCACATGCCCATCGTGGGCCAGGGTGTAAGCGCCGCCCATCATGAACAGGGTGCCGTAAAACATATTGCTCACATCGAAGACCCAGGCGGTCGGCGCGTTGAGCGCGTAGCGCTTGAAGACTTCAATCACCACCAGCAGCATGAGCGCCACGATAAGCCAGGCGAATGCCTTGCCCACCCAGGTGCTGATGCCATCTGCGGTGTGCAATAGCGTTTGAACTTTCATTGGTGAATCCTCGAGATCCAGAGCGGCCGAACACTGGTGTAGAACTTCTTCAGTAGAAAAAATTGCGGCTCTGCAAAAACAAAGCCAGCCAAGACGTCGTGCCCGGGCTGGCTGACCAGCACAGCGAAAGATTCGTTGGTAAGGCTCGGAGCCCCCTTAAGCAGGAGCCGCCAAGCCTAGAATCACGCCGCTTATCGGGGCTTCATTCCTGGAGGAATTAGGCCTTCTTCGTGAAGTAGTGGTTGTAGGCCATTTTGAAATCGACCATGTAGTCATTCTGCCAGCGGCCGGCCTTTTCAGCAAAAGCACGCTGCGATTCCATGACACGCTTGAAGTGTGCGTTTTCTGCCGAGCGCTTGGTGGTGACCTTGTCCCAGGCTTCCAACTGAGCTCTGAGGATCGCATCCGGAGTTTTGTAGAACTTGATGCCGGCTTTTTTCATTTCGTCGTAGTCTTTGGAATTGCGGTCAATGGCTTTCCAGCTCATCTCGGCGCTAGAAGCTTGAACCGCGTACTCGATGATCGCTTTCAGCTCAGGTGCCAGCGCGTCGTACTTGCCCTTGTTGAACAAAATCTCAAACTGCTCGCCCGACTGATGGAAGCTTTGCAACATGCAATTCTTGACCACATCTGGGAAGCCCAGGAGACGGTCCGAGGTGGCATTGTTGAACTCAGCCGCATCGATCAGTCCACGGTCCAAGGCGGGAACAATCTCGCCACCGGGCAACGGGTTCACAGCAACACCCAGCTCAGTAAACACGTCCACCGCCAAACCCACGGTACGGAACTTCAGGCCTTTCAAATCACTCACTTTGGAGATCGGCTTTTTGAACCAGCCCAGTGGCTGTGTAGGCATGGGGCCGTACACATGCGACACCACATCCATGTTCAATGACTTGTAGATTTCTTCCAGCAGGGCCTTGCCGCCGCCGTATTTGTGCCATGACAGCACCATGTTGGGGTCCATCCCGTAGGCTGGGCCAGATCCCCACAGCGCCAGGGCCGGGCTCTTGCCGTAGTGGTAGGCGAGCACACCGTGACCGCCATCCAAAGTACCTTTGTTCACAGCTTCCAATAACTGGAAGGCTGGAACGACCGAGCCCGAGGGCAGGACTTCAATTTTGAGGCGGCCACCGGCCATGTCATTGACTTTCTTGGAGAAGTCATTGGCATACTCGTGGAAAATGTCTTTGGCTGGCCACGTGCTTTGGAAGCGCAAAGTGGTGGTTTGAGCCACAGACACCATCGGTGCTGCGACGGCACCCGCAGCAACGGCTGCGCCTTTGATTAGACTACGACGACGTGAAGGACTGCGTTCGCTCATTTAAGGTCTCCAATGAATTTAAGTTAGCCCAGTATGATAACTCCCTCAGTACCGTTTGTCGGGCTAGGGTTTACACCGAGGGCTGGGCCCGACATTCTTGACCTTGGTCAAGGCCTGCCCGGTGGACGGTCGAACTTGCCGGATGGTGGTCTGTTGAAAACTAGCCTGATGAGTATCCCAGTCGTTCTAGTCGCGGGCTTTTCCCAAGCGGCAAGGCACCGGGTCATTCGTGACGCGCTTAACGCGGCCGATCTCGCTCAAGCAAGCTCGGGCCTGAGCGGACAAGGGCCTGCACCTCAGGTGGCTTGGCTCGACCACCAAGATCGTTTGATGCCTGCCGCGCAGGGCGAACGCCAGCCCCATCAGAGCTTCATGGCCTGTGTTTGTTGTGCGGGTTCACTGGTTTTTACCACCCACCTCGCTCGCATTCTCAGGCAGGGACCCTGGGCCGGATTGCTGATTTCGCTCGGGGCTCGCGCCGAACCCGCCCGCATGTTGGAGCTGTTAAGCCGTGCTCCCTGGAGTGAACATCTTGGCCCGATGCGGCTTTTCTCGGTCATGGACGCCGCCAGTTTAGCCTTGTGTGAACAAAAGGACCATGCTTTACAGCTGATCGCATATCAACAAAAAACCAGGGCAGAACAAGTGTTGCAACCGGGAGAGCCTTTGCCCAAAGATCTCTTCGGGTGGGCCTCACGAAGCTAGCCCCTGCCTTGGGATGCATTGGAGTGGGTCGACCCCCCCAAATATGATGATTACCGTTGTTTCAGGACGACCTTGTCAGCCAACGCATCCAAAACGCGACAACCGATAGCGCTTACCGTGCGTTTATCGGTAGAGAAGCCTCGCTGATCGGGCAGGGCACACAGCCAGGCACTTGAAAAGGAGAATGGTTAGCACGATCTAAATCGTCATCGGTGGCACGGGGCCGCGGGTGGATTTTCTAGATTGTTGGGAGTTTATTTATGAACATGATTTACAACAGTCCTACCTATTGCGTCGTTGAGTTTGGTGCCATCAACGGCAAGGTGCGTGGCTATGAAATCATGGACAAGATGTCACGCCGCGAAATCTATCTGGAAGGTTCATTGGCTACACAGTTCAAGCAACAAGTTCAACAACTAATCTCGGCCGAGCCTTCGATTGAGGAGATCGACGATTTTCTCAGCAAATTCAACGAGATGATGCAGCAACCACTTACTTTGCATTAAAGTCCCGAGGGATCTTCACAAAGCGTCCTCAGGTCGCCCCTCCAGCTCGTGTTCGCTTAAAGCTGCTCCCAAGGTAGCCCGTCAAAACGCCAGCCATTGAGTTTGCCACGCTGGTGTTTGTCGGTGAGATCACCTTCAAAGCCGTGCAACACGTTGTAGACCTCTTTAAAGCCAGCTTTCTCCAAGGCTTCTCCCGCCTCGGTCGAGCGCTTACCACTGCGGCAAATCAATACCACCGGTCGCGAATTCGACTGACCAGCCAGTTTTTTCACCTCTCCGGTGAAGTGCGGGTTGAGTTCCCAGTCGGGTCCGTCATACCAAGCCACATGGGTGGCACCAAGCGCATGACCCACAAAGAAAAACTCTGAGTCGCTTCGGCAATCGACAAACAAGGCATCTGGATGCCCGTTGAGGAAGTCGAAGGCTTTTTTGGGAGGGAGATGTTGCATAGCCTGATTATTTCATACGGCGATTAGAATCGCGAACATGACCTCAAAACTCGTCAAAACTGCTGCACACACCCTGCCCTCAAAAACAGGTCTCTCACCTAGGCGTCCTAGCGCACGTCCTTCTGCCGCCCAGACTAGTCTCAAACGCTGCGCTTGGTGCGAAGGCTTTGATGCCTATCGTGACTACCATGATACTGAGTGGGGCGTGCCCATGCGTGATGATCGGGCGCTCTTCGAAAAGCTCTGCTTGGAGGCCATGCAAGCCGGGCTTTCTTGGGCCACCATCCTTAAAAAGCGCGAGCAGTTTCGAGCCGCCTTTGAAGGCTTTGACATGGCCACGCTGGCGAATTACGGTGAACCTGAAGTTGCGCGACTATTGGGCGATCCGGGGATCGTTCGCAATCGCCTCAAAGTTCGCGCGGTCATCGCCAATGCACAGGCGATGCAGCTCCATTTCCCCAAGAAACACAGCTTTCGGGATTTTCTTTGGAGTTTTGTGGACGGCGCGACCATTCATCACCAACTGGCCGGTAGCCATCAGGCCGTCGCCCAAGACGTGCGCTCCCAAGCGATGAGTCAGGCGCTTTTGAAACGTGGCTTCAAATTCGTTGGGCCCACCATTTGCTATTCGCTGATGCAGTCCACCGGCATGGTGAACGATCATTACCTGGACTGCTTCCGCTTTCAAGAGCTGGGAGGTCCATTGTGAGGACCGCTTTGACCGATGGAGCGGGTGGTATTTTCTCTATCAGCTCGTGGATCGACCTCGCCCCATTGGGCATTTCCAACTATTGGGGATTTGTCGTCGCGGTTCTGGTCTTTCTCGCCATCCCAGGGCCCGGCACCTTCGCCTGTTTAACGGCCGTAGCGCGCGGCGGCTTACGGGGCGGGTATGCCGCCTTAATGGGCTTGATCGTCGGAGACTGGTGCCTCATGCTCTCGGCGATCCTCGGTTTGGCCGCCCTCCTCAAAGCCAACCCTACCGGGATCCACGCAATCCAATGGCTGGGCGCCGCTTATCTTATTTGGATCGGTATTCAACTGCTGCGCAGCCAAGAAGGTGGTGTCAATAGCTTGCCGGCGGCGATGCAGCCTGGCCCGGGAAAGTACTTTCGCCAGGGCTTGTTGATTACCTTGATCAACCCCAAGGCGATTGTCTTTTACATGGCCTTCTTCCCCTTGTTTATTGACCCGACCCAGCCGCTTGGGCTGCCTACTTTTGTGACCATGGCAGCGACCGTGACCTTGTTGACCTTGTTCTACGGAAGTCTAATTTTGTTTCTGGGTCACGGGGTCGCCAAGCGCTTGAAACAACAGCGTTGGGTAGGAAAATTCGCCATGAAATTGGCTGGCTTAGCAATGTGTGCTTTTGGTGTGAAGATGGCCACGCAGTGAGTGCCATCACCGGCCCAACACCGATGATTCAATTCGGTGCGCGCCTCAATGAGGCAAACTAAATGAGCCATACCATTGTGGCGGCGGCCGCCAAGCCATAGAGCGCTGATCGCTTGCTGTGTTTGGTCAACAAGACTGTTGCGACTAAGGCTGTTGCGCCCCATAGGCGCCAATCATCAAGTAGCCCCGCGAACCCGAGAGACAGGCCCTTGCCCTGACTGAGCGCATCCATCTGAAACTTGGCAATTTCTGGCGCGCAAATCGCCACCAGGGCGGCCAATGGAGCAAAACTCAGAGCTTGCGCGAACGCTCCCTTGGGTTGATATTTTCGGGGCAAAACAAGAAAGGCACAGCGCAGCAGCAGGATCAGTGCCATCAGCAAGACAATCGTGAGCCAAATGTCGAAGGTGCCAAGCTTCATCAGGGGTACTTGCGCGCGCGGCCGGTCATGCCAGCGCCAATCCCCGCAAAAATGGCCGTCAGCAGGCCCAATTGAAACGGCCAATGAAAGGTAAAGAGCGACACGATCGCACTCACCAAGGCGCACATGATGGTGGCGCGATCACGCACCATCGGTACCAAAATCCCCATCATGGCCACGATCCCGAGAAAGGTAAATTTGGGGGAGGCGGGCATCACACCAGCCGCCAGAATACCGACGATCAGTCCGGTCGTCCAAGCGGCATAAACCGGGGCATCCATGCCGAGCAAATAGGACACGCGATGCGTGAAGGCAGGCTTGCCCGGACCAGTCTTCGAACAGCGCAACAAGAACATGCCGATTGCACCGTCGATCGAGAAGGCCGCCACCAAAAGGCGCTTACGCAAAGGAATATGATGCAGCTTGGGTGCAATGGCCGCAGCGTAAATCACAAACCGAATACAGGCCAAGCCGGCCGCGAGCAGGATCAAGCTCTTGGCGGCGCCCGCGCTCATCAAGGGTAAGGCGACCATTTGCGCGGTGCCCGAATACACCAGGACCGCAAACCCAAGGGACTGCAAGGTGCTTAAGCCGCCGTTAATCATGCCCAGGCCGACCACAAAACCCCAAGCGAAATTACCCGGAATCGTCGCGAGCATTACGTGCACGCCGGCCATAAAGGCAGCCTGTCTTCTGGGCTTGATATTTTTAGGCTTGAGCCTTGCGCGGTTCAAAATCTTGCCGACAGGCTCGGCATCAGCGGTGGGTGGTTCACATAGCCCGAGACAAACTCGCGCTCTGCGAAACTACCCTCCTCGAACACATGGCGCTTGACCAGCCCGATGTCGGCCCCGTATACATGAATGCTGATCGTCACTTGGTCAGGCAGGGCGTTCGATACCCGGTGTACGTCACCAATGCTGGGTGAAACACGATCCACTTCGCCTTGACCAAGAATGTGCACGCCCTCGTCGTGCCATATCCCCTGCGCGTCACGCCCAAAGTGATGACAGCGCTCGGCGCCGCGCAATACACCAATCAAGCCCCAAACTGTGTGATCGTGAATCGGCGTTTTTTGTCCCGGACCCCAAACAAAGCTCACCACTGAAAAGCGCGCCTGCGGGTCGCGATACAGTAGGTACTGTTGGTATGTTTGTTCCGACGGCACGGTGTAATCCTCAGGCAGCCAAGTGTCGCT
>JAYUOT010000144.1:0-6486 GCA_043760705.1 Betaproteobacteria bacterium
TCCATGATCTCGAAGGCGGGTGACAAGGGTCGAAACGTACTTCGAAAGAGCCGGACGACAGGATCGAGTGGCGACCAGGTTTGCGGCGAGATCACCACGATCGGAATATGTTCGGCCACGCGAAACATACGTTCCTTAATGGGTGTGCCCACCGTGGGTGTCACAGCACTCGGGAACATATTGCTAAATACGATCAATCGAGGCGAGGGGGATTTAGCGGTCATGCAGGTTTCTGAAAAAATTCATACCGGTGTATTTTAGAGCACCCGGCGCCTGAAAATTACCGGTCCTAAGATGAACGCCCAATTTGGCCGCCAGAAGGCCCTGTTATTGAGTGATTCACCCCACTACAATTACGAATTGATTAATTGTTACAGTTCGAGCGCTTAACGCCGTTGCTTTGGCGAGACAACGGGGGCATCGTGAACCCGCCTGACGGCCTTTATTGAACCTTTGGCGGTAAGAATGAAGTCGGAACTTCGTAGAACGATACATTTGTCATCTTTTGCACGTGCGCTTTAAGGTACATTCCGGGTCGATAAGGAGAAGTTGATGATTGGAACTGTTGCAGTGGTAGGCCTAGGCTATGTCGGGCTACCGTTGGCCGTGGAATTCGGGCGTGTCGTGCCCACGATTGGATATGATCTATCCAAACAAAAGGTGGAGAACTTCAAGGTTCATGTCGATCCCACGGGCGAGGTGAGTCGAGCGCAATTCGAAGCGGCCAAGTTACTTGAGGTGACGTCCAATCCTGAAGATTTGCGCAAGGCAGACTTTCTGATTGTCGCGGTTCCAACACCCGTGGATCAAGCCAATCGCCCCGACTTTTCACCGCTGGAGAGTGCTAGTAGAACCTGCGGAAAGTATATGAAGAAGGGCGCCACCGTCGTCTATGAGTCGACGGTTTACCCCGGTGCGACTGAAGAGATTTGCATCCCCATTTTGGAGCAAGTCTCGGGTCTGAAATGGAAGGTAGATTTCTTCGTGGGTTATTCGCCCGAGCGAATCAATCCCGGCGATAAGACACACACGCTGCCGACGATCATCAAAGTGGTCTCGGGCGATACCCCGCAAACTCTGGACGCGGTCGCGGCCATGTATTCCTCCGTAGTGACGGCTGGCGTGTATAAGGCCGCCAGCATCAAGGTCGCCGAAGCTGCGAAAGTGATTGAGAATACGCAACGCGACATTAATATTGCGTTGATGAACGAGTTGGCCATGATCTTTGATCGCATCGGTATCGATACGGTCGATGTGCTTGAGGCCGCCGGCACTAAAT
Source organism: Betaproteobacteria bacterium (assembly GCA_043760705.1). Classification (GTDB taxonomy): domain Bacteria; phylum Pseudomonadota; class Gammaproteobacteria; order Burkholderiales; family Burkholderiaceae_E; genus JAPOKJ01. Next base: position 1,280 of record JAYUOT010000144.1, read on the forward strand.
GGAATTTCTTGCCCTTCAGGCCTGGGCTCGTGGGTGGACATTGCATCGGCGTCGATCCCTATTACTTGACCCATAAGGCAGCGATGCATGGCTATCGCCCCCAGGTCATCCTGTCGGGTCGCGGCATCAATGACGCCATGGGACCTTACTGTGGTCGCCAAACGATCAAGAAAATGATCGCTCAAGGCTTCCCCGTAAAGGACCAGCCGATCATCGTGTTGGGCATGACCTTCAAAGAAGACGTGCCCGATATTCGTAACTCGAAGGTGATTGATGTTATTAACGAAATGAAGAGTTACGGGTGCAAGGTTTACGTGCACGACCCGATTGCGGACTCTGCTGAATGTCAGCATGAGTACGGTATTGCATTGACGAAGTGGGAAGATCTTCCCCAAGCGGCCGCCATGGTTATGGCCGTGTCCCACTCTCAGTACAAGAGCCTGCCGGTAGCCAGTCTTTGCGAGAAGCTTGTTCCTGGTGCCGTGATCACTGATATTAAGTCGATGCTCAATCGCGACGCCATTGAAAAGCTTGGTTTTAGACTGTGGAGGCTGTAGGCTTTCATGGGTGATTCACTCGGTTTAAGTGTGGCTTCTCAGGCGCTTGCCCCTATTCCTGCAGCGCTGAGTGATCGGCTGCGCTCCAACGAGCCTGCGAAATGGTTAGTCACCGGATGCGCAGGTTTTATTGGCAGCAATATCGTTGAGAATTTGCTGTGTGCTGGACAAATCGTGGTCGGCATTGATAACCTTTCGACGGGTCATCTCAAGAATTTGGAAGAAATCAAGGCGAGACTAGGCGACAGGGCCTGGGGACGTTTTACTTTCCATCCCATTGACATCAACGACAGCTCCGCGGTGACAAAAGCGGTGGCTGGCTGCGACTATGTGTTGCATCAGGCAGCATTAGGATCCGTGCCCCGTTCGATCAAAGAGCCTATCGCTAGTTTTTATGCCAACGTGAGTGGCTTTATGACAGTCCTTGACGCGGCACGATTAGCCGGAGTCAAACGCTTTGTCTATGCCTCGTCCAGCTCTGTCTATGGAGATCATCCTGATCTTCCCAAGTTCGAGGACAAGATAGGAAAAGTGCTTTCGCCGTATGCCGCCACTAAATCCGCCAATGAATTATTTGCTGAGGTTTTTGCAAAAACCTATGGCATGACTTGCGTAGGCCTGAGATATTTCAATGTGTTTGGCCCAAGGCAAGACCCAGAAGGGGCTTATGCGGCCGTGATTCCCAAGTGGATTGCCACGCTTCTCAAGTCCGAGGCTCCTATCATCAATGGTGATGGCGAAACGAGTCGCGATTTTTGTTTTGTGGCCAATGCGGTGCAGGCCAATCTTCTCGGGGCCCTGTCGGAACAGTTAGAGCATCCGCACCAGGTTTTCAATGTGGCGTTTTCACAAAGAACCAGTCTGAATCAATTGTTCAGCATTCTCAAAACTTCACTCGCCTCGTCAGGCTCATTGCCGCAAGACGTGTCTGCGACTTACGCACCTTTTCGATCGGGCGATGTGCGGCACTCTTTGGCAGATATTTCTAGCGCGCAGCGCGCTCTTGGTTACGCCCCGGAATACGATCTACTCGGGGGCCTTTCGCTGGCGATGCCCTGGTACATCCGGCAGGCCAGACAAGGCTAGTCAACGTTGTCTCTGGACTCAGACCAGGCCGGACAGGGTAAAATCCTGTCGGCCAGGGTTGCGTCTACCTGCAGTGCGCATGGGCCTGTCTATTTGAGAGCTTATGAAAGTAACTGTGATCGGGGTGGGCTATGTTGGCCTCGTCAGCGGCGCATGCCTGGCCGACGTGGGCCACAATGTACTTTGTTTTGATACTGACGTATCGAAAATTGATCTCTTGTTGCACGGAAGAGTCCCCATTTTCGAGCCCGGTCTCGAGGCGATCATTCAGCGCAATGTCGCGGCGGGGCGGCTGGCTTTCACCAACGACGCAGCCCAGGCGGGCAAGTTTGGTGTCGTTCAGATTATTGCGGTGGGCACCCCTCCTGATCATGACGGCTCAGCCGATCTGAAATACGTCCGCGCTGCCGCACATTCGATTGGTGAGCATATGAGCTCCTTCGTGGTCGTGGTGGACAAGAGTACGGTGCCCGTCGGAACCGGCGACATGGTTGAGGCGGCGATACGCTCGTCCCTAGATCAGCGCAAGCTAAGTTTGGACTTCGCTGTGGTCTCCAATCCGGAGTTCCTCAAAGAGGGCGCCGCGATTACCGATTTTAACCGCCCCGATCGAATCGTGATTGGCGTCGAGAGTGAGCGCGCTGAGCGCTTGATGCGCGAGCTCTATGCCCCTTTTTTGCGTAATCACGACAAGCTTCTGGTGATGTCCCGACGCTCGGCGGAGCTGACCAAATATGCTGCCAACGCGATGCTAGCGACGCGTATTTCCTTCATGAATGAATTAGCCAATCTGGCGGAACGTACCGGTGCCGACATTGAAGATGTCCGCCTGGGTATTGGCTCCGATCCAAGAATCGGATACTCGTTTCTGTATAGCGGCACGGGCTATGGTGGATCCTGTTTCCCAAAAGATTTACGCGCCTTGCAGGAAACCGGTAAGACCCATGGCCTGCATCTAAAACTGCTCGACGCTGTGGAGCAAATCAACGACCTGCAAAAAACCGTGCTGTATGACAAAGCCGTGCAGCGTTTCAAGAATTTGGAAGGCAAAAAGTTCGCCTTGTGGGGGCTCGCCTTTAAGCCCAATACGGATGATATTCGCGAGGCGCCTGCCCTGGTGGTCATTCGCAAACTCCTGGCGGCGGGCGCATCCGTCTTTGCCTATGATCCGATCGCCACCGCGAACACACAAAAGGAAGTGGAGTCCCACCCAAAATTACATTTTTGTCAAAGTATTTGGGATACCCTTGATCAAAGCGACGCCCTCTTTATCATGACTGAATGGCGGGAGTTTTGGAGCCCCGATTTTGAGCGCATGGCGTCTGTCATGCGACATGCCATTATTTTCGATGGCAGAAATATTTATAAGCCCAGCACGGTGGGCGACTATGGCTTTGAGTATTACGGTATTGGTCGTGGGGCGGTTATCGCTTCTGATCCCGCTTAGCGTTCAGATAGCGTTGCGCCAAGCTTCGGCCGGGCCGTTCTACATAGCGGTAGGTGAAGTAGCTTAGGAGGATGACGAGGCCGAGGGCCAGCACGTGCGCCATCGAACCCTCGAGTGCTGTGCGCCCGACTAATCGTGTGTTGTCGCCAAGCTGGTTGACGGCGCCGTCCCATAAGTTTAGATGAAGGCGTTTCGCGAGCAAGGATACAAGGTGATAGATCACCGATTGCACGAGCCAGTGCATCATGTAGATTGAAAACGACAGCATGCCCAAAAATTGTAGGGGTTTTGTCTTCAAGAATCGACTCAAAGGGCCGCTCTCGTAGCTGAAGATCATCACGGCGAGGGCAAAAAGGAAGGGCGCTGCTACTGAAGTTTTTCCCTCCAGCGGAAGCAGGCAAAAACCGATGATGGCAATCCCGATCAGGAGTTCGAGGCCAGTAGCTAGCCAGGTTTGGGCATTGAGTTCTGGTTTGTTCGATTCGAGCCAGGCACGCCCGCAATAGCACAACACACCCACCGAGAATCCCAGGACGCAACGCAAAAAACCATAAGTCACGTGCACATTCAGCCCTGTGTCGAGCACGAATAAAAAAACCAGCACTCCGAGCAGCGCCAAAGTGAAGAATGCCATCCATCGCGTTTTAAGACGCATGGAAACACAAATCAAGCCAAACAGGAGATACGTCCACCACTCTGCACTAATGCTCCAGCTCGGCCCATTCCAGGTGAGTTTTGGATGCAAATGGAGAGTTTGCACCATCAGGAGATTCGTGAATATGGCGAAAACCGAGTGTCGCTCCGTAAAGAAACTCCCCGGCGAACGAGTGCTGAAGTGAAGGTTTATAAACTCCAGCCCAATCATGAGTACCAGTACAAAGATATGCAGGGGGTATAGGCGGGCGAAACGCCGCACCGCGAATGAAACTAAATCATGCCTGGTGTTCAGATTTTGAAAGTACTTGTAGGCAATGATGAAGCCACTGAGTACAAAGAAAAAGTCCACAAATACCCAACTCTGGCGGATCAGGAGGGAGTCCGTGATCGGCCCTTTCGCCTCAAAGTGATGAAGCGCGACCAGGCAGGCGCAAACACCCCGCAGGCCGTCTAAAGCCGCGAATTTATCGGTCTTGAGCATGAGCGCTTAGTTCTCTGAGTCACGAAATATTTTCCAAGCAAGACGTTCGATGCCAGTATTTGCAGGCGAATCCTTTTGGATTGGATTCACCGGGGATGATTGTAAAGGCTATTTAATCGCCGCTGAGGCCCTCAATCCGTCAGAACCTAAAAGAAGTGTTAGGTTTGTTTACGGAAGCACTGATTTCATCTTGCCTCATAATGGAACTCAAGAGGCTCGCGCCGAGCCGCCAGAACCCGGAGCACCTTTGCATCGTCATATTATCGTCGGACGAAATTCAACCGTATGGAATCGCCTCAAGTCAGACGCGCGGCTTTCTCAAAACAGCATCGTTGCGATCAGTCACAGCGAGCTATCCGCCTTCAGGTTTGAACCCAGTGACCAAGTCTGGGTTTTTTCCTATTCGAGAAACGGCGCGGAAAATTTGGCGCTCCTCTCAATACTTAAGAATGCAGCGGTTGAGCGTATTGTTTACATATCGTCCTCGTCGGTACGCGTGATGACGCACACAGATTGCTATGAATACCCCCGGGTCAAGCAAAGCGCCGAGCTCGCAGCCTTGGCGATTCCCAACGCACGAGTGCTCACCCTTGGGTTGGTTTATGGTGAGGAAAGCGAATTACCTGGCGGTACCCATATTGGTACGAGTCTCACGGACATCGTGTCTTTTTTCAATCACCCCGTTTGGCCTGCTCAGGAAAAGTCCGTACGCCTATTTAAAATGGTGACTCGTCCTTTCGGCAGCCGTGCGGAGAAATTTGCTTATCAACTCTATGGCTGGGCGCTGCAAGGACTGGGGCGTTATCCCTGTATTTTGCGACCCGTTGATCTCTTACTGCGAGCCTTGGGGGTTCGTTGGTATGGCTACACCTATTTAAGTACAAGGTTATGGACTTCGACCATATCGTAATTGGTTCTGGCTTGGCGGCGCTGGGAGCTGCGCTTGGAGCCGCCGAACATCAGCGTGTGCTTGTCATTG
>JAYUOT010000145.1:0-3223 GCA_043760705.1 Betaproteobacteria bacterium
ACAAGCGCTGGATTGGGTCGAGATCGCCCTTGTAACACCTGACCCTCCGTCGCCTCGATTTCTCGCCTCGCAACCGCCAACTCCAAATTGCCTTCAAGCGCCAAGTCCAGCGCATTTTGGAGCGTTAGAGTTGCAAAGGCTTCAAGCCGCGACACACCGTTTGAGTCTAGATGAAACTCTCGAGCGGGTGGTGGCGTTTGAGCGAAGACCGCCCTTTGCGCAAAAGGCGTGCCCAAGCTAAGCGCAAGGAATACAAGACTCGTCGTCGCTAGCGTTTTTAAGGCGAAAAGGACGGGAAATTCCTCACGTCGTCTTTGCATGTAAATAGTTGTCCGCATCCGATTCTCCAGTAAATTCAAAACCACAAGGAAATCGGCGGGGAGCGTGTCAAATGATCGCTAGTCGAGTCACCATGTTAACCGTGAGAGGTCGGGTCGAAGAGCACACGGCACGCGCGCGCGAATCAATGGCGACAAAAAGAAGAAGGACTATTCATGAAACAGCCTACCCACGCCGATCAGGCGAGTGCACGCCACTGGGGCCGTTCGAGGCGTTCCAAAGGTGGGGACGTGGGCGTGACCTTGTAGGTCGCAGTGTCTAAGGAGGAATCTAGCCCTGGAACAATTACCCTTTTTTGGGGCAAGGCTGAAGCGCATCCAGCATGGCAGGAAGCACAATCGGGATCTTCACCCAAAGTCTTGACCGGCTCGGGTGATCCATGGCCATCGTCCGCAGTAATATGCTGGTGTTCATGGTGGCCCACATGAGTCGCCTCGGCCAGGGCTTCATGCTGGCAATAGCTAGCGACCGCAGCCCAACTGAGCTGCATGGGCAAAAAGACCAACAGGAAAATGGCTAACAACTTACGCATGTTGTTTAGTGTACCAGTGACCCATTACCTTGTGCTTCATTTTTAGCTCTTCATCAAACGCAAGCCATTGAATACCACCAGCAAACTGGCCCCCATATCTGCAAATACGGCCATCCACATGGTGGTGTTGCCGAAAATTGCCAGTACTAAAAAAATCGCCTTCAAGCCCAAGGCGAGAACGATGTTTTGCCAAAGCACGGCGTGAGCATCACGCGACAGACGAATGGTGGCGGCGATGCGTCGCAGGTCGTCATTCATAATCACCACGTCGGCCGCCTCCATCGCGATATCAGTACCGGCGGCGCCCATCGCAAAGCCAATATCGGCTTGGGCCAAGGCCGGCGAGTCGTTGATCCCGTCGCCTGACATACCCGTAATACCGTAACGTTTCTGCATGTCTTTGATGGCCTTAAGTTTATCCTCGGGCAGCAAGTTGCCGCGGGCATCGTCAATGCCCGATTGCGCAGCCAGCGCTTTTGCGGTTGCCGCGTTGTCGCCCGTCAGCATCACTGCATTGTAGACGCTCCTCAATCAAGCGATGATTGCCTAGCGCAAAAGTTTCACCGTCAATTTTCCCCTGCACGCCGCGCCCCACCAGCGCAGTGAACCCCTCTACCGGCAGTGAGGACTCTCCATCAGTTGTTGTGGCAATGCCCAGTTGTTGCATCAAAGTCGTATTGCCCAGTGCAAGTTGTTTTCCCTCAACGAGACCACGCACACCAATGCCGCTTGACGACTCAAACCCGTCGACTTTGGCCAACATCATGTGGCGTTCGAGCTTGATTGAAGGTATTGGCGCGCTGATCGCAGCAATCCGCCTTTGTCGCGGCTGTGGCCGTGCCATCTAAGTCATCTTTTCTAACCGGTGAAAGTCCCATAGCTAGGGAAGCGCGGATTTAATCGCAACAAAGCCAGCGTCAATGATGCACTGCTGATCATCACTGGCCCAGTTCCACAAACGCATTTCCACACGACTGCGCAGGCGCGACACGTAGCGCTCAAGGGTGGTACAGCCTGACAGCAGCACTTTTTGCGTGACCAACCAGGTTGTTGCCCGCTCAAACAATACGCTGGGTCGGTCGGTTCCTGTCCAACACAATGCGTACAGCCAGCGGGTCAGGCGCAAGCCGATGCGTGGCTCAGTAATTTCGGCGTAGCCGTATTGCGCTCGAATTTCGGTAGCGTGGCTCCAACGCTGATCCCCCGAGCGGTAGACGTGCATGCCATCAGTCGAGTCGATATAAAGCTGCCTGGCCAGCGTTTGCAGCACTGGTGCCGGTACGTCGATGGGATCGTCCAAAAACGAGCCGAGGTATCGAACCGTTGCGAGCTGCAACGCAAATCCAAGTCGGTTGTTCTGGCCTCGTTTTTGTGAGATCAGCCCAAGGTCGAATTCGTCCAGATGGAAGTAGCGATCCAAATCATGGGTGCTAGGTATTCCGGTAAAGCGGCCGTAGTTCTCTCGCTGATCATTGGAGAGAAAGCTAACTGGCATCGATCACCTGGGCTTGCCGGTGCAGTGCCCATACCCGCTTGACCTGGCTTGGGCTGCATCCAGCTAGCTCCGCTGTTCGCTTAATCGTTTGACCCGCGCTTCGAAAAGCGATGACGCGTTGGTGAGTGTTGATGTCGGCACTGCGCCCTGCATATTTACCTGCTGACTTGGCAAGTTGGACGCCTTGGCGTTGGCGCTCACGGCGGGTTTCATAGTCATCCCGCGCCATTTGTAGCGCCAGTTTGAGAAGCAATTCTTGCACCGACTCCAACACAATTTTTGTGATTCCGTCAGCGCTATTCGCTAGCTCCGACAAGTCCACGACGCCCGGCACGGCCAACTTTGCGCCCTTGGCACGAATGGAGTTCACCAATTGCTCTGCTTGCGGCAACGGCAAGCGGCTGATGCGGTCAATTTTTTCAGCAATCACCACCTCTCCAGGTTGCAAATCCGAAATCATGCGTTGCAGCTCCGGGCGATCAACTCGCGCTCCTGATGCCTTTTCTCTATATACCCCCGCGACGTAGTAGCCTGCATCGCGCGTGCTGCGCTCTATATCGGTTTGGCGAGTTAAATCTTGCTCGTTGGTGCTGACACGCAAGTAGATACGGGCAATGTTCATGGGGAGTGGCGTGTGAGATGATTACTCGAACAAAATGGCGCCAACCCGCGCCGAAACCTCGTCAAGCAGAGACTGCGGCACGGTTTCTTTGAACTCAGCCTTGCGCGCGCGCCAATCAAGCGCCTTCAACTGGTGGCAGTGGACGGCACCTTGGGTGTCTATGCCCATTCCCATTAAGGTAACGACCGTGCCATAGGTGCGCGGTGATGATGCAGCCCCTTGGGAAATAGGGCAC